>USDD01000060.1 GCA_900553265.1 uncultured Eubacteriales bacterium
AGTTTCTCCAAAGGCGAAACCTGAAAACCCAAGGGGGTTCAGTCTTCCTATCACCCCTTCAGATTTTTTCTTCGAAATCCCCGGGCGCAAAATCTGCAAGGAAACGGTTTTTGCTCTGGAAAATGAGATTTTCCGCCGCAAAAATCCTCCCGCACCCACCGTACACGCCGCTGGGCGCGATTGGAAGTTCGAGAGGGTTTCGGCTCTCGCGCACTCTCCTTGGGTTTTTCGACAGCCTGACATCCCCGGCGAAACGCGCCGGGGATGCTGGGAAATTTATTTGTATAATGATTCTGAAAGAGAAACGCCGCCGCTTCGGCTTACAGCTTCAGCAGCACCGGCTGTCCGGGCTGAAGCGCCCGTGCGCCGCCGCCGGTCACGTCGTCCACTGCCATGGCGTAGCGCTTGCCGATTTCCCATGCCGTCTCGCCCTCCTCGGGCCAGAGCAGCACGATGCCCGCGCGTCGGCGCAGCGGCTCGCCCTCCTCCACGCTGCGCACCACCGTCTCGCGGCTGCGGCGGCGGGTTTCGCAGCCGATGTTCAGCAGCGTCTTCATCTCCAGCCGGTCGCTCATCAACGCGTTGGCCTCGGCGGAGACCACCTCCACGGTGATCCACGATTCGTCGTTCAGCTCGCCCGGCGTTTCCACCGAGAAGGGCAGCTCGGCCCGGGCGGCGGCGGGAAAATCCGATCCGCCGGGCATGTAGAGCACCGTGGCCTCCAGCACGCCCTCGATGCGGCCGCGGCCGTTTTCGTTTTGCCACTGACCCAGCTCCGGCCGCACACGCACAGCCACCACCGTGCCCACGCCGGGCGCGTTCTCGCCCAGCAGCACCGTGCCGCGCACGCTTTCGGTCACATGAGTGCGGTCGATGCCGGTACAGACCTCGATCTGTGCGCGCTCGGCGATCAGCGCCCGGCCCTCGGTGGTGTACACGTCGCGCAGCGCGCCGACGCAGTCCTTGGCGTTGGCCTGTACGGCGATCTGCAGCTCGGCCTCTACCTTCAAAAGCGCGTCGTCCTCGCTCTGCTCCACCTGAGACTGGAGCCGGCGAATGCTCACCCACGCAAACGCGTCCTTCGCCAGCCATTCGGGCAGCTCCACCAGCCGGTCAAATTCCAGCGGATACTTCACCAGCGCCGCGGGCCGGCCCGTCACGCCGCTGGAGATCAGCGTCTCCACCATGACCTTGCCCCGCACGCGCAGGCCGCCCAGATCCGGCTCGGCGCTCTCCACGCTCACCGCGCCCCAGTCCATCAGCGACGTGCGCGCGTCCAGCGCCGCCGGCAGGTCGATCTCGCCCTTCACCAGCGTCTCCGCGTCTGCGTCCGCCGCCAGCTTGAAGGAGCAGAGATCCTCGTAGACCGTCTGAAGTCCGTCCACGCCGGAGATCGAGTCCACGATTTCCTCCTTTTTCAGCTCCAGCACCTGCACGCGCAGCCCGCAGGTGACCAGAAACACCATGTGGCCGTTTTCATACTTGGCCTCCACGTGCTCCACCTGCGCCAGCACCCGCGAGAGCATGCCCGGCGCGGCCCCGGCGATCTCCGCCACATGGCTCAGCGTCGCCTGTGCGGTCAGCGCCCGCAGCGTCGTCTCCTCGCCCTGCCGATACACCGCCTGACAGAATGCGGAGCCGTCCAGCACCACGCGATCCGTCTGCACGTCCGCGCCGCTCACGGTAAGATTGGCCTCGGCCAGCAGCGGCTCGATGGCCTCGCGCCCCGCTCCGGGCACCAGCGTCTCCGCGCGGACGAGCACCTGACTGTATTGCGCCCCGATGAGCGTCTCGACCTCCAGGGTCTGCCGCTTTGTCTCCAGCGCCATTTTCATCCCTCCGATCCGGTTTGCTGTTTCCATGGATATGCGCCCCGGCGGAGGTTTATACAAAAGCGCCGCCCCTCGCGGAGCGGCGCTTGTACGGCTTTTAATCCAGCGGCGCGGAGAACACGTGGAAGCCGCTGCCCACCGTGTGGGTTTCGCCGGCGAAGGACACCTTCGCCGTGGCGCCGAAGGGAACGGTCACGTGCAGATGAAGCTTTCCATAGCGCTTCATCCAGCGCACGGCGATCTCGCCCCTGACCGTGTCCACCACGGCCTGCGCGCTCATCAGCTTTTCCGGGAACACCGGCGCAACCTCGAATTCCTCGTAGCCCGGCTTCGTGGGGCGAATGCCGCACAGATAAGCGTAGAACCAGTAGTCCACCGCGCCGTACATGGGATGGTTGTGGGAGTTCATGCCCGGGTTCTTCTTCAGCTCGAAGCGCTCCCAGACGGTGGTGGCCTCCTGCTGAAGCATGAATCCGAAGGACGGATAGGTCTGTTTGGTCAGCAGCGTCCATGCGTCCTCCAGATAGCCGTAGCGGCTGAGCACGTCCATCAGATAGCGCGTGCAGAGATTTCCGGTAGTGAAGCGATAGTCGCTGGCCACCAGCTCGTCGTGAACGCGCCTGGCGGCGCGGGGCGCGTCGGCCTCGGGAATGATTCCCAGCCACAGGCCGAACACCTGACAGGCCTGGGATCCGGTGCAGAGCTTCGCCTCCGCGGGATCGTACCACTTGTCCATCAGCGCCGCGCGCACCCTCCCGGCCATTTCAGCCCAGTGCTTCGCGTCCGCGTCGCGGCCCAGCGCCGCGGCGAAGGTCGACAGCATGCGGCAGTTGTGATAGGAATAGCCCGTGGACATGAACACCTCGGGCGTGACGGCGGACTTCGCGCCGTCGCCCATGGCATCGTCCGAGCAGGCGTAGGACGGCGAGGCCCAGTCGCCGTAGTAGCCGTAGTTCACGATATAATCGTCGCTGTGCTGAAGCAGGCAGTTCTCCCACGCGGCGAACGCGTCGAAGGCCTCTGCGAGAATGTCTTTATTGCCCAGATGCATGTAGGACTGCATGCCCGCCACGAGGAAGCTGGAGCACACCGGGTCGGCGGGCTGACCGCCGAACACGAAGGGCGCGGTGCAGGTCATGGCTCCATCGGCGTTCTGGGTGTCGACAATGTCCCGGATGAGTTTGGGGAACATGCGGCCAATGTCGAAATTGTAGGGCGTTTCCTCGAAGCGCACCGTCGCGTCGTTCATCCAGCCCTGACGCTCGTCGCGCTGGGGACAGTCGGTGAGGATGTGGTGCTGATTAGCGCGTTCGGTGGCCACGCACAGCTCGTGAATCTTCGTCACCTGCGCGTCGCCGCAGCGGAACGCGGAGCGAATCTCCAGATCGGTGTGCAGCTCCACCGCCGTGACGCGCCGCACGTCGAAGCCCGCGCCGAGGCCGTCGATGCGCGCATAGCGGAAGCCGTGATAGGTAAAGATGGGCTGCCAGACCGACAGATCGCGGCCGTCGCCGCTGGCGATGTAGGTATCCGTCGCCTGAGCGCTGCGCAGCGGCTCGGTGAACAGCGTGCCGTCCTCGTTGAGCTCCTCGGCGTGGCTCAGGCGGATCGTCTGTCCCTTGTTCAGCTTCGGAAGCTCCACGCGCAGCACGCCCGCGAGGTTCTGGCCGAAGTCCAGCACGACGGAGCTCTCCCCCACCGGCCACGAGGCCAGCACCGGCCAGCGCTTGTGCTCGATCACAGGATTGAGAATCATCGGGCGCATCCGTCCGCCGGGAGCCTTCAGCGTCTTCGCCGGAGCGAAGCCCACGAAGCCCGGCCGGCTCCAGCCGACGGACGCGTGGTTCGCGTCACAGGTCTCGCCGTTGAAGATGTCGTTGGAGAAATGCGCGCCGCGGCCCCACTGCCACTGCCCGTCGGTATAGAGCCACTCCGTGTCGCCGCCGACGTAGGTCACGCGCAGCATGGCCGTGAAGGCCGGCTGTCCGGCGTAGGGCAGCACGCGGTTGAATTCGTTGAACTCCAGCCGCTCCTGCACCAGCCGGTTGCGCCGCCAGCCCTCGCCCACCATCGCGCCGATGCAGTTTGCGCCGGGCTTCAGATGCGCGGCGAAGTCGGGATAGGTCACGTACTGGCAGGTTCTGCTGTAGTCCACCGTGGCAGGATCCAGCGCCGCGCCGTCCATCGCTTCGCCGTTGACGTACAGCTTCTGATAGCCGATTCCGCAGGCGTAGAGCGTCGCGGAGGCCACCGGGCGATCGATGGAGAACTCCCGGCGCAGATAGACCGTGCGGCCCGGCTCGTCCTCCGCCGCGCCGATCCATCCGGCCTTCCATTTCACGCTGGCGTTGTAGAACACGTTGGTATAGATCTCGCTCTCCTCGCCTGCGTCATCGCGAATCTGAAGCGTCAGCGCGATGGGCGTTCCCTCGGGCAGCGCGCCCTCATAGCGCAGCTCCTGCGCCCTTTGCTCCACCCAGCCGCTGTCCCATGCGAGACCATCGCCGCTGAGCCGCGCGCGGCAGGCGGACTGGTACGCGTCCGAGCGGTCGCTGAGCGCGCCCCATGTAAACGTCGCAAACGCGCCGGCCTCGATCAGCCGCGTGCGCACGCTCTCCTTGAGTCGGCCGTAGTTCACCGATACATTGGTCAGTTGCAGCATTTTTTCTCCTCCTGTTTCGCCCCTCAGAGGCGTTTGTTTTCTCCAACAGACGCGCGCAGCACCAGCTCGCAGGGAATCATGCCGCCCGCGGAATCGTCCTTGTGAGCGTCCTGCGCCAGATTCAGAATGCGCTCCACCGCCTCGGCGGCCATCCTGCGCAGATCCTGCCGCACCGAGGCGATGGGCACCGGCGATACCGTGGCAAAGGCGGAATCGTCAAAGCCCGTCACGGCCGCGTCATCGGGCACGCTCCTGCCGCACCGGCGCAGCTCGTTGACCACGCCCAGCGCCATCATGTCGTTAACGCACAGAATCGCCTCCGCGTCCATCAGCGCGCCGGTTCCCGATACCGCGTCGTCGTAGCCCACGCCGTCCATGTGGCGGATTTTCTGATATTCCAAATCCCTTTCCCGAAGGAAATCCAGATAGGCCGCCTTGCGCAGATCCAGACAGTACGCGCCCTCCGGGCCCGTCAGCAGCGCCATTTTCCGATAGCCGCGCCGGTAAAGCTCCTCCAGCATCATGCGCATGCCGCCGTAGAGGTCGCACATCACTGTCGGGCGGTTCAGTCCCGGATAGGCTGACGTGACCAGCACCGTGGGAATGCCCGCGTCGTCCAGCATTTCCAGATAGCCCGCGTCGGCGTTGGGCACGTTCAGCGGCGCCAGCAGCAGGCCGTCCACCCGGTTTTCGATCATCTCGCTCACGGCACGGCGCTCGGTCAGCCGCGAGTTCATGGACAGGGAAATGGACAGACCGTAGCCGCTGGCCGTAAGATCGTTGAAGATGTGCTTGGCCAGCGACGCGTAATAGCCGTTTTCGATGTCCGGCAGAATCAGCCCGATCTGGCGGCTCTTGCGCATGGCCAGCTTTCGGGCGTAGGGGTTGGGACGATAGCCCATCTCCATGGCCAGCCGCTCGATACGCGCCCGGGTCTGGGCGTTGATGCGGTCGCTGCCGTTGAGCGCCAGCGAAACCGTCGCCTTGGACACGCCCGCCCGGCGCGCCACGTCCTCCAGCTTCACGCCCATGCTTCGCCTCCGTTCGTAATTAAACCGTTTTAATACAGATATTATAACCAAATCCTCACCTTCTGTCAATAAGCCTTTCCCGGCTTCGGGCCGAAATTTGCGTCGGGAGAAAAAATGTGCTATACTATCTGGGAAAGAACGCGGCTTCGACCGCTTATTCGACGAGAGCGAGGAATTGCAAACATGATGGATCCCAGAATTGAAAAGCTGGCGCGCGGACTCGTGCGCTTTTCCACCAGGGTTCAGCCGGGCGAGAACGTGCTGCTCGAATCCACCAACGGAAACGACATGCTGCTCAAGGCGCTCATCCGCGAGGTCTACGCCGCGGGCGCAAAGCCCTTCGTCTGGCTGCGCCAGAGCGAGATCGAGCATGAGCTGGCCAAAGGCTACACCGAGGAGCAGCTGAAGCTCCGCGCCGAGAACGACGCTGCGCTGATGGACAGAATGGACGTGTACATCGGCTTCAGCGCGCCGCTGAACGCGTCCGAAATGTCGGACATTCCGGCGGAGAAGATGAACCTGTCCTCTTCGCTGTACTTCGAGCCCGTGCACGGCCGCATCCGCGTGCCCCACACCCGCTGGTGTGTTCTGCGCCATCCCACGCCGGCCATGGCCCAGGCCGCGAGCATGAGCACCGAGGCCTTCGAGCAGTTCTACTTCGACGTGTGCACCATGGACTATTCCCGCATGGATCGCGCCATGGATCCGCTGAAGGCGCTGATGGAAAGGACGGACAGGGTGCGCCTGACGGCCAGGGGAACCGACCTGACCTTCTCCATCAAGGGCATGCCCGCCGTCAAGTGCGCCGGCGACTGCAACATTCCCGACGGCGAAATCTACACCGCGCCGGTGCGCGGCAGCGTCAACGGCGTGATCTCCTACAACACGCCCTCCACCCAGGACGGCTTCACCTTTGAAAACGTCCGCCTGACCTTCAGAGACGGCAAAATCGTCGAAGCCACGGCCAACGACGCCGTGCGCGTCAACCACATGTTCGACATCGACGAAGGCGCGCGCTATGTGGGCGAATTCGCCATCGGCGTAAATCCCTACGTCACCAAGGCCATGAACAACATCCTCTTCGACGAGAAGATCATGGGCAGCATCCACTTTACCCCCGGCTGCTGCTACGAGGACTGCGACAACGGCAACCAGTCGGCGCTGCACTGGGATCTGGTGCTGATTCAGACCCCGGAATACGGCGGCGGCGAGATCTGGTTCGACGACGTGCTCATCCGCAAAGACGGCCGCTTCGTGCTGCCGGAGCTGGAATGCCTGAACCCCGAGAACCTGAAGTGAGGAGGCGGCAGAATTGGGCAAATCAAATTTCGCCGTCTTCGTCGATCTGGAAAACGCCGGCGGCAAGGAGAGCATGCTGCGCTCCATCATTGAAAAGGTCAAAATCCGCGGCGACATCCTGCTGGGCAAGGTCTACGGCTACACCGACCGCTACTCCGACCTGAAGGAATGCCTGCTGTCCAACACGTTCTCGGTGGTGCCGTCGCTGCGCTACGGCAAGTGCCAGAAGAACAATCTGGACATTCAGCTGGTCATCGACGCCATGGAGGTGGCCTACACCAACCCGCTGATCGACAGCTTCTGCATCGTCTCCGGCGACAGCGACTACACGCCGCTGGTGGGCCGGCTGAAGGCCATGGGCAAGACGGTGCTGGGCATCTCCCGCTCCGAGGCCGCGTCGGGCATCTTCATAAATGCCTGCAACGAGTTCGTGTTTCTCGAATCCGTGGCCGCCAAGAAACAGCCCAAGCCCAAGAAGGGCGAGCGCATTGTGGACGGCGACCTGAACGAGCTGATCGGCCAGGTGGAGACCATCGTGGAGGATCAGGACGAGGAGCAGATGTACGCCAGCGAGCTGAAGGACACGCTCACCCGCCTGCGCCCGGACTTCAGCGAGCGCAGCTACGGCTGCTCCACCTTCGGCAAGCTCGTGGCGCTGATCGCGTCCAAGTCGGACAAGCTCAGCTCCTGGACGGAGGACTCCTCGCTGATGATCGGCCTGTCCGGCTCCGATGAAAGCAGCGCGCGCATGGACAAGTCCAACTGGCTGCACGCGTTCACCCAGGCGCTGAACCGCTTCAAGTCCGAGGGCTTCGACCGCGTAAATCCCTCTATCCTGAAGGCGACCATTCAGTCCGACTACCCGGATTTCGACGAGCGCCAGATCGGCTTCAAGCGCTTCAGCGACGTGATGAAGGAGCTGGAAAAGCAGGGCCTGCTGGTCATCGAAATGGACGATCAGCACACCATGCTGCTGAAGATCTGCTGAAAAATGCGCATGGAAAATCCCGCTTCCGCGATGGATGCGGGATTTTCTGTTTCCGTCAGCGCAGCGCCGTTTCTCTCTCCCGGCGAGCGCTTTTACGTCCTTTGTTCTTTCCCTTCTCGGCGGGAACAGCACTTCGTGGCGCTGCCTGTCATCATACAGCCGACACGCCTTTTCCGCAAGCATTCAGTCCTCTCGCTTCTCAGCGCAACGCCGCTTCTCTCTCCCACTGTACTTTCTCCTGCCGCTTTTCTTCTCTCCTCGGCGGGAACACCGCTTCGTGATTCCGTCCGTCGTCGACCATCTCGATTTCGTCCGCGTCCACGAGCTTTCCGTCCAGCCACACTTCCCTCGCGTCCGCGCGACAGACGAGCCGGTAGACGCTCCGACCAGATTTCATCTCCACCGAGACCTCCGGCCAGTCGCCCAGCAGCGCGCTGAGCCGCACCCTGCTGCCGCGCTTTTCCAGACCCAGCAGCGAAAGCGCCGCGCGATAGAACCATGCCGCCGAGCCGGTGTACCACGTCCATCCGCCGCGCCCGGGAAACGCGCCGTCGTAGACGTCCGCAGCCAGCACGTAGGGCTCCACGCGATAGCTCCGCGCCTTCTCCGGCGCGTCGGCGTGGTTCATGGGCAGCAGCATCTGAAGCGCCCGATGAGCCCGCGCCGCGTCGCCCGCGTGAATATACGCCATCAGCAGCCAGCACGCCGCGTGGGTGTACTGCCCGCCGTTTTCACGCACGCCGGCGGGATAATCCCGAATGTAGCCCGGGTCGAAGTCCTCTCCCGTAAAGGGCGGGGTCAGCAGGCGAATCAGGCCGTGCTCCTCGTCCGCCAGCCGCTTCCACGCCTCGTCCAGCGCCGTGCGGCAGCGCGCCTCGTCCAGCCCGGCCTCCACGGCCCACGCCTGAGAAATCGCGTCGATGCGGCAGCATTCGCTCTGGGCGCTGCCCACCGCGCGGCCGTCGTCGGCATAGGCGCGCAGATACCATTCGCCGTCCCAGCCGTGCTCCTCCACCGCGGCGCGGAGGGAATCCGCCGCCGCCAGCAGCCATGCCCGATCCGCCGCGTCGGGCGCGATCCCGGCATAGCGCTCCGCGCAGGCCGCCATGAACATCGTCAGCCAGACGCTCTCGCCCCGGCCCTGCGCGCCGATTCGGTTCATTCCGTCGTTCCAGTCCCCCTCGCCCATCAGAATCAGTCCGTGCGCTCCCCGGCGATCGGCGCGTCGGAAGGCGCGCATGCAGTGCTCATGCAGCGTCTCCTCCGCCTCTCCGGGGCGCATCGCGCAGAAGAGATCGGTCTGCCCCTCGGGAATGGCGCGGTTCTCCAGATAGCGCACGCGCTCGTCCAGAACCGCCGCGTCGCCCGTCCATCGGACGTACTCCGCCGCCACATAGGGCAGAAACAGCAGATCGTCGCTGATGTGCGTGCGCACGCCGAGATACGGCTCGTGCCACCAGTGCATCACGTCGCCGTCCTCAAACTGCCGCGCCGCGCAGACGAGCAGGTGCGCGCGCACCCGCTCGGGCTCCATGGGCAGCAGCGCCAGCATATCCTGCAGCTGATCCCGGAAGCCGAACGCGCCGCCGGGCTGATACGCGCCGGTGCGCGCGCGGACGCGGCAGGTCAGCGTCTGATGCGTCAGCCATCCGTTCATCATTCGGTTCACGTTTTCGTCCGGCGTGTGGACGATGAGCCTGTCCATGCGCGCCCGCCACGCCCCGGCCGCCTCGCCGCGCGCTTCTTCATAAGACGGGCGCGCGTAGAAGCCGCGCACGCGGGCGTAGGCGCGCTGCGGCGCGTCGGCCCAGCCAATCACCCAGTCCGTGCGCAGCGGAACCTGCGCCCGAATGGACACGGGAATTTCCAGCGCCCATCCGCCCGGTTGAGCCGCGGCGCCGTCGATTCCCTCGGGAGCCTGAATGCCGCCCGCGCCGAGGAAGGCCGTCCGGCTGCCGCCGGCGCGCACCCGGGCGTTGGCCGCGGCAAAATAGCCCACGCCACCGTCCGCGCCGCAGGCGAAGCACGCGCCGTCCCGCGACCATGTCCGCAGAAACGCCGCGTCGCGGCCGTCCGTGCCCATCAGCCAGTCCACAAAGCCCACCAGCCGATACTCGCCGTCGTCGGCGCAGCGCAGCGTGGTATGCACGCGCATTTCCGCCGCCTCCTCGCGCACCGTCACGGCCACCTCGCCGGACACGCGCTCGGTCTCGAAGCGATACACCGTCTCCGCCGCGCCGTAGATCGCGCGAAAAGCCGTCTGGGGCTTCAGCCCCGGCAGCAGGCGCAGCGTCTCGCCGGTGGAATCGTCCGTCAGATAGAGCATCCAGCCCCAGCCCTCGCGCAGCGCGTCGTTGGCGAAGGGCGTGAGCCTGCCGCTTCGGCTGTTGGCGTTCCAGAGGAATCCGCCGCCGCGCTCGGTCAGCAGCGCGCCAAAGCGATCGTTGGCCAGCAGATTGCACCAGGGCGCGGGCGTGGTGCGCTCGGGCAGCACGTCGATGGCGTAGCGCCCGTCGGCCAGAAAGCCGCCGTAGCCGTTGGCGGGTTCGATCTGCATGCGCGCCAGCCGGTTTTCGCCCACGTCCATGGGCTTCCAGCCTCGCCCCGTGCGCTCCAGCGCACCCAGAGCCTCGCGCAGCGCCGCGTAAAAATCCCGATTGCCGTCGAACCAGAGCGTCGCCGCGCGCCGCAGCGTTTCGCGATCCTCTTGGGAGAGGTTCTGTCCGTCCCGCAGATGCACGCCGCCGGGGCAGTCGCGCAGTTCGTTCATCGGGCTGCACGCCGTCAGATCGCTCAGCGCGTCGCGCACCGGCTGGGCATAATCGCTGCCGTAGTCGTTCAGCAGCACCAGATCGAGCTTCCAGCCGAGACTTCTGTAAAACTCGCAGGCCCGCAGCGCCTCCCGCGCCCGGGGCAGCTCGTCCCTGCCGCGCACGGCGACGACCCACAGCGGATGGTCGCCCGACAGTCCCAGCGCCCACAGTCTCTCCCGGCCGCAGGGCCCGGCTTCGCCGCGCTGAGCACGCGCGGACAGCCGCGGATCCGCCAGCAGCGCCGCCGCCCGATCCAGCAGATGGTACTGTCCCGATTCCAGCCGCAGAAAGCCCAGCATCGCCCGGGACTGCATGGCGGACAGCCGCTCGGCGCGCTCGGGCGCGTCCTCGGCGCGGTTGCGCTCGATCCAGCGCAGCTTCTCTCCATCGTCCGTAAGGCCCATGGCGAAGTGGATATTGTCCTCCTCGCCCGGCGCGAGGGTCAGCGTGCACTGAATCGCCGAGCATGGATTGAGCGTCATGCCCGCCGCGCCGCTCATCTCCCAGCGGACGCGGTCCATCCTCCCCGACAGGCGCTCGTAGTCCGTCTCGAAGGACACGTCCTCGCCCCGGGAAACCAGATGCACCAGCACCGGCGGGCGCTCGCCCGCGGCATGGCGGCGGCGCGAAAAGCACAGCGCGCCCGGCACAGGCTCCGCGCTCTCCACAAACAGGTTCTGAAACACCGGATGCGCGGCCTGATCCGCCGGCGTACCCAGCGCCACGGGAATGCAGTCCGCCAGTCGGATGCTCTCGGCGCGCCCGGATTCGTTTCGGATGGAGATTTGCTTCAGCATCGCACCGTCCTCGGGCGACACGCTCAGGTGCAGTTCGCAGCGCAGCGGGCCGACCATGCAGACCGCCGAAGCGCCGCCCGGCGCGTATTGCAGATTTTCCGCGCCCAAAACAACCTCCTCGCCCGTGTTCTCGCGCAGCAGAAGCGTGCGCGCCTCGTCCCGACGATTGAGCAGATCGCCGTCGAAGCGCGTGGCCATCACGCCGTTTCGGACGTAGTGCGCCGCGCCGTCGGCGGTGAGCAGCACCGTCGCGCCCGCGCCGCCCAGCAGATGCGCGTCCACAATGCGTTTTTCCGGCCGCGCCATGCGCTCGTCCCGGTTTTCCGGGCGGCGGCGCTCCTGATTGGGCGAGACGGGGCGCGCCCGCAGCCGCACCCGCGGCGTAGGCTTTTCATCCGTCAGCAGGCGCACTGCCCGCGCCTCGGGCATCCGCGCGAAGGTTTCGGCCAGCGCGTCGTCCGTCAGCGCGTTGCACACGGCGCACAGCGCCATGCCCTGATGGTGAGCCATGTAGCTGCGCACGATGCGCGGCGTGCCGTCGCCCCATGCGTGCTGATAGTCCGCCGCTTCATAGAAGCCGTACTCGCCGCGCCAGCCCAGCTTCTCCATCTGCCGGAGGTTTTTGCATGCTTCTGTGGGAGCCACCGCCAGCGCCAGCGCGGCGGCATAGGGCGCGACGACCTCCTCGTTGGCCGTTCCGCCCAACGCCAGCGCCCGCAGACCGAAGGCACGATACTGATAGTTCAGCGAAAGATCGAAGGCGTAATAGCCCGACTCCGACACGCCCCAGGGCCGGCGAAGCCGCTCGCCCAGCCGCCGCTGCGCGTCCACCGCCGCGGACACGGTCTGACCGATCAGCGTCTCCCGCGGCGCGCGCGTCCAGATTTCCGGCATGAGATATTCGAACATGGTTCCGCTCCAGGAGATCAGCGCGCTGCGGCCCTCCACGTCGGCGCAGGGGCGCGACAGCTTCGACCAGTGCTTCAGCGGAACCTTGCTCAGCATCAGCGCCGCCGTGCTGAGAATGCGCGCCTCCGAGGCCAGCAGGTCGTAGTGAGACTGGCTGAACCGCTCGTGCTCCGCGTCGAAGCCGATGACGAACAGGTTCTTCTCCGAGTCGTACAGCGCGGCGAAATCCATCTTCTCCGCCAGTGCGCGCATGCGCCCGGCCAGAGAAGCGTCATCCGTCTCCGCGTCCGCCGCGCACAGCAGCAGCGCCGCCGCCAGATTGCCGCTGTCCACGGAGGAGACGTACTTCGGGTGCAGCGGCGCAAGCGTATCGGTGGCGTACCAGTTGTAGAGATGTCCGCGCCACTTCTCCATGCGCTCAAGGGTCTGCGTCGTTTCCTCCATGCGCCGATGCGCCTCCTGCGCCGAAATCAGGCCCAGCTTTCGCGCTGAGACGGCGCTCATCATATACAGGCCGATGTTGGTCGGCGAGGTTCGCCGCGCCGCGCCCACGTCGGGGTCGATCTGCACGTTGTCCGGCGGCAGGAAGTGGTTTTCTTCATCCACATACGTTTCAAAAAAGCGCCACACGTCCCCGGCCAGCGACAGAAGCGCCGCGCGATCCTCGCGTCCCAGCGGCTCCCGCGCGTCCATGGGCGACTGCTCCATGTCCCGAATCCATTCCGGAGTCACGAGGAACAGCCCGCTCAGCGAAATCGCCGCCAGCAGTCCCGACGGATTGAGCACGCCCGGCAGCAGCAGCAGCGCCGCGATGCGCCCGGGCAGCGCAGTGCCTCCAGGCAGACCCTCCGCGTCGGCCGAGGTCACCCAGTCCATCAGGTGCTTTTTCGTAAACGCCAGCCGCCAGAGGGTGCGCAGAATCGCGTCGCCCGCGCAGGCGGTAAACACCGGCAGCAGCAGCAGTTCCGCCAGCGCGCGCCGCCACTGCTCCTTCGACGGGCGCGTCAGATGCAGGATGGGCGCGAGAAACGCGAACAGCAGTCCCAGCGAGAGCAGCTCCATCGCGCCCAGCCAGACTGCCTGCGTCAATAGCGAAATCAGCGCCGGTGCCCACAGGCTGCGCAGCAGATTGTCCAGCAGCTGCGTCCGCGCCGCCGCAGAGAGCCGTTCGCCGTCGGGCGGATAGCGCCTGGCCGAGAACAGCAGCGGAAGAAGCTGCCAGTCGCCCCGCGTCCAGCGGTTCTGCCGCTTCACCAGCGAACCCAGCGTCGCCGGAAATTCATCGTAGAAGGTCACGTCGCTCACCACCGCCGCGCCGGCGATGAGGCCCTCGATCAGGTCGTGGCTGAGGATTCGCCCCTCGGGCAGCGCGCCGTCCAGCGCGGACTGAAACGCCCGCACATCGTACAGGCCCTTGCCGCCAAAGCCGCCGCGCCCGGTGAGATCCTGCCAGAAATTGGAGATGGACGTGGGATAGGCGTTGGCCCCGCCGGCTCCCGCAAACAGGCGCACAAAGCGGTTGACGCAGGCGTCCGCCGCCAGCTCCATCTGGGGCTGAAGCACGGCGTACCCCCTGCGCACGCCGTTTTCCGCGCGCGAGGCGTTCAGCGGATGCGCCAGCGCGCCGATCAGCCGCCGTGCCGCGTCGGGCAGAAAGCGCGTGTCGCAGTCCGCCGTCAGCACATAGCGATAGCGCCCGCGCAGCTTCTCCGCCGCGCCGTTCTCCTCGGAAAACGCCTCCTGCGCGCCCTCCTCACCCAGCAGCAGCCGGTTCAGCGCCATCAGCGCGCCGCGCTTGCGATCCCGGCCCATCCATTTTTCGTCCGCCTTCAGAAGCTCGCGCCCGCGGTGCAGATAGAAATACTTCTCCTCGCCCGCGCGGTCGTTCATCCGGGTGATTTCCCGCCGCGCGGCCTGCGCCACGGCCTCGTCGCCGTCGGCATGCTCCGCCTCCGCGTCGGCAAAATCCCCCAGCAGCAGATAGCGGATGTTTTCGTCCCTTTCCAGACAGCCCAGCGCCTCCAGCTTCGCGCAGACCTCCGCCGCGCGCTTGGGCGACGACAGCAGCGCCGGCATGACCACCAGCGTGCGCAGCTGGTCGGGCACACGGTTGATCTCCAGCTTCAGGAGCCTGCACGGCCGCGTCCAGCGGGGAAAAAAACGTCCCACCAGCGCCGTCGCCGCGCCCCACGCCAGCGGAATTCCCAGCGGCAGCAGCCAGATTCTCTCCACCGCCTTTCCGAACAGCGCGAGAATCAGCCCCGCGAGAATCGCAAGGCCCAGCACGCAGCGCCTTCCGTCCGCGTCGGGAACCATTTGGGGCAGACGAATGCCCGGCGCGCCGATGCGCCGCATCAGCGCCGCGCGCCCCTCGTCGTCATAGAGCCACCAGCAGACCGTCCGCCGCGCCTCGGGCTCGCCCTCGCGGACGGCGGCCTGCGCCGCGCGCACGGCGTGGCGCGCGATGGTCACTTCGCCCAGCTTCGCCCTGCGCGCCAGCAGCGCCGTCTCCCTGCGTACGGCCTGGCGGGATTCCTCGTCCATTCGCGCGTAAATATCCGTCGGGTCGTAGCACAGCTCGGCCTCCACCTCGGACAGCTCTTCAAAGCAGCGCCGCCAGTCCAGCCCGGCGATCAGCCGCCGGTTGGCCGCCAGATTCTCCAGCCGCATGCGCAGCAGCGCCTCGCGATTGTGCGCGCTCTCCACCATTCGCTCCAGCGTCGTGCCGCGGCGCGCCGCCTCCCGCTCCAGCAGGGCGATTTTCTCCGATTCGTCCGATTCCGACAGCAGCTGAAGCGCGTGCTCGCAGAATGCGTCCGAGCCCTGCGGCGTGCCCTCGCCCGCAGCCCAGCGCCGCGCGGCCTCGCGCTCTCCGGCATAGTCCGCGATCTCGCCGGCCAGACGCAGAAAGCCCTCGACCGTGGCGATTCGCAGCGCCTCGGGAACCGCCCACAGCTCGGCCATCTCCAGCGGCTGAATCTCGTTCACCGCAGACACGGCCAGCATCAGCCGCTCCCGGTTCAGGCGCAGCTCGCCCCGAAGGCACAGCGCGTCGGCCATCCATGCCGCCCGGGCACGACCGTCCGCCGCCGGCAGATCCCGCGCCGCATCGCTTCGCGCCTGTCCTGCGCAGGCCTCCATCAGCCGAAGCTCCTGGGAAAGCCGATCGGTCAGCGCGTCGCCCTCGGCGCGCAGCGCGGACATGCGCTCCGCCAGACGCTTCAGCTCCCGCATCGCGCGCGCGGGCAGCCGAAGCGCCGTGCGGCCCGACACGTGCATCCGAATGGCCAGCACACGCATGCTCCGCTCCAGCGAGGAATCATCCTCGCCCACCGCCGCGTACAGCCGCGCGCTTTTTCGATGGTTCTTCCATTCCGAAATGGATTTCATGGTGGTTCCTCCCGCAAATCGAAAGATACCTCCAGTATTCACCTGCTTCTGTCACATTATTCCATGATTGTCACGCCCGCTTCGCGTGCGCGACCCGGCCAAGCCTTTGGCTTGCCTAATCATTACGTTTCCATGATTGTCACGCCCGGCAACTTGCGAAATTCGCCCGCGCGCCTTGACTTTTTCCGAAAAAGCGCGGATAATAGAAGCAGTTCGAATGGTAATCTGCAAAAGTGCCGGCTTCGGCGAGGAGGTTCCCCCATGAAAAAGCTGATCTCCGCAGTGGTTCCCTGCTACAACGAGGAGGAATCTCTGCCGCTGTTTTACAGGCGCATCCGCAGCGTGGCCGAGACGCTGCCCGAAGCCGACTTCGAGTTCGTGTTTGTGGACGACGGTTCCCGGGACGGCACGCTGCGCATTCTGCGCGAGCTGGCGAAGGAGGACGCGCGCGTTCGCTATCTGTCCTTTTCGCGCAATTTCGGCAAGGAGGCCGGCATGCTCGCGGGACTTGAGCACGCGAAGGGCGATTATGTGGCCGTGCTGGACGCGGATCTGCAGGATCCGCCGGAGTACTTCGTCGACATGTTCCGCATTCTGGAAACGGGCGAGTACGACTGCGTGAATCTCTACCGCACCGACCGAAAGGGCGAGGGGCGAATTCGCTCGTTCTTCTCAGACGCGTTCTACAAAATCTACCGGAAAATCACCAAAATCGACGTGCGCAGCGGCGCGCGGGATTTTCGCCTGATGACGCGGCAGGTGGTGGACTGCGTGCTGTCCATGCCCGAGTACAACCGCTTCACCAAGGGCATCTTCAGCTGGGTCGGCTTCCGCACCAAATGGATCGGCTACGAAAACGTGGCGCGCGCGGCGGGCGAGACGAAGTTCTCCTTCCGCTCGCTGCTGAAATATTCCATCAACGGCATTACGTCCTTCTCCACCGCGCCGCTGCTGCTGGCCTCGGGGCTCGGCGTGCTCTGCTGCGCCGTATCCATCCTGCTGGCACTGTTCTATCTGCTCAAGACCCTCTTCTTCGGCGATCCCGTGGCGGGCTTCCCCACGCTGGTCTGTCTGGTGCTGTTCATCGGCGGCATCCAGCTTCTGTGCATCGGCATTCTGGGCAGCTATGTCGCCAAGACCTACATGGAAACCAAGCGCCGTCCCCAGTACTTCATCCGCGAAAGCAACGAGGATGGAGAAAAATAAGCGGTAGCAGGCGCGCCCCCGCTCCGGCCCGGGACGCGCCTGTCGTCTTTGTTTGATGCACTTTTATCTCTTTCGGATTCTATGTTATATGGTGACAGAAAGCGCAGAGCAGCGCCTGCTGAGGTGGTGAATATCCAGGAATTCGCCAAATGTCTCCACCATCATTTGTTTTGTTATACATGAAAACGCGCTCGCATTCCTTGAAGCACGAGTTTTCTCTACCATCAGATGTTTAAAGTACAAATCTCATCCAGATTCCAGCCACCCGATCCATTCCGATAAATGCAAAACAGCAAAGCGATTCCGCAAAACCTCTCAGTCGATTTTCCAGAGCGCGCGGGCTGTACGCCCGTTCACCGATACAGCCATGCGTATTTCTATTCATTTTCTATACTGTTTTATCATTTCATATACAGCAACCATTCCACCTCTTTCCAACGGCAATTCCAGCCACCATTCGGGTAGATTCGAGGAACAGCCTTAAATAGTGTCTACCTGAGATCAAGCCAAAACAGCCAGCCAAATAGCGATACACCTGATATGAACAGCAGAAAGGAACGATGACGTGTTTTTCGCATAGCGCGTAGCGATGCCTC
>USDD01000061.1 GCA_900553265.1 uncultured Eubacteriales bacterium
GGCATGGTGGAGCAGGTCGTGGTTCAGAGCTGCCAGCTCCGCATAGGTGGTGTAGTCGCAGCCCTCGCGCCTGCAGGTGTCGTAGGCGTTCCAGCCCTTTTCGGTACAGGTGGGAGCCTGCGCGGCGTGGTGGATCAGGTCATGCTCAAGAGCCGCCAGCTCCGCATAGGTGGTGTAGTCGCAGCCTTCGCGCCCGCAGGTATCGTAGGCTTCCCAGCCGATTTCCGTACAGGTCGGCGCTTGCGCTTCGTGATGCACCAGATCGTGGTTGTTTGGATCTATATCGCCGCGCTCAACAGTTTCACGCAGGTAGAAGCAAGACCAACAGCGTATCGAATACTTAGCCGGAGATACGCAGTTGGCTATAGAGACCGGCGTTTCTTTGAATGAATGCGGACGTGTTTCCCTCCCTGCCTTGCAATGAATACAATCGCGCCAATGCGCATCAGCGCCATCGCTTGTCCAGGAGCTTATATATTGGTGCGCTACCGTATATTCTCCGCCGCAGACGGTGCATGCGCCCGTTTCGCCGCAGCTCACGCCGAAACAGGATAATGTTATGAGGTGGTGGCTGGGGTCGTTTTTGCAGGCAAGGGTGTGGGTTTTATCCCCGTTAGATATGTAATTGCTCCAGTCGTGTCCCAGCGCGTCCAGCTCGGCATAGGTGGTGTAATCGCAGCGGGAGCAGGTATCGTAGGCCTCCCAGCCGGGCTCGGTGCAGGTGGGAGCCTGTGCGGCATGGGGAATCGGGTCGTGTCCCAGCGCCGTCAGCTCTTCATAAGTGCTGTGGTCGCAGCGGGAGCAGGTGTCGTAGGCGTTCCAGCCGATCTCGGTACAGGCAGCCGCCTTGGCCTCGTGGTGGATCAGGTCGTGATTGTTGGGATCTATATCGCCGGAATCAAAGGGATCTATCTGGTATGCGCAATCGGAACAGATCCTGTAATATTTAGCCGGGGATGTGCAGGTGGCCTCGGAATGCATATATTCCGCGAATGAATGGGAAACTATCTGCTCTGTATCGCAATAGATGCAGCTGCGCCAGTGATTGTCGGCATCGTGCGACCAGGGTTCATATTTGTGATCTGCTGCCGTATATTCGCCTTTGCAGACGGAGCATGCGCCTGTATCCCCGCAGCGCACGCCGGAACAGGCTTCCGTCTCGGTGTGGCCGGGATCGCGCTTGCAGGCGCGGGTGTGGGTTTTGTTTCCATTGGACGTCCAATCGTTCCAGTCGTGATCCAGTGCGTCCACTTTCTGATAGGATATGTAATCGCAGCGGGTGCAGGTATCGTAGGAGCTCCAGCCCTTTTCCGTGCAGGTGGGGGCTTTCCCCTCGTCATGACGCTCCAGATCGTGGTTGTCCGGATCTGTATCGCCGCTTTCAAAAGTGCTCGGCGTCTGGTAGCCGCAGTCGGAACAGACCTTGTAATACACGGCCGGAGATGCGCAGGTGGCCTCGGACTTCAGATACCGGGCGTCGGGCTGTTCCACGAACGAATGGGAAGTTTTGCTCCCCGCCTCATTACAGTAGATACAGGCGCGCCAGTGCTTGTCGGGATTGCTCGACCAGGGGCCGCTAAACTTGTGGCTTGCCGTGTATCTTTCGTGGCACTCGTCGCACCAGCCCGTTTCTCCGCAGCTCACGCCGGAGCAATCGCTCGTTTCTGTGTGGTTGAAATCCCAAGAACATATACGGGTGTGGGTGCCGTCGCCATTGGAGTGACTGAACATCCAATCGTGCTTGCTCGGGTCTGCGCTGCCATATTCGCCATAGCATTCCCGGCACCAGGCGGGGTCTGCGCAGGTGGCCTCACGAATGTCGCAGTTTTTCGTCTCCGTATGGCTGGCGTCGCGCTTGCAGGTATGGGTGTGGGTTTTATTTCCGTTGGATGTCCATCCGCCCCAGTCATGACCCAGCGAGTAAACCGCACCGCACTCAGTGCAGGCGGCAGGTTCGGTGCAGGGCGCTACGCTGAAGGTACAATCCTTCGTTTCGGTGTGTGAAGCATTATGCTTGCAGACGCGGGTGTGGGTGCCTTTGCCGCTGGACTTCCACTCGCCCCAGTCGTGCGGCCCGTATTCGCCGAAGCGTTTAGTACAGGTGCCGCATTGTGCTTTCCGTATGCACGTGGCCTCCTGTCCAATCCAGTGATTCTCCAAGATCTCTTCCTGGCAGTCATTGCACCTCAGCAGATGCTGATTTTCGTACTCTTTTAGCAGAGCATAGGAACCGCCTAAACAATACTCGCCGTTCGCCTTGGTATGTCCGGCCATCGCCGTGGTTGCTACAAAGAGCAGCGCGATCGCCAGGAGACATGCAGCCAACCATTTTTTCATGCGTTTTTCCTCCTCAAATCTCTTGTTTCTCCTGTATCAAAAACCGTCGGGAGCAGGCAAAGAGCCCGTGTTCGGCGGTTGATTGACTTTATGAAAGAAGGGCGGGACTGTGCCGTCTCTGTATGGAGATTGAAGGATCGCAGCCGTCGTCATGGTTGTGAAGCTTCGCTCTGCAACAGTACAGAACACGAATCTGATAACATACGCCCATCCATAATATATCAGAAGATACATGGGTTTGCAAGCGCTTCATGCCCGGCTGGCACGATTATTAACGTATTATTCATCATTCGGAAGCGATTCCTCAATCTCAGCCGCTCCATGTTGCAGAAAGCGCCCTTGCCGAGGGCCGCACGCACGAGGCTGCCGAGCCGGCAGGCGACGGCGAAAGGATTGAAAGCGGAACCCTCGAAACGCCGATGCGCAAGGGCGGCTTCTGTTCCTGCGGCGGCAGCACATTCGGACTGTTTATCCATCTATAAAGCAAAAAGAAAAGCACCGCCGGGAGACGATGCTTTTCTTTTCGCGAAAATGTGGGATTATTCGGCCCAGACGACGGTGTTGACCACTTCCACGAGCGGCTGGCAGCCGTCCATGCTGTCCGAGGCGATGGTGAAGGTGTAGGTGCCGATGGCGTCCTCAGAGACGATGGCCTGCACGAAGGTCACATTGGTCTGCAGATCCACGCCCATGCCGGTGTAGTCCAGATCCATGGTGTACACCACGGACAGCGCGGTCTTGCCGCCGATTTCGTCCATGCTCGCGCCCACGAGGGTGGGGTTGGCGACGGCGACGCTCTGCGCTTCCAGCGTGGTCTGAGCGGTGGCCAGAATGGCCTCGGCGGTGGCCTGGGGGTCGGCAGCCGTCAGGTCGGAGGCAGCCTCGCTCCACACCAGCGCCATGTTGGTGGTGAAGGCGCTTTCGGACGGCTGATAGAGCATGAAGAAGGTCGCGTTGTCGGTGATCTCGTCGGCCATTTCGTACTGCATGTCCGCCGGGATGGTCATGGTGAAGTCGCCGAAGTCCAGCGCGGTGGGCTCGGCCGTCTCGGCCAGCGCGGGAACGACCGCCAGGCACAGAGCCATCAGAACGAGAAGAAATTTACGCATGAATGAATCCTCCTTGGTAATTTTAGGATGACGCTATAATAACACACTGCTTTGAGTTTTGCAATAGCGTCCGTGAAAAAAAGCCGGCGGGCCCGAGGCCCGCCGGCGGGAGGAGGGGAATGAAGAAGGAGAGAGAAAGTTTATGCCAGCTCGCCGGAGAGGATGGTGACGGTGCAGGCCGAGGTTCCCTCGGAGAGCACTGTGCCGTCGGAGGCGGCGAGGGTCACGGCGCTGCCGTCCGCATCGACGATTTCGCCGTTGCAGGAGAGCGTGGTCAGCACGCTGTCGCCGGTGACGATCCATTTGGAGGCCGCGTCGATGGTCAGCGCGCAGGCTCCGTCGCCGCCCTCGCCCGCGCAGGATTCGTCGTCGAGAATCGCGCCGGTGAGCACGCTGCCCTCGGTGAGGTTCAGGCTGAGGTTGGAGATGCTGTCCCAGATCACATCGCCGTCCATCGTCTGCTCGGCGGCGGTGAAGGTGCAGTCCGCGCCGTTTGCGCCGGTCTGGCCCCAGCCGCGCCGGTTGGCGTTGCCGGTGCAGCGCAGCAGGAATTCGCTGTCGTCGGCGGCGGTCAGGGTCACGTTGCGCAGGGAGAATTCGCTTTCGGTGTTGGTGGTGTAGAACAGGCCGCCGTTGAGGGAGGTCAGCGAGCCGCCCTCCATGGTGAACGTGCCCTTGCCCACCTCGGAATCTCCGGACATGCTCTGGTAGAGGATGACCGTCCAGGTCGTGTCGTTCTGATCCTGATCGGGCATGTCGCCGGTGAGGTCGCAGTCGGTGAGTAAGACGCTGTTCAGGCCCTCCAGGCACAGCGCCTCGGAGCCGGTGGCGGTCAGCGCCGCGTTGGAGAGGGTCACGTCGGCGGTGACGTAGACCGCCGGGGAGCCGGAGCCGGAGGCGGTGTAGCTGCCGCCGTCCACCACGAGGGTTCCGCCGCCGCGATCCGAGCGGACGGCCGCGGAGGACGCGCCCTCGGTGGTCACGGTCAGGTTGCTGGCGTAGAGGGCGCCGCCGCCGGCGACGTGCACGCCTCCCGAGGTGTCCCCGGAGGTGGAGATGGTGGCGTCGGAGACGGTGACCACCGCGTCGCCATAGGCGAACACGCCCGCGCCGCCGTTGGAGTCGGTGGTGATTGTGGAATTGGAGACGGTCAGCGTGCCGCCGGTGGCCAGAATGGCCGCGCCAACGCCGTAGAAGCTGGACGCGTCGCCGCCGGTGGAGTCGTCGGACGCGCGGGTCACGGTGGCGCCGTCCACCGAGACGGTGCCGCCGGTGACCAGCAGCGCGTTCTCATCCGTGCCGGTGGACTCGATGGTCTCGCCGGAGATGGCCGCGTCCTCGCTCAGCGACCGCGCCGCGTCGTAGGAGTCGGGCTGGCCGCTCATGCCGCCGGGCTGGCCGCTCATGCCGCCGGGCTGGCCGTCGGGAGCGCTGCCGGGCTGCTGTGCGTCGGAGGAGCCGCCGTTGCCGGGCTGGCCGTCGGGAGCGCTGCCGGGCATTCCGTTTCCGGAATCCTCGGGCAGCAGCGCCGCGATGGCGTCGTACTCGTCCTGAGTGATGATCTCGTTTTCCAGCAGGGTCTCGAGGGTGAGGAGATCCACCGCGTCGGTGGAGAAGCCGGGCTGACCACCGTCGGGAGCATTGCCGGGCTGCTGTGCGTCGGAGGAACCGCCGGGCTGCTGTCCGTTGGGAGCGCCGCCGGGCTGGCCGCCGGGAGCGCCGTTCGGCTGCTGACCATTGCCGTCGGGCTGCTGGGTGTTTTCGCCGCTGGGAGCATTGCCGGGCTGCTGTGCGTCGGAGGAACCGCCGGGCTGCTGTCCGTTGGGAGCGCCGCCGGGCTGGCCGCCGGGAGCGCCGTTCGGCTGCTGACCATTGCCGTCGGGCTGCTGGGTGTTTTCGCCGCTGGGAGCATTGCCGGACTGCTGTGCGTCGGAGGAGCCGCCGGGCTGCTGGCCGTTGGGAGCGCCGCCGGGCTGTCCGTCGGGCGGGGTGATGGGGTTCTCGGTCAGGTATGCGGTGATCGCGTCGGCGGTTTCCTGGGTGATGATTCCCTGCGCGACCAGGTCGGACAGGCTCAGGCGGTTGGCGGCGGGATCGCCCGCGGGGGCGGTCATGGACGGGGCGGTGGGGACGGTTTCGGCAAACGCGGCGCTCGCGCAGCCCGTCGTCAGACACAGGCAGGCAAACAGAGCGATGATCTTCTCCGTTTTCATGGGAATACCTCCTTGGATGATTCTTCGAGGCCTCGGAATGGACGTACCCTCGGAGCGGCTCGTCGGCCGCTTTCCCTTGGTACGCGTATACTATAGCGCGGGAAGTTTTAAGCAGGTTTGAAACGGGAGAAGTTTTTTCAAAAAAATATGGAGCCGCGGAAAGCGGCTCCACCAGCTGTCAAAAAACCCACGGAGAGTTCGAGAGGGCCGAAGCCCTCTCGAGCTCTCTGAGTTTTTTCGCCCGGGCGTTCAGCTGTTTTGGAAATAGTTTTTTTCAGCCCTGCTTTCCTTCGAGATTCCGCCGAACCAGCGCTTCATATCTTGTCCTTGCGTCGGCGACGATTTTGCGCCACGGCTGGGGGATGGTGGCGCGGGCGGCCTGGCCCAGCGCGCCGCGATTGCTCAGGCCGCGGCGCATGCAGTCGCAGACGGATTCGGCCGTGTCCTCGCACAGCAGGCCGTTCACGCCGTCGGTCACGCCCTCGGCGGCGCAGGAGCCGCGCATCAGTATGGACGGCGTGCCCACGGCCGCGGCCTCGCGCACCACCATGGGCGCGTTGTCGTAGACCGACGGGAAGATCAGCAGCGACGCGGCGGCGTAGATGGCCATCAGGCGGTCGCGGTCGGCGATGTGGCCGGTGCGGATCGTCCTCTCGGCGACGCCCAGCTCCTCGCAGGCCTGCTGAATGTCCTCCTCGTTGGGGCCCTGTCCCACCATGACCAGCCGGCACGGAGCCTCCCGGGCGTAGAGCGCCACGGCCTCCAGCACCCGGCGGATGTTCTTCTTCCAGTTCATCTGGCCCACGAACAGGAAAATCGGCGCGCCGTCGGGCGAAAACTGCGCCCGGGCCTCGGCGGCGGCGCGCTCGTCCACCCGGCAGAGGTTGGTGCCGTTGGGCATGACGACCACGTCGCCCTGATAGCCGTAGCCGCGCAGCACGTCGGCGGTGCGGTCGTTCACGGCCCAGACCTCGTCGCAGTGGTTATAAAAATTCACCACGTAATTCGCGGCCAGCGAGGCGATCCGGCGGCTGCGGGTCTTTTCGTAAAAGTCGTCGTAATACTTGGAATGGAAGGTGGCGACGATGGGGACGCCGCGCTTTCGGGCCACGCGCAGCGCCTCGCGCCCGGCGGAAAAGGGCGAATGGGCGTGCACGATGTCGAAGGGAACCCGGTTTTCGCGCCGCAGATAGGCGAAGTCCAGCGACGGGAAGCCGAAATGGTACGGCTCGCCCGGCAGCTTCACGCCGTGGAACAGCAGCGTCCTGTACATGGGGATTCGGGCGTACTTCGGGCAGTTGGGCGCGACGTAATAGCACTCGTCGCCCATGGCGGTCAGCTCCTCGGCATAGCTCTTGACCACCGTGCCCACGCCGTCCAGCTCCGGAGGATAGGTATCGTTGAATTCACCGATAATCATGCTTTTGTTCTCCGCTGCGTTTTTATTACAGCTTACCAGATTTTGCGCCGGATTGCAAGATTCCGCCGGGCGGGTACGCCGTCCGTTAACAGATGTGTGCTAAGATGATTCCCAAAAGGACAATGGGAAGGGAGCCGGAAACGCATGAGGGAAGGGCAGTATCGCGAATTTCTGAACCATCCGCCCGAGGAGGCGCGCAACTGGACGCGCTGGTGGTGGTACGGCTGCTGCGTGGAGAAGGACGAGATCGACAGGGAGCTGGACTTCATGAAGGGCGCGGGCATCGGCGGCGTGGAACTGCAGATTCTGTATCCCGTGGAGGCCGACGACGCGCGGGCGGGCTTTCACAACATTCCCTTCGGCTCGCCGGAGTTTTACGACATTCTGGCCTACACGCAGAGGGCCTGCGAAAAGCGCGGCATGCGCATGGACGTGACCCCCGGCTCCAGCTGGCCCTACGGCGGCCCGTTTGTAGATGCTCAGGACGCCCAGCAGGAGGCGCTGCCCTATCAGTACGACGTCACCGGCCCCTGCGATTTTTCCTGCGACTTCACCACCCGCTTCGCCGGAACCGTCTGTGCGGCGGTGATGGGCCGGATGGAGCACTCGCGGATGCTGCCCGAGACGGTGATCGACATCACCGACCGCTTTCAGGAGCGCATGCTCTTCGGCTGGCCCTGGGGCACGGAGCTCAAAAACATCCACATCCCCGAGGGCGACTGGAAGCTGGTGTTCTTCGTCATCTCCATGCACTACAACCAGGTGGGCAAGCCCGGCCGCAACGCTCACGGCAACGTCATCGACCACTGCAGCCGCCGGGCCATGGACGGATTTCTCAAAAACATGGTGGAGCCCATCGCCGACCGCGTGCCCGGCGTGCACGGCTGGTTCTGCGATTCCATCGAGGTGGAGGGCCACAACTGGAGCGGCGTGCTGCTGGACGAATTCCGCCGCCGCCGGGGCTACGACCTGTCGAGGTACATCTACGCCCTGTGGGGCGACATGGGCGAGATCACGCCTCGCGTGCGCTATGACTATTTCCAGACCATGGGCGAGCTGACCATCGAGAACTTCTTCGACGTGCTGACGGACTTCGCCCACGCCCACGGCGGAATCAGCCGCATTCAGGCCCACGGCACCTGGGGCGACATCCTGCGCGTCTACGCCGCGGCGGACATTCCCGAGGGCGAGACCTTCGGCGACCACCGCACGCTGGAGGTGAACACCATCCATCGCCGGCTGGCGGCCTCGGCGGGGCACGTCTACGGCCGGAACGTCGTCTCCAACGAGACGTTCACGTGGCTCAAGCGCCCGCGCTTTACCGAGACGCTGGAGGAGATGAAGGCCGCGGTGGACGCGGTGTTCTGCGACGGCATGAACATGATCGTCAACCACGGCTACGCCTATTCCCCCGAGAAGGCGGGGCGGCGCGGCTGGCCCTTTTACGCCTCCACCCACATCAACCACACCACGCCCTGGTGGCCCTTCTATCGCCATCTGTCCGAGTACATCCATCGCGTCTCGGCCATGCTGCGCCGGGGAACGCCCCGGGCCGAGGTGGCGGTCTATCTGCCCCAGGCCGACGTGTACAGCGACAACATGCTCAGCGAGCTGCATCTGGCCATGCGGCTGGAGGAGCATCTGGGCCGCGCGCGCATGGACGGCATTCAGAAGGCGGGCTACTGGTTCGACTACATCAACGACGAGGCGCTGACGAAGCTGGGCGAGATTCGCGGCGGCGGCCTGTACATCGGCGAAAACGGCTATCGCGCCATCCTGCTGGTGGGCTGCACGCGGCTGCCGGTGGAGACGGCGCGGGCGCTGGAGGCCTTCGCGCGCGCCGGCGGAATCTTGCTGGCCGCGGAGCAGATTCCCGGCGAGGCCTGCGGGCTGAGGGACTGCGACGAAAAGCGCGCGGCGGTGCGCGCGGCCATGGAGAGCGCCTTCGCCTGCGAAAGCGCCGCGGTGACGGCGGACGCGGACGGCGCGCTCCTCGACGCGCTGCGCGCCCGGCTGGTTCCCGACGTGCGGGTGAGCTCGCCTCAGCAGGTGGGCTACGTCCATCGCGTGGACGGCGCGGAGCATCTCTACTTCCTGAGCAACATCTCCGACGACGCGCGGACGGAGCGCGTTTTCTTCCGCGACCGCACGGAGCCCTGCCGCGTGTTCGCCACCGTGCCCGGGGTTGGGGAGGACGAGCCGCTCAAAATGGCCTTCGAGCGAACGGACGGCGAAGCCGGCGCGGCGCTGACCTTCCCCATGGCGGCGCATGAATCCGTGTTCGTCGTGTTCTCGCCGGAGTTTGAGGAGGGAGCGGCTGTTTGTGAGACGCGGAATGGCGATGGCGCGGCGGGTGCGCCCGCGTCGGCGGAGCAGAGCGGCGAGGGCGCGACGCCTTCCGCGAAGCTGTGCAGGCAGTGTCCGGCCAATCCTGAGCCCGCTTCGGCGCGGAGGACGGCCATCCGCGGCTGGACGCTGGAGATTCCCGAGCGGGGCGCGCGGTTCGAAATGGACGAGCCGCGCTCCTGGGAGGCGCTGCCGGGGCTGAGCGACTTCAGCGGCGAGGGAATCTATCGCGCGCGGATGACGCTGGACGACGTGCCCGGGCGCGCATGGCTGAATCTGACGCGCCTGTCCTGCGCCTGCGCCGTGTTCGTCAACGGCGAACACGCGGGCGATATCTGGACGCATCCGCTGCGCTGCCGCGTGGACGGGCTGCTGCGCCCGGGGGAGAACGAGATCGAGCTGCGCGCGGCCTCCACGCTGATCAACGAAATGCGCGCGGGCGATCCCGACGGCTGGAAGCATCACGACGCGGTGCTGGAGGGCTGGCCCTATTACGGCAGGGTCATTGACAACCAGCTCCGCGCCCGCATGAACACCCACCGCGAGCACGACGAGCAGACCCGCCCGCTGGAGAGCGGAATCTGGGGCGAGGTGACGCTGGAGAGTGGGGCATCCCCCGCTTGAACCTTCGCCCGTTTCGGTGTATAATAGCTTCAGGAGGACGGAGCAATGTATAACGAACTGACGGAAGTGGACATTCGAAAGATGCAGGAGGAGATCGACTATCGGATGCGCGTGGTGCGCCCGAAATGCGTCGAGGATCTCAAGACGGCGCGCGCCTTCGGCGACCTGAGCGAGAATTACGAGTACAAGGCCGCCAAGCAGGAGCTGCGGCGCTGCGACAGCCGCCTGCGCTATCTGAAGAAGATGATCGAGACCGCGAAGGTCATCCATGTGCAGTCCGACGCGGACAAGGTCGGCCTGTTCGACACCGTGGAGGTCTATTTCGAGGACGACGACGAGACGGAGCGCTTTCGCATCATGACCACGCTGCGCGAGGACGTGCTCAAGGGCATTCTCAGCAAGGAATCGCCCATGGGCAAGGCCATTCTGGGGCATCGCGCGGGCGATCGCGTGCTGGTGCGGGTCAGCGACGACGTGGAGTATTACGTGGTGATCCGCTCCATCGAAAAGGGCTCCGACGACGATTCCCTGCCCATTCGCGAATTTTAGAGTAACACTGCACAAATGAGGCGGTTGGCCGGCGAATGGATTTTTCGTCAGATGCAAATGCAGATGGCGGAAAAGACAGCGCCAGACGTGCCGCCGAATTGCGCGGTGTTGCCTTAGGAGGAGAAAAATATGACCGCACTGGAAGCCGTCCGCGGCCGCATCGCCCATCTGGAGCCGGCGCTTTCCCGGTATCCCGACCTGTGGCGGGTGTTTTCCCACTGCTTTCTGAACACGCTGGAGACCACCGTGGAGCAGACGAAGGGCGACACCTTCGTCATCACCGGCGACATCCACGCCATGTGGCTGCGCGATTCCACCGCGCAGGTGATGCACTATCTGCGCTTTGCCGACGACGAGGCCGTGGCGGAGCTGATCGAGGGCCTGCTGGCGCGGCAGGCGAAGAACATTCTGATCGATCCCTACGCCAACGCCTACAACCGCGAGCCGTCGGACTACAAGCCCTTCGACGACCGCCCGCGCGCGTCCGACTGGGTGTGGGAGCGCAAGTACGAGATCGATTCGCTGTGCAATCCCATCCATCTGGCATGGGCTTATTTCGAAAAGACCGGGCGCGAGGGCTTTCTGACCGAGGACTTCCACCGGGCGCTGAAAACCGTTGTGGACGTCTTTGAAACCGAGCAGAACCACGCAGACAGTCCCTATCGCTTCCAGCGCAGCAGCTGCCCGCCCAGCGACACGCTGGAGAACGACGGCATGGGCGCGCCGGTGGCGCGCACGGGCATGACCTGGAGCGGCTTTAGGCCCAGCGACGACGCGTGCAGATACGGCTATCTGGTGCCGTCCAATCTCTTCGCCATGCAGGAGCTTCGCCACGCGGCGCTCTTCGCCCGGAGGCTGGGCGAAGAGGCGCTGGCGCGGCGCGCCGAGGCGCTGAGCGCGCAGATCGAGGAGGGCGTGAAGCAGTACGGCCACGTGAACCATCCCAAGTTCGGCGATATTCTGGCCTACGAGACCGACGGAATGGGTCGCTATAATCTGATGGACGACGCGAACGTGCCGAGCCTGATGTCGCTGCCCTATCTGGGCGTGTGCGCCGCGGACGATCCGCTGTATCTGCGCACGCGCGCGTTTGTGCTCAGCGCGGAGAATCCCTGTTACTATTCCGGCACTCAGGCCGTGGGCGTGGGCTCGCCCCACACGCCGGCGGGCTACGTCTGGCCCATCGCGCTGTGCGTGCAGGGCATGACCACCGCCGACACGGACGAGCAGGCGCGGCTGCTGGATATGCTGATGCACACCCACGCGGACTGCTTCTGCATGCACGAGAGCTTCGACCCCTCCGCGCCGGAGCGCTTCACCCGGGAATGGTTCGCCTGGGCCAATTCCATGTTCGGCGAGTTCGTGTACCGGCTCTGCGAAGCCGGCACGCTGGGCGAGGTGCTGGACAAGGCGGGGAAGCTGAGGGGATAAGGGCGCCGCCGCACAAATGAGGCGGTGTTGCCTGAGAATTTCATGAAAAAAAGAAGGCGCACGGGCGTGCGGCTTCTTTTTTTGTGCGGCGGCGCTATTCCACCCACCGGATGGATTCCCTTCGATATTTCGCCGGGGTCAGGCCGGTGAGGGCGCGGAAGTGGCGGATGAAGTTCACGGGGTCGGAATAGCCCACGCGCTCGCCGATTTCGGCGATGGCTGCGTCGCTGGCGCGCAGCAGCTCCTGGGCGCGCTGGATGCGGCACTGGTGGAGATAGCGATAGGGCGGAACGCCCATCTGCTGGCGGAACAGGCGGATGAGATGGTAGCGGGAGAGGTTGGCCACGCGCTGGAAGTCCTCCATGCCCAGCGCCTCGGTCAGATGGCCGCGGATGAAGTCCGCCAGCGCGGCGACCTCGGCACGGCCGCCGCTCGCCCCTGTCCCGTCCAGACTGCCGAGCATTTCCAGCAGCATCTCGCCCAGTCACTGGCTGATTTTCGCCCGGGCCAGCACGCCGCGGCCGGGGTCGGTCTGCTCCAGATGGTCGAACAGCGCGTCCATGCGCATGCCGTCCGCCGGGCGCACCGGCGTGAGCCGCTCCATCAGCAGCGGCGCGTAGCCGGAAAGGCCGCTTCCGTCCAGATGCGCCCAGCGCAGCTCCCACTCGCCCGCGGCGGCGGTGGAATAGGCGTGGAACGAATCGCAATAAATGATAACCGCGCTGCCCGGGCTCAGCGTGCAGGACTGTCCCTTCCATTCCAGCACGCCCTGCCCGGCGCGGGTGTAGAGAATCAGCGCGGCGGCGAGAACGTCGTGACGGTGGTTGTGGAGAAGTTCGACGTGCGTATGGAGCTGGAGACGGTGTATCTGCGCGGCCGCTTCGATGTGATCGCCAGGGACGGCCGCTGGACGCTGGTTCCGCCCACGGCGCTCGGGTACGGCTCGTGGAGAGCGCAGGGCAGGCCCTTCTATTCCGGCGCGGTGGTCTATCGCTACGCCGCGCGGCTGGACAAAGCGCCCGAGGCTGCGCTGCTGGAGGCGAGGGACGTTCCGGCCACGGCGGTTTCCGCCATGGTCAACGGAGCCGAAGCGCTGCTCAACGCCGACGGACGGCGGCCCACGGATATTGCCGGAATGCTGAAGGCGGGCGAGAACGAGATCGCCGTGCGCGTCTGCGGCAGCCTGAAGAACCTGCTGGGCCCGCACTTCTGCGCGGAGAAGCCCCGGGGCACGGCGTGGCCGAGCATGTGGAAGGAAGCGCCCGCGCATCAGCCCGCCCCCGACGCGTGGGATCTGATGGACTTCGGCCTGGACAAAGCGCCGACGCTCAAAATCAGCCGCTGAAGCGGAAAAGCATAAATCAAAAGAGGGCCGGGCACAAAGCGCCCGGCCCTTGTCTGTTTTCGAAGCGGCAAAGAAATAACCCTGCCGCTCCTTGTAAATTGGAGAAAATCATGATATGATCGGTAGAGAGAGCGGCGGCGGGCGGTTTGCGGCCGCCGAGGGAAAAACAACGGGGAAAGTCCGGCCTTGCGCCGGGAGGAGGAATCGGTTTTATGACGGAGACAATTTCGGCGCCGGTGGGTTCGAAGGCGGAGAAGAAGTCCTTCTATCGCATGGTTTTCCGGCTGGCGCTGCCCATCGCATTGCAGAATCTCATCAACACCGCGCTCAGCTCTGCCGACGTGGTGATGCTCAACTACGTCAGCCAGGAGGCGCTGGCCGCCGTTTCGCTGGCGACGAACATCTCGTTCATCCTCGGCTCGGTCTATTTCGGCATGTCCTCGGGCGCGTCGGTGCTGATCTCCCAGTACTGGGGCAAGCGGGACTACGACACCATCGAGCGCGTGATGGGCATCGCCTTCCGCATTTCCATGACCGTGGCGCTGGTGTTCGCGGTGGCGGCGACGCTGTTTCCCGCGGCGCTGATGCGGCTGTACACCGGCGACGAAAAGCTCATCGTGGAGGGAACGACCTATCTGCGCGTGGTGGGCGTGTCGTTTCTGTTCATGGGCGTTTCGATGATGTATCTGAACATGATGCGCGCCATGGAGCGCGTGGTGCTCAGCACGGCGACGTACTTCATATCGTTCATTACCAACGTGATATTGAACGCCTTCTTCATCTTCGTGATGCACATGGGCGTGCTGGGCGTGGCGCTGGCGACGACCATCGCGCGCTTCGTGGAGATGGCCATCTGCATCGTGGACGGGCGGCGCAGCTGCGGCGTTCGCTTCCGCATGAAGTATCTGTTTGAGAAGAACGCGCTGCTGATGAAGGACTTCATCAGGCTGGCGCTGCCGTCCATGGGCAACGAGATCATCTGGGGACTGGGCTTTTCCATGTACTCGGTCATCCTCGGCCATCTGAGCAGCGACGCGGTGGCGGCCAACTCCATCGTCTCCGTGGTGCGCAATCTGGCCACGGTGGTGGGCTTCGGTCTGGCCAACGGCGCGGCCATCGTCATCGGAAAGGCCATCGGCGAAAACCGGGGCGACACGGTGAAGCTCTACGCCCGGCGGATGCTGAAGGTCACGGGCATTTCGGCGCTGGCCGCCGCGGTGATCATCGTGCTGGTGCGGCCGCTGATCCTGTCCTTTGCGAGCGAGCTGACCGAGACGGCCCACGGCTATCTGAGCACCATGCTGTGGATCAACACCTATTATTCCGCGGGCATGATCCTGAACACCTTCCTGATCTGCGGCGTGTTCCGCGCCGGCGGCGACGCGAAGTACGGCTTCGTGGCCGACACCATCGCCATGTGGTGCGTGTTCGTGCCGCTGGGCTTCCTGTGCGGCTACGTGCTCAGGCTGCCCGTGATGTGGGTCTATTTCGTGATCTGTCTGGACGAATCGTGCAAGTTCCCGGTGTTCTTCTATCACTATCTCAGGAGGAACTGGGCGCGGAACATCACCCGCGACTTCCCCGCCGAGGTTCAGCCGCAGAAGTCTTAGCACAGGCTGTATGCCCAAAATGTTTACAACGGCGGCCAAAACGGATATAATAGAACAAATCCACCAATGAAGAGGAGGCATGGAAAGTAACGTGTTTCGAGAAAAATACCGGACGCAGATCGTATGGGGCGTCACCGTGCTGGTGCTGCTGGTGCTGGCCATCAGCTGCTATTTTCTGTTTCTGCGCATGGACGACATGGCGAAGCTCGTCCGCACCGTGACCGGCGTGCTCACGCCGCTCTCCTTCGGTCTGGTCATCGCCTATCTGCTGGACTCCATGGTCGCCGCGTTCACGCGGCTGCTGGGCAAGATTCCGCGTCCGAAGAAGTGGAACGCGGTTCGGCTGGGCAAATTCCACCGCGGACTGTCCATTCTGATCAGCGAGGTGCTGCTGCTGGTGCTGATTGCGGCCATGATCGGCTCGATTATCCCCCAGCTGATCGATAGCCTGATGACCATCATCTCCAATATCGACGTGTACGCCGCCAATCTGGAGCGCTGGGGCAAGCCGCTGCTGGACGAGTATCCCGAGATTGCGCCCTATGTCATGGATCAGTACACGAAGCTCGAGGCGCTGGTGAAGGAGTATCTGCAAAACGACCTGCTGACGCTGATCGGCACCGTAACCAACGGGCTGTTCGAGGCGGGCACCTACGTCTACAACTTCCTGCTGGGACTGATCGTGTCCATCTATCTGCTGGCCAGCAAGGGACGGCTCATCAGCCATTTCAAGAAGCTGCTCTATGCCGTGCTCCGGCCCTCGGCGGCCAACCGCGCGCTGTCGGCAGGGCGCTACACCAACCGGGTGTTCAAGGGCTTCCTGGTGGGCAAGATCGTGGACTCGGCCATCATCGGCGTGCTGTGCTTCTTCGGCACCACGCTTCTGAACATTCCCTATTCGCTGCTCATCAGCATCGTGGTGGGCGTAACCAACGTCATTCCCTACTTCGGGCCGTTCATCGGCGCGATTCCCACGGCGCTGCTGGTGCTGATGCTCAACCCCTACAAGTGTCTGGTGTTCGTCATCTTCGTCATCGTCCTTCAGCAGCTGGACGGCAACGTCATCGGCCCGCGCATTCTGGGCAACACCACCGGCGTGTCGTCGCTGGGCGTGCTGATCTCCATTCTCGTGGGCGGCGGGCTGTTCGGCCTGATGGGCATGGTTCTGTGCGTGCCCACCTACGCGGTGATCTACACGCTGATCAAGCGCATGGCCGAGCGCCGGCTGCGCAAGCGCAACCTGCCCACCGACGGCGAGACCTATCTGACGCTGGAGAAGATCGAGCCGGAGAGCGGCAGGGCCGTGGCCATGGACGCGGACAGCGCGGCCGGCGGCGCGGGCGAATCGCTGCTCAAGCGCGCGCTGGGCCGGAAAAAGAAATAACGCAATGCGGCCCCGGAGGAAAGCTCCGGGGCCGCAGGCATTCTTAACAGAGATTCTTTTCCAAAGGGGCTTGACGGATACAGATTTTGATGGTATTATACATTCAGTAAAAGCCATCTAACTGGCGTTTTTTCAAGGTTCATGGTTAGATACATCTAACCATGAGTGGCGGCAGAGGAGCTTTTGCTGCATCGGTTTTCCCATATTGACTGGAGGTGTTTGTTTTGAAGAAGACACGATTCATTTCCCTTGTGACGCTTCTCGCGGTATGCGCAATGGCGCTGCCCGGCACGGCGATGGCGCATGGCGCGTGGTTTGCGCGGCGCTCCGACCGCATACAGCTCGTGTGCGGCGAGGGCTGGAAGGACAACGCCTACGATCCCGACGGCCTGACCACCATCAAGGGCTACGACGCGGATTATGCGGACGTGGCCGTCGAGCCGATCAAGGGCGAGGACTATCTGTACATCGAGCCGAGCGACGATCTGGCCGCGGTGTATCTGGAGCTGGACTACGGCTACTGGAGCAACAACACCGATGGCGAGTGGATTCCCAAGCCCATGGACGAGGTGGAGGGCTCCACCATCGGCACGCACGCGCTCAAATACAGCATGAATTACTTCAAGCCCGTCACCGAGGTGAAGGCGCTGGACGGCGTGCTGTATCAGTTTGTGCCCGGCGTGGATCCCTCCACGCTGAACGTGGGCGACGAGTTTACCGTGCAGCTGCTCAATAACGGCGAGCCCATGGCCGACGTCGATATCATTCCGGACGTGCTCAATCACCACACGGAAACCATCAAGACCGACGAAAACGGCATGGCAACCGTGACCGCGTCCAACGGCGGACTGAATGTGATCGGCTGCGAAATGGTGGTGCCCTATGAAAACGAAGGCGTTGACCAGAAGGCCACCCGCTCCAAGGTATTTGTCAGCCTGAGCTTTACGCTGTATCCCGAAGAGGAGGATTAATTCGAAGCTTTGAATGCCCGGCCGGCGCTGCCAAGCAGCGTCGGCTTTTTTATCCACAGTTTATCCGTCGTTGTGGAAAATAAAAAAAATTTCAAAAACCCGGTTGACAAACGTGCTTTCCTATGGTATGCTTTATCACGTTAAAGCGATAGCACATTAAAGCGAACCATCCGGACTC
>USDD01000062.1 GCA_900553265.1 uncultured Eubacteriales bacterium
ATGCTTCGCCTACGAGGCGCATACGGTCTGCGACAGGCGGGGCTATGTGCTGGAAGCAGAGGTCACGCCCGGCAATGTCCACGACAGCGTCGCCTTTGACACGGTCTTTGATCGTCTGATCGAGCACTATCCCGAAGCCCAGGTCGTCACCGCCGACGCGGGCTACAAAACGCCCTGGCTATATTCAAGGTTTTCTGTAATCGACCGAACTGCGACGAGCAAATGATTTCCGGAGCCTGAGGGTATGCCGGCAGACGCCCGCGAACGCAGCCGCCGCTTTAGCGGCCTGGCCTTGGCAGTTTGTCGGGGAAATGCTAAAATGGACGACCGACGGAGAAATGAGGGAATCTCTGATTCCCATCGCCGTCGGCGGAAAAAAGCATAGCATTTCCCCAGCGTTCTGCCAAGGCTGGCGTCGATAGAACCCGCGCCCTCCGTTCCGGTTCCGGCCGGCCATCAATTCCGGGTCAGCCTGCCGGGATACATGATATCCAGCTCCGCGCAGACCTGCCCCCTGTTTCGAGCGGGCATGGTTCATTTTTTCGTCAGCTCCCAGGTCGCCAGATAGAACGCTTGGGTCAGCGTCATGGTGTTGGGAAAGACCGTGCAGCCGCGGTTTAGCCAGCGGAATCCGCCGTTCAGACTCTCAATGGCGTTGGTGGTATACATGACCTTCCGCGCGGTCTGGGAGAACTTGAACGTGGGACTGATGCAGTCCCAATTATCGCTCCAGCGGGCCATGCAGCCGGGGTATTTTTCTCCCAAGCGGCTCGAATCTCGTCCAGACGTGCCAGCGCGGTCTGCTCGTCCGGGGCATGGCAGATCGTTGGCAAAAGCCTTTTGTCCTTGTCCGCCGCGTATTTCAGCGTACCTCCTTCACATAGCCGACGCGAAGTCCGTTTCCTTTACCTTTCTCCTTCTCAAGCAGCAGAATGGGGCTCCGACAGCTCGCGATAGGTCTGCCGGATGAAGAAGACCGCGATGATGAACGTCAGCAGATCCGCCGCCGGGAACGACCACAGAAGGCCGTCCAGTCCGAAGAAGATGGGCAGAATGATGGGAAGCGACACGCCGAAGATGATCTCGCGGGTCATGGAGACGGCGGTGGACGCAAACGCCTTGCCCAGCGCCTGCAGATAAATGAACGTTCCCTTGTTCAGCGTCGCCAGCGGCATCAGGCACAGGTAAACGCGGAAGCACTTGACCGTGAAGCTCGCATAATAGGCGCTCTCGTTCGCCGCGCCGAACAGCATGGCGATCTGCAGCGGGAAGACCTCTACGATCACCAGCGCGGCGGCGCCGACGATCAGCTCCGCCAGCATCAGGCGGGAAAACAGTTCCTTGGCGCGCTCCTTCTTTCCCGCGCCCACATTGTATCCGGCGATAGGAATGCATCCGGCTGCCATGCCGATGGCAATGGAGATGGCGATCTGGAAAAACTTCATGACGATGCCCAGCACGGCGAGGGGAATCTGCGCATATTCCGGCTGGCCGAAAACAGGATCCTTCGCGCCGTATTTCATGCACATATTCTGCACCGCGGCCATGGAGACGACCAGCGAAATCTGCGCGAGGAAGCTGGTGAGTCCGAGAACGAGGAACTTCGGAATCAGCTTTCCATTCAGACGAAAGCTGCTCCTTTCCAGCCTGACGACCTTCATGTGCCGCAGATACCAGATGGAGAGCGCCGCCGTCAGCACCTGTCCGGTCACGGTGGCCACCGCCGCGCCCATCATGCCCCAGCGGAACCCGTAGATGAAGAGCGGATCGAGAATCACGTTGGCGATTGCGCCGGAGACGGTGGCCGCCATGGCAAATTTCGGGCTTCCGTCGCTGCGGATGATCGGGTTCATGGCCTGTCCGAACATATAGAACGGAACGCCCAGCGCGATGTAGAAGAAGTATTCCCGCGCGAACGCATGGGTCTCCACGTTGACCGTTCCGCCGAACAGAGAGAGAATCGGCTCGCTGAAGATCAGATAGATCGCCGTCAGCACAAGGCTGCTCACCACACAGAGCACCACGGCGTTGCCGACAGACCTGTGCGCATCCTCACGGGCGCTGCGTCCCAGCGCGATGCTCACAAACGCGCAGCAGCCGTCGCCGATAAATACGGCGATGCCGAGCGCCACCACCGTCAGCGGGAAAACCACTGTGTTGGCCGCGTTGCCATAGGAGCCGAGATAGCTGGCATTGGCAATAAAGATCTGATCGACGATGTTGTACAGCGCGCCCACCAGCAGCGAGATGATGCAGGGAACGGCATACTGGCGCATGAGCCTGCCGATGCGCTCCGTCCCCAGAAACTGATTTCCGTTATCCATGAAAAACCACCCTTTCTTTTTTTGGGAAAAAACAAATGCGTAAGCCCTCGCAAATCTGGACTTACGCATTTCTGCCACACGATTCTCCTGTGAAGTTTTCAACCGTTTCCCCATCGTTCACCCCAATTCTCCGCAAAAAAACGAGCGGCATTTCTGCAACTGGTTTTACGCAGAAATGCCACACGCTACATTTTCATTATAGCAGATTCGAACGAGAATTTCAAATGTATTTCTCTGTTATTTTTTGCGTGTCTGTTCAGAAACCAATGTCGGACAGCGCGAGGACGAAAAAAGGCTGATTGGCGCTTTCTATCTCACCGCTCTATGCAAGGGATATATTCGTCAGCGCGTCCGCGCAATGGAATTTCGGCGGAAAGAGCCGTCGTTCTTTCCGCCGATGCTTGGAGAACCAGTGCCCGACGGCATGAATAGGCGCCGTCCGTTTATTCTTCCGAAATCTGCCGCAGCACCTCGGCGAGGGGGATGCGATTCTCCCGGGCGATGGCGGCCGCGTCATCGTATTCCGGCTTGCACTTGCTCAGGCCAAAGCCCTCCGAGCGCTTCATGCGCACCTCGCCCCAGGGCGTGCGTGCCGTTTCGGTGTGAGAAACGAGGGTATAGCGCTCCTGCACGGACTTGCGCACGCCCAGCGTCGTGGTGTGGGCCAGCATCAGGCGGGCGAATTTCTCCGCGTCGGTCTCGGCGCACAGGCAGGTCAGCAGCACCGCAGGGCGGTTTTTCTTCATATAGATGGACTCGGTGAACGCGTCCAGCGCGCCCGCGTCCAGCAGCGCGCCCACGGCAAAGCCGATGGCCTCGGGCGTCATGTCGTCCAGATTGCACTTCAGCTCCGCGACGCGGGGCAGCACTCGGGCGCTCTCTCCCCAGAACGCCCGCAGGCAGTTGGCGGCGGGAAAGTCCTTTTTCCCCATGCCGTAGCCGATTTTCTCCGCCGCCATGGTGGGCGCGGGGCCGAATTCGTCGGCAAAGTGCGCAAGCAGCGCCGCGCCGGTGGGCGTGCACAGCTCGCCCTCCACATTGCCCGGTCGGCAGGGAACGCCGCGCAGCAGCAGCGCCGTCGCCGGAGCGGGCACGGGCAGAATGCCGTGGGCGCAGCGCACCTGGCCGAAGCCGGTGCTCACCGGCGAGACGACCACGTGCTCGGGCGCGAGCCGCTCCATCAGCAGACATACGCCCACCACGTCCGCCACCGCGTCCATCGCGCCCACTTCATGGAAGTGAATCTGATCCACGGGATGGCCGTGCACCTCAGACTCCGCCGCTGCGATTCGCCGATAGACGGCCATGGCGTTCTGCCGAACCTTCTCAGATACGGGCAGGCCATCGACAATTGCCTGAATGCCCGCAAGAGACGCGTGGGTGTGATCGTGGGCATGATCGTGAGGATGGTCATGATGATGCTCATGCACATGGTCGTGTTCGTGCTCGTGATGATGCTCGTGCTCATCATGCTCATGTCCGTGCACGTCGCGGCTCTCCTCGTCCTCGCCGTTCACGGTGACGGAGACGTGCGTTCCCGTCACGCCGCACTTCGCCGACGGCTCCATGCGCACCTGCACGCCGGGAACGCCCAGCGCGTTCATCTCCTCGATGAATTTTTCCGGCGCGTCCAGCAGCGAGACCAGCGCGCCCATCAGCATATCCCCCGAAGCGCCCATGGCGCATTCCAGATAGAGTGTTTTCATTGAATTCCCTCCATGGTATTGATGCGGTGGGCCAGAAAGCCCGCGCCGAAGCCGTTGTCGATGTTGACCACGCTCACGCCGCTGGCGCAGGAATTGAGCATGGACAGCAGCGCGGCGAGGCCGTTGAAGCTGGCGCCGTAGCCCACGCTGGTGGGCACGGCGACGACCGGGCAGCTCACCAGTCCGCCCAGCACGCTGGCCAGCGCGCCCTCCATGCCGGCGATGGCGATGACCACGCGGGCGCTCTGCAGCTTGTCCAGCTGAGCCAGCAGCCGGTGCAGCCCGGCCACGCCCACGTCGTAGAGCCGAGCCACGCGGCTGCCCAGCGCCTCGGCCGTCCGGGCGGCCTCCTCGGCCACGGGCATGTCGCTGGTTCCGCCGGTGGCCACGGCGACGGAGCCCACGCGCTCGATCTCCCGGGGCACGGCCACGGCGATTTTCGAGACGGGATCGTAATCCGCGCGAATCTCCCTGCAGACCGCCTCGGCTTTCTCCGCGTCCAGCCGCGTGATGAGGATGTTGTACGCGCCCGCATCGGCCAGATGCCGGCAGATGCCGACGATCTGCCCGGCGGTCTTGCCCGCGCCGTAGATCACCTCGCCCGCGCCCTGGCGCACCGCGCGATGGTGATCGATCTTGGCGTAGCCCAGATCCTCGAAGGGCTGGGCCTTGAGCATGGCCAGCGCCTCGTCCGGGGAGAGCGCGCCCGACTGCACCCGGTTCAGAATTTCCTTCGTGTCCATTTTTTACGCTCATCTCGCTTTCAGATCCAGCAGAATGGGAGAAAAATCGTCCTTCAGCGCTTCGAGAATCTCCTCGCGGCGAGTAATGGCGGCGGGCAGCTGCGCCTCGGACAGCTGAATCCGCGCCGCGCCGGCGAACACGCGCACCCGCAGATCGGAAAAGCCCATGCCCCGCAGCGCGTCCTCGGCGCGCTCCACGTGAGCAAGGGTTTCCGCGTCCAGCGCCGTGCCCGCGGGAATGCGCGTGGCCAGACAGGCGTAGGCCGGCTTATCCCAGGTAAACAGCCCTGCCTGACGCGAGGCCTCGCGGATCTCCGCCTTGGTCAGCCCCGCCTCGCGCAGCGGCGAGCGCACCTGCATCTCCCGCAGCGCGCGCATACCCGGCCGGTCGGACGCATCGTCCGAGGCATTGGTGCCGTCGATCACCAGCGAAAAGCCGTCCGCCTGCGCCGCGCTGAGAATTCTCGAAAAAATCGCGCGCTTGCAGAAGTAACAGCGGTTGACGGGATTGGCGCGCACCTCGTCCACGGCGAGGATATCCGCGTGGATGACGCGCATTTCCGCGCCAAGCTCGGCGCACAGGCGCTTTGCGTCGGCAAACTCAAACTCCGGCTGGAAGCGGGTCTTGACGTAATAGGGCTGCACGCGGCATCCGGCGCGCCGCGCGGCGTAGAGAAGATAGGATGAATCCACGCCGCCGGAAAAGGCCAGCGCCACCGCCGGCTGCTCCTCGAAAAAGCGCGCGAGCTTCTGCCCGTGTTCGTTCATAGAGGCTTCCTCCTTTTGCAAAAAGCGGCGCGAAGGAATCCGGCCTGCGCTTCTGCGCCGCCGCTCCTTCGCGCCTTCCTGACGCGGTATCCCGCATGAAATTGTTTCTGACTTATCGGCTTCTGCCGGCCCGCCGCGCTTCTGCGCCGCTTTTTCCTTATTATATCCAATTTCCCGCCCGCTTGTCAATTCCTTTTTTCTACCGCCAATTGCGACCGAATTGCGACCGTATCGGGTTAATTTTGATGAAATTCAGGCTTTTGCAACCACAATTCGAGTCCGAATGGTGGAAAATTCACATTCGCTGTGCTATTATAATTGTATCATACATGGAATATGGGGGGAAATATTCAATGGCAAATGAAAAGCGGAAGTGGGGAGATCGACGGGACGCCCGGATGGTTCGGGATAACGATCCTCTCCATTTCTTCGTTCCATATCTCTATCCGCATCGCGCCGACAACGAAGCCGTCGTCACCGAGCAGATTGATCTGACGGCGATGAACGCCTTCCTCGCGGAGAAGAACGCGGGGCGCACGGAGGACAGGTACACGCTGATGCACGCCATCGTGGGCGCGCTGGTGCGCACCATCACGCTGCGCCCGAAGATGAATCGCTTTATTCAGGGCAACCGGCTCTATCAGCGCGACGATCTGACCACCGGCTTCGTCGTGAAGAAGCAGTTTGCCGACAACGGCGCCGAGGCGCTGGCGTTTCTGAAGTGGGGGCCGGAGACGACCATCGACACAGTGCACGAAAAGGTCATGGCGGAAATCCACGAGTGCCGTTCGGACAAGCTGGACAATTCCACCGCGGGCATGGAAAAATTCACTCATCTTCCCCGCTGGATGATGCGCATCGCCATTCGAATTCTGTTCATTCTGGATTACTACGGCCGTGCGCCCTATTCGCTGGTCAAGAAAGACCCGAATTACTCCACGGTGTTCATCTCCAACCTCGGCTCCATCAAGCTCAACGCCAACTATCACCATCTGTGCAACTGGGGCACTACGTCCATCTTCCTCGTCATCGGCAAGAAGCATCTCGCGCCGATCTACGACGAAAAGGGCAATATGGAGATGCACGAGGTCGTCGACCTGAGCATCACGCTGGATGAACGCATCGCCGACGGGTATTACTACTCCAAGAGCGTTCAGATTCTCAAGCACCTGCTCCAGCATCCCGAGATGCTGAACGAGCGCGCGGACTGCGAGGTTAAACTATGAGCGTAAAAACTCCCTGGTACGCCAAAATGGGCGTCATTCCCTGCCATATGGATTATTTTCAGGGCTCCATGGTCGAGGCCGTGGAGCGCGTCGCCGACCAGTATCCCAAGCTGATCGCCTATTCCTTCATGGGCAGCTGCGTCAGCTACAAAAAGCTCGTGGAGCAGATTCACGCCTGCGCGGCCTCGCTGAAGGCCTGCGGCATCCGGCCCGACCAGCGCGTGACCATCTGCCTGCCCAACGTGCCTATGGCCGTCATCATGTTCTACGCCGTCAACGAGATCGGCGCCATCGCCAACATGATTCATCCCCTGTCCGCCGAGGGCGAGATCGAGTTCTATCTGAACGATTCCGAGTCCGTCGCGGCCATCACCGTGGACATGTTCTATCAGAAGTTCGCCAGCATTCGCCGCAACACGCCCAAGCTCAAGACGCTGGTGGTCTGCAGCATCAAGGACGGCCTGAAGCCGGTGATGAAACTGGGCTACGCCATGACTCAGGGCCGCAAGATTCCCAAGCTGCCCAAGGACGGAAGCTACCTTAGCTGGAAGCAGTTCATGGCGCTGGGCAAGAACGTCTCCGATCCCCGGGTGGCCCGCGCGGCCAACGATCCCGCCGTCATTCTCTACAGCGGCGGAACCACTGGCGTGACCAAGGGCATTCTGCTGTCCAACCTGAACTTCAACGCGCTGGGCGCGCAGATCATCGCCACCAACCCCATGTTCCAGCCGGGCGACAAGATGCTGACCATCATGCCCATGTTCCACGGCTTCGGTCTGGGCGTGAGCGTCCATTCCATGCTGGTCAACGGCGGCCAGTGCGTGCTCGTGCCGCGCTTCACGCCCAAGACCTACGCCGATCTGCTGCGCAAGCACAAGCCCAACTTCATCGCCGGCGTGCCGACGCTGTACGAGGCGCTGCTGCGCGTGGACGGCGTGGACAGCCTCGACCTGTCCTGCCTGAAGGGCGTGTTCTCCGGCGGCGATTCCCTGTCCGTGGAGCTGAAGAAGCGCTTCGACCAGTTCCTGCACGATCACGGCGCGAAGATCTCCGTGCGCGAAGGCTACGGCACCACCGAGTGCGTCACTGCCAGCTGCCTGACGCCCATCGACGAGTATCGCGAGGGCAGCATTGGCATTCCCTTCCCGGACACCTATTACAAGATCGTCAAGGTGGGCACCGAGGACGAGGTTCCCTACGGCGAGGAGGGTGAAATCTGCCTGGCCGGCCCGACGGTCATGCTGGAGTACGTCAACCATCCCGAGGAGACGGCGGCCACCCGCCGCGTCCATGCCGACGGCCTGACGTGGATTCACACCGGCGACCTTGGCATGATGGACAAGGACGGCTTCATCTACTTCCGCCAGCGCATCAAGCGCATGATCATCACCAGCGGCTACAATGTCTACCCCTCCCAGATCGAGAACATTCTCGATGCGCACGACGCGGTGCACATGAGCTGCGTCATCGGCGTGAAGGATCCCTACAAGATGCAGAAGGTCAAGGCCTTCGTCATGCTCAAGCCCGGCTACGAGCCCACCGAGGCGACGAAGAAGGACATCCTCGACTACTGCCGCAAGAAGATCGCCAAGTACGCCATGCCCTACGACATCGAGTTCCGCGACGAGCTGCCCAAGACCCTCGTGGGCAAGGTGGCCTATCGCGTGCTGGAGGACGAGGAATCCCGCAAGGAAGCCGTCTGATCTCCGGCAGAGATTTACTCCCCCGCTTCGGTTTTCCCATCGAAGCGGGGAAAATTTTTTTCGTCCCTATAGAATGAAAACCGCCGCCTCGGCTCTTCCTCCGAGGCGGCGGTTTTCACTCTCTCACGATCTCGCACACCGTCAGCTGCCCGTCGGCCACGGTGAAGCGCACGTCCATTCCGGCGAAGCGAACGCCGAAGCGCCGCCCGTCGCCGCGGCGATAGCCCGGGCGCGGATCCTGTGCCAGCACGCCCCGGAGCGCCTCCCGCTTGTCCTCGGGCACCATGGACAGCCATTCGTCCAGAATCTCCACCTTCAGCGCGTAATCCTGCACGCCCGCTGCAAAGCCGCCCGTCGCCTCGGGATGGCAGTCCGCGTAGGGCAGATAGGGCTTGACGTCGTAGATCGGCGTTCCGTCCATCAAATCGGCCCCGGCCACGTGCAGCACGCTGCCCTCGGGCGTTCCGTGCTCGATTCGCTCCAGCCGGACGCAGGACAGACCGATGGGATTGGGCCGAAAGGGCGAGCGCGTGGCGAACACGCCCATGGCCGCGTTGCCGCCCAGCCGCGGCGGGCGCACCGTAGGCGACCAGTCCTCGCGCACCGCCTCGGAAAACTGCCAGATGAGCCAGAGATGGGAGAATTCCTCCAGACCGCGCAGCGCGTTGGGATCGCGATATTTCGGTTCGAATACAATTCGCCCCTTCAGCGAATCCACCAGCCCGCTCTGCCGCGGCAGGCCGAATTTGGTCGGAAAATCCGTGTGAATGACGGCGATAACTTCCATGCTGCTCTCTCCTCTCGGCGCTTTTCAAATTCTATCATGGCCGTGTTTTTCTGTCAACCTTCGAAATTCGTCACACGGAAATTGACATTTGGCAAGCATTTCGGTATAATAGCCCAGGAGGGATTGCCATGCTGCCGCTTTACGAAGAGCCGATTCTCGAAATCACCGCGCTGAACACCTTTTTCCACTTTCACTTCGCCGCCGGCTATGTCTTCCCCGGCGAGCGCCATCCTTTCTGGGAGATGGTCTGCGTGCTGGGCGGGCAGGTGGACATCGGCGCGGACGAGCAGGTGCACGTGCTGGGCGCGGGCGACGTGATCTTCCATCGGCCCAACGAATTCCACAGCATCTGGGCCAACTACGCCCACGCGCCCGACCTGCTGGTGGTCACGTTCGAGTGCGTCTCCCCCGCCATGCGCGCCTTTGAAAAGCGGCTGGCCCGCGTGACTGAGCGGCAGCAGGCGCTCTTCGGCGATCTGATGCGCGAGGCGAAGGAGGCCTTTCTCCCCTCCTCGGACGAGCACAGCCAGACGCTGAACCCCGCCCATCCCGGCGGTGTGTTCGCCATGCGCATGATTCTGACCCACATTCTGCTGGACATGCTCTCCAGCGGCGGCGGCGTGCCCGACGCGGCCGGGCGCACACCGCGCCCCGTTCCCGCCGACGCGGCGCTGATTCAGGCCATCGTGGAACAGATGCGCAGCCGTCTGCGCGGCGACCTGACCTTTCCCGAACTCTGCCGAAGCGTGGGCATGAGCGGCACGTCCGTCAAGCAGCTGTTCCGCCGCTATTTCTCCGCGTCGCCCATGGCCTATTACGAGCAGCTGCGCATGAGCGAGGCGCGCCGCCGCCTGCGCGAGGAGGGCCGCAGCGTGGCCGAGGTGGCCGACGAGCTGGGCTTTTCCAGCGCCTCCTATTTCTCCACCCGCTTCAAGCGCGCCGCCGGCATGTCGCCCCGGGAATTTCTGCGGGAGGCGCGGCACTAAAAGGAGCGATACTGTGCGCAGGGAGCGTCAAGTCCGCCTCATCCAAACCAAATTACACCCAGCAGACAGGCTGACTGAAAAAACAATCTGCCTTCTGTCCTTTAACAGATGAAAGCGCCGGAGCTTCCTCCGGCGCTTTTCTGCAATCACTCGGCGCTGAACTGATCCTTGCCCACGCCGCACAGCGGGCAGGCGAAATCCTCGGGCAGCGCGTCAAAGCTCGTTCCGGGGGCGATGCCGTGCTCCGGATCGCCGACCGCCTCGTCATATTCCCAGCCGCAGACGTCGCAAACGTACTTCATTTTGTTTTCCTCCTTTGATTTCTCTCTGAGGAATATATACCCGTTTTTCTGTCCTTTGAAACGCACGGCGCGGAAAAAATCAGTAAATCGCCTTCAGCGTGTACGCGCCCTTAGCGTTCGAGATCGCGAGATAGTAGGTTCCCGCGCTCAGCGTCCGATCCTCGGCATAGCCGTGCAGGTCGTAAATCGTCGCCTGCTCCACCATGTCGCCGTCGTACAGCGTCAGCACGCACTGCCCGTCGGATTCGTCGTTGGCCGTCAGATACACCTGCGTCTCCGCGTCCAGCGTGAAGGTGTAGTAGTCGTACTCGTCCCACTCGGTGAGCACGCCCGCGATGGTCGCGCCCGACGGCAGCGGCTGCGCGCCGTGGTAATCGTCGTTGCCTTCAATCTCGTCGCAGGCACAGGGCTCCAGCGCCACCTTCACCCGATAGTCGCCGTCGGAATCGCTGGCGCCGTCCACACGCAGATAGTACTGGCCCGGTTCGAGATAATAGACCAGATCCTCCGTCTCCGGCGCGCCGGCGGTGCCGTTCACCCACACGGCCCGCCAGCTCACCAGGTCCTCGTCCAGCAGCTCGAATTCCGCGCCGGAATAAAAGCTCTGCACCCGCGCCGTGACTCTGCCCGTCTGCGTCACGGCGAAGGGATAGTAATGATACTCATAGGGCCGCATGCGCCCCTCCGTCCATTCGCCGTTCATCTCCAGCGCGTCAAAATCGCAGCGCGTGGTCGTCTCCGCGCAGGCCGCGCCCATGCACAGCAGCAGCGCCAGAACCAGCGCCGCAAGATCTCGGAATTTCCGCTTCATGTTTTCTCCTCCATTCACGCCTGGGTGTTCTCGCCCGAGAGCACGTCCGTGCCCTTTTCGTCGATGAAATACCACACGCCGTTCTTCTTCACCGCCGCGAGACCGTCGCTGAAGCGCGTGGCCTTTTCATAGACGGGATTCAGCACGATCTCGTCGTTCAGATTCACATAGCCCCACAGGCCGCCGCGGCACACCCGGCAGAGATCGGTGAACGCAAACTCGGAAAACACATTGTCCCAGCGATTTGCGCCGATCTCCGCGCCTGTCTTGTCGATCATCCGATACTCGCCGTCCAGCTTGGCCCAGGCGCGGCCCTGCTCGAAGGCTCCGGCGACTTCGTACTGCAACGGAATGACCACATTGCCCGACGCGTCGATGTAGCCCTTCAGCTCGTCCTTCTCCACCGCCGCCAGCGAATCCTTGAAGCGCACCGCGTCGTCGTACTGCGGCTCCACGACGACGCTGCCCGACTTGTCGATGAAGCCCCAGAGGTCGCCCGCGCGCACGGCGGCGCAGCCCTCGGAGAACGAGCGCCCGCGATCCCAGCGGGGCGCGATGGCCGTCTGGCCGCTCTCGTCGATGTAGCCATAGCTTCCATCGATTTTCGCGTAGGCCAGCCCCTCGCTGAAGTTGCCCGCGTCGGCCCATTTGCCGTCGAGAATTCCGACGCCGTCCTCGTCAATGTAGCTGTACGCGCCGTCCCACTGCACGCAGGCGACGCCGTTGTCGAAATCGGTGGACGCGGTGAACAGCGGCGCGACGGCCACATTGCCCTCCGCATCGATATAGCCGTACTGCTGGTTATCGCCGCGTACCCGCGCGCGGCCCTCGCAGAAATCGCCCGCGTAGTCCCACGCCGGCTCGATGACCACCTCGCCCTGACGGTTCAGATAGCCCCAGAGGCCGCTCGCGTCCTGAAACGCCGCGAGATCCTCGCTGAAATTGGAAATCGCCTGCGCGCTGCGGAAATCCTCCGCCGCCATGGCGGGCACGGCGGCCAGCAGCGCCGCCACCGCCAAAGCGAGCACCCGGCGAACCGCCTTCGTCCAATGAAGCTTCATTCCTCTTCCTCCTTCGCCTTCTCCGACGCCGAGTCGGAGAATATCTTCTGCACTTATTATACCTGTCTTCTATGATAAACGACCGGTTGGAAATATTACTTTTTTGTTTTCCATCGCCGAACGGCATAAAAAAGCCTCTCCGATTTCTCGGAGAGACTTTTGCTCATTCTCAGAAGCGGTTCTGACGATTGGCCTCGAAGCACGCGCGGCAGTACACCGGACGATCTCCGCGGGGCTGGAACGGAACCTGAGTGGGCTGGCCGCAGCCGTCGCAGATCACATCGTACATCTGACGCTCTCCACGGGGAGCGCCGCCGTTCTGGGCTCGACGCGCAGCGCGGCAAGCCGGGCAACGGCCGGGCTCGTTCTGGAAGCCCTTGTCCGCGTAGAACTGCTGCTCAGAAGCAGTGAAAACGAATTCCGCGCCGCACTCACGGCAAACCAAAGTCTTGTCTTCGAACATGGATATACCCTCCTAATTTGTGTGCCCATACGATGCCTGTCTTTGATGCCGAGTCCTATCATCGGTAGGGATTACCGGAGGGATACGGTTTCGAAGCTCTTATCGGGGCTGAAAGCATTATACCACAACGCTTTCGAATTGTACAGTGTTTTCACGATTTTCACGAAAATTTTTCTTCGGCTCGAGAGCGCCGCCATCGGACGAAGCTCTCTTGGTTTTCGCCCGACGTGCAGCCGTGTTCCGTCGGATCACTCGGCGGATTCCGCAGGCTTGGACGCTTCCGCCGGCTTCTCGACCGGCGCTTCCACGGCTTTAGCGGCCTCTGCGGGCTTCTCCGCCGCCTTAGGCGCTTCCGCCGGCTTCTCAGCCGGTGTTTCCACTGCCTCGGAAACCTCCGCAGGCTTCTCTGCGAACTCATCCGCCGCTTCGGCCTTCGGTGCTTCCGCGCGCTCAGTTTCTACCGAGCCGCTCAGCTCGACCGCAGCGTTCTCCGCGCCCTCTCCGGAGCGATGGCGGCCCTTGCCGCCGCGGCGGCGGCGCTTGCGCTCCCGATTCTCGGGCGTTTCAGAGGGCTCAGCCTCATCCTCGAAGCGCTCCGCGTCCTCCTTCATCTTTTCGAGGAACTGATCGGTGCTCAGATTCTTGGGGGCCTTCTGATGGGGATAGCGCTTCTTCTTCGGCTCCTCCTCGGTGCTCTCCGGCTCGGGCTCCGCACGGCGCGACGGACGCTTCTCCTGCGGCTTGGGCTGCTCGCGCACGGCGGCGCTGTCGCCCGGGCCGGGGCGGCGCACGTCGTCGATGGGATATTCGCGCACGTCGAAGCTGTCGTCCGCCGTGCGGATGCGCACCTTGACCATCTCCTTGATGGCGTTGATCTCGGCGATCACGCCCACGCCGTCGGGGGTCACGATGTCCTTGCCCACCCGGGGAATGCGCTTGAGCGTCTGCTCATAGGTGTCCTGCTCGTACTTCAGGCAGCACATCAGCCGGCCGCACAGGCCGGAAATCTTGGTGGGGTTCAGCGAGAGGTTCTGCTCCTTGGCCATCTTGATGGACACGGGCTGGAAGTCGCCCAGGAACGCGCCGCAGCAGATGGGCCGCCCGCAGGAGCCGAGTCCGCCCAGCATCTTCGCCTCGTCGCGCACGCCGATCTGGCGCAGCTCGATGCGCATTTTGAACACCGAGGCCAGATCCTTCACCAGCTCGCGGAAGTCCACGCGGCCGTTGGCTGTGAAATAGAAGATGATCTTGGAGTTGTCGAAGGTGTACTCCACGCTGACCAGCTTCATCTCCAGCTTGTGCCTGGCCACCTTTTCCTGGCAGATGCGGAAGGCCTCCTCTTCGCGGCGGGCGTTGTACTCCGCGCGGCGAATGTCCTCCTCCGTGGCGATGCGCACGACCTTTTTCAGCGGCGTGACGATCTGCTCGTCGCTGACCGTGCGCGCGCCGGTGACGACCTCGCCGAATTCCACGCCGCGCGCCGTCTCGACGATCACACTGTCGCCCGGCTTCGGCCAGATCTCGTTGGGGTCGAAATAATAAACCTTGCCCGCTTTTTTGAAGCGAACGCCAATAACCGTTGCCATAAAGGATTTGTCCTCCTGTTTTCTATCCGTTAAAGCTCAAAATACATGGTTTCGAGCGCCTGGTTCCACGCAACATTGGAAAAAAGCTGCTGCCGGGCGCGCATTACCGCGCGCAGCAGCTTCGCGCCGTTGAGCTTCGATTGGCGCAGGCGCGCCTCATCCGGCGCTTCAAAGGGCGCTCCGCCCTCCTGCACGGCCATCAGATCCCGCGCCCAGAGCTCCATCACGTCCAGAATCGCCGCCTCCGAACCCTTTTCCTCGGAGATCATCGCCGCGGCGGCCGCCACGGAGGCGTTTCCGTTCAGGCTCTCCAGCGACTGGAGCGTTTTTTCACGCAGCGCAAAGAAGCTCTCGTCCTCGTTCAGCGCCAGCGCGCGGCCCACCGCGCCCTGAGCCAGTCCCGCCAGCAGCCGCGCCCGCTCGGCGGACACGCCCCGATCGATCAGCACCTCCGCGCAGTCGTCCGCGCTCAGCTCGTGAAAGCGCAGCGTCTGGCAGCGGGAAAGAATGGTGCTGAGCAATCCGCCGGGCGATTCGGAAATCAGAAAAAACATCGCGTCGCCCGTGGGGCTCTCCAGCGTCTTGAGCAGCGCGTTCTGAGCACTGGCGTTCATTTTGTCCGCCTGCTCAATGATCACCACGTGCCATCCGCCCTCGTAGGGCCTCAGGGATAGATATTCGATCAGGTCGCGGATCTCGTCGACCTTGATGACGTTCTTTTCCGGCCGGAGCACCCGCACGTCGGGGTGCGAACCCGCCAGATAGCGCTTGCAGGCGGGACAGACTCCGCAGGGTCTGTCCTCGCCCGTGCAGAGCATGGCCCGGGCAAACCAGTTGGCCGCCGTGCGCTTGCCGGTACCCGCGGGGCCGGTGAACAAAAGGGCATGAACAATGCGCCCGGCTTGAACCGAACGCATCAGTCGTTCCAATTTGTCACCCTGTCCCACTAATCCGAGCTGTTTCAATCGCGCCTCCGCTGCGTCAGATTTTGATAAACTGATCCACGTTCAGCACGAAAACCGTCGCGCCGCCGACCATGACCTCCACCGGATAGGGCACGTAAACGCCCGTGGTGCCGGAGATAGGCGACGGAGAGGTCGCAATCTGCTTGCGGCTCTTGCAGACGTGCTCGATGATGCTCATGGCCTTTTCGATCTTCTCGTCGTCGATACCCAGCAGCAGCGTGGTGTTGCCCGCGCGCAGGAAGCCGCCGGTGGTCGCCAGCTTGGTCACACTGTAGCCTTCGCTCATCAGGTTGCTGATCAGGCGGGAAGCGTCCTCATCCTGAACGATTGCGATAATCAATTTCATGAACAGATCCCCCTTTGCTGGATTTTACACTACTATTATACACGATGCGCGGCAAATATGCAAGCGGAAATCTTTCACCTAAGGGAACACCGCACAGATGAGGCGGTCAGCCGACGAATGGATTTTTGCAAATGCCAATTTCGAAGGTCTACCGGAGGTAAATCGAGAAATCTGCCTGACGCGCCGCCGAATTGGGCGGTGTCGCCCTACTTTTCCTCCCAGAGGATGATTTTCCCTGCCTCGCGGGTGCGGTTCAGGTCGATGAGCCGCTGGTTGGACGACCCGCGGAACTGGAGCGACAGATTGCGCAGCTCGTCCACATAGCGACCGTCCACCAGCACGTCGATCATCGACAGCAGCTCGTCCGTGACCTCGCAGCGGGCATGGCTCTCCCCCCGCAGATCGTCGTCCAGCCGAAAGCCCGTGAACGCCCACACGTCCTTTCCCGGGCACTCGGCGCGCACCCGCCGCAGCAGCTTCACCAGCTCTCGCTGGTTCTCCGGCTCGAAGGGTTCGCCGCCCAGCAGCGTAAGGCCCCGGACATAGGCCGGGCGCAGCGATTCAAGAATCGCGTCCGCCGTCGCGCTCGTGAATTCCTGACCATAGCGGAAATCCCACGTTTCCGGCTGAAAGCAGTTTTTGCAGTGGTTCGTGCAGCCGGACACGAACAGCGTCGTGCGGACGCCGATGCCGTTGGCCACGTCCAGATACTTGATTTGTCCGTAATGCATGGCGCTCTCCTCTCGCTCCGAGGGCGAAAACTCACAGATGCAGCACGCGCTCCTTGATCTCCTGGGTGCGGCCCTGGTTCCAGAACTGGGTGCCGATATAGCCGCAGGTGCGGCGCGCGACGTTCATCTTGTCCTGATCGGTGTTGCCGCACTGGGGGCAGCGCCAGATGAGCTTGCCGTCCTCCTCGACGATCTCAATCTCGCCGTCCCAGCCGCAGACCTGGCAGTAGTCGCTCTTGGTGTTGAGCTCAGCGTAGATGATGTGGTCATAGATGAACTTCATCACCTCGAGCACGGCATCGAGGTTGTTCTGCATGTCCGGCACCTCGACGTAGCTGATCGCGCCGCCGGGGGAAAGGTGCTGAAACTGCGCCTCGAACTCCAGCTTTTTGAACGCGTCAATCGGCTCGGTGACGTGGACGTGATAGCTGTTGGTGATATAGCCCTTGTCGGTGATGCCCTCGATGACGCCGAAGCGCTTTTGCAGGCACTTGG
>USDD01000063.1 GCA_900553265.1 uncultured Eubacteriales bacterium
GGCCGGCGAATGGATTTTTCGTCAGATGCGAATGCAAATTCTGAAGGTTTACTGGAGGCAAATCGAGGAATCTGTATGCCGCAGATGGCGGAAAAGACAGAGCCGACGCACCGCCGAATTGTGCGGTGCTGCCCTACATATACTTCTTCATCTGCTGCAGCGCAGCCTTTTCCAGCCGGGAGACCTGCGCCTGGGAGATGCCGATTTCCTCGGCGACCTCCATCTGGGTTTTCCCCTGAAAGAACCTCCGGCGGATGATGCGCCGCTCGCGCTGCTGAAGGCGCTGAAGCGCCTGTCGGATGGACAGATCGCGTACCCAGTCGTCCTCGTTCACCCGCTCGTCGCAAAGCTGATCCATCACATAGATCGCGTCGCCCCCGCCGTTCTGATAGACCGGGTCGAACAGCGACACGGGATCCTGAATGGCCTCCAGCGCCAGCACCACGTCCTCCTCGGACACGTCCATCTCCTTGGCGATCTCCCCCACCGCCGGATCGCGCCCCAGCCGCGCCGCCAGCGCGTCCCGGGTTTTCAGCGCGCGATAGGCCGTGTCCCGCATGGAGCGCGACACGCGGATGGGGTTGTTGTCCCGGAGATACCTGCGGATTTCGCCGATGATCATGGGCACGCAGTAGGTGCTCAGGCGCACGTTCATGCTCAGATCAAAATTGTCCAGCCCCTTCATCAGCCCGATGCAGCCCACCTGAAACAGATCGTCCACGTTTTCGCCGCGGTTCTGAAAGCGCTGAATCACGCTCAGCACCAACCGCAGATTGGCGCGGATGAGCTCCTCGCGCGCCGCCTCGTCGCCCGCATGCGCCCGCTCCATCAGCGCGCGCATGGCCTCATGGGACAGAATGGGCAGCTTCGACGTGTCCACGCCGCAAATTTCAACCTTGTTTCCGGCCATGTTCATTCCCTCCACTGCTGCAAGTATTGCCGCAGCCGATGGGAACTATTCAGGCAAAAAAAGCCGGCTCCGATGCGCTCGGAGCCGTTTGCTCACTGTTCGTCGATGCGATAGCAGGTCAGGATTTCGCCGAAGTAAATCGTGTGCAGATCGCGCCTGGGATAGGCCGTGCGCAGCACCTCGGGCGCCATGCGATCCTCGGTCATCTCCTGCGTAAGCACCACGCGGCACTCGTAGTGCAGCCCGCACTCGCCCACGACGGGCGCGTCCACCTTCTGTCCCGGCAGCGCCGTCAGACCGTGGCCGACGAATTTGTTCTCGTCGCGGCCCGAGCGGCTGCCCGCGTAGGCCAGCTCCTTCTTCAGCGGCAGCAGCGTGGGCACGCTCACGGTGAACTCCCCCGTCCGTTCGAGAATGTCGTGGGTAAACCGCTGGGGCCGCACCACCACGGCGAAAACCGGCCGCTTCCAGCACCAGCCGATCCATCCCCAGCCGATGGTCATGGTGTTGGGCGTCTGCCCGCCCACGCTAAGGAACGCGCCGTTCCCGCTTAAGCGCTCCATGGTCTCCTGAAGTCCCTCTGTCCAACGAATCTCCCGCATCCGCCTGTCCTCCTTCAGCATAGGGTCGCCGCGCCGCTCTCCGGCGGAAAGGCGCTCCGCGCGTCCTCCGCCAGCAGAAACCGCGCCGCCGTCTGCGCGTCGTCATTTTCTCCGGGCACGCGCCAGATCTGCGCGCTGCACAGCCCGCGGCAGAGCGCGTCCGTCTCCTTCAGCGACGCTGCATCCGCGCCGTCGAAAATCAGAATCTCCGAGACGCAGAAGCACAGATTGCGCCGGGCGAAGGTCTCCGCGGGCGAGCGCCGCGCGCTGAACTCCGGCCGGAACAAAACCAGCCGATCCACGCGCAGCTGCGCGGCCAGCGCCAGCGCCGTCACCCAGCTCTTTCCAGCTGCAGCCGCGCAGACGCGGGCGCATCCGGAAATTCGAAACAGCCCGTCCCGCGCCGCGTCCAGCGTCCCGCCGTCCGCGCGCTCCACCTGCGCGCCGCCGTCGGCCAGCCGCCGCGAAAGCGCGCGTACAAACTCGCCGCCGCCCAGCATCAGGCAGCCCGTTTCCGTCGTCCTCGGCCGCATGGCCCCGCCTCCCCGTCACTTGCGCCGGTTCAGTCGATCGAGCGTGCCCTCGCTGGCCACCACCAGCATCAGATCTCCCTCGTGGATCACCGTCTCCGCGGTGGGCAGCGCGTCGGTCTTGCCGCCGCTGCGGACGGCGACCACGTTGATGCCCAGCCGCTCGCGCAGATTCAGCGCCCTCAGCGCCTTCCCGTTCCACTCGGGCCCGGCCTGAATTTCCACCATGGAAAAGTCCGGCGACAGCTCGATATACTCCAGCAGATTTCCCGATACAAGGTTATGCGCAATTCGCTTGCCCATGTCCCGCTCCGGAAAAAGAACCTTGTCCGCGCCCAGCTTTTCCAGCATTCTGCCGTGGAATTCGTCGGAGGCCTTGGCGATGACCTGCCTGCAGCCCAGCTCCTTGAGCAGCATCGTCGTGGCGCAGCTGGCCTTCAGATCGCCACCGATGGTCACGAACGCCGTGTCGAAATCGCCCGCGCCCAGCATATGAAGCGTCTCGCGATCCATGGAATCCGCCTGCACTGCCTGGGTCAGCTCCTGCTGAAGGCTCTCCACCAGATCCATGCGCCGGTCGATGCCCAGCACCTGCACGCCGTCCTCGCTCAGAGTCCGGGCGATGGACGCGCCGAAGCGTCCGAGGCCCACGACCATCACCGTTCTGTTTTTCCTGTCCATTCTTTTCTCCTCCGATCAGCCGATCATCACGCGATCCTCCGGATAGCGGAAATGCTCCTTTTTCTTCCATTGGCGGCTGGCCAGCAGCACTGCCAGCGACAGCGGCCCCACGCGGCCGAAGTACATCGTCATCAGAATCAGAATCTTCGACGGCATATTCAGCGTGGGCGTGCCCAGCGACGAGATGCCCACCGTGCCCATGGCCGACGCGCACTCGTAGGCCACGTCGATCAGCTCCGCGTCCGGCTGCATCAGCGACAGCGCCAGCACGTCCGCCAGCACAATGGCCGCCGCCAGAAAGGCGATGGTGACGGCCCGCTGAACGAGCCCGCGCTCCAAGCGCCGCTCAAAGACATTGATCTCGCTCTCGCCGCGCACCACCATGCGCACCACCAGCACCAGCACCGCGAACGTCGTCACCTTCACGCCGCCACCCGTGGACGCGGGCGACGCGCCGATGAACATCAGAAGGCAGTTCACCAACTTGGTGGCCGGGCGCAGCGCCGCCTGATCGATGGTGTTGAAGCCCGCCGTGCGCAGCGTCACCGACTGGAGCAGCGCCGCCAGCAGCTTTTCGCCCACGGTCAGATCGCCCAGCGTTCCCGGATTGCTCCATTCCGCCGCGAGATTAAACAGAAATCCCGCCAGAAGCAGCGCGCCGTAGGTCGTCAGCACCAGCTTCGCCTGCAATCCCAGCCGCCGCAGCGAGCGCTTCGAGTAAAGCTCGCGCACCGTGGAAAAGCCCAGTCCGCCCAGCACCACCAGCGTACAGACGGTCAGGTTCACCAGCGCGTCCGTCCGATAGGCCGTCAGGCTGGTGAAGTGGCCAAACAGGTCGAAGCCCGCGTTGCAGTAGGCCGAAACCGAATGGAACAGCGCGTAGAACGCGCCGTCGCGCCAGCCGTACTGCGGAACCATCCGCACCGCCAGCAGCGCCGCGCCGGTCAGCTCCACCGTGAGCGTGCTCAGCGCCACCCATTGGATCAGCCTGATGAGACCGTTCAGCCGCTCCTCGTTCATGGATTCGCGCACCAGCATCCGCTCGTGCAGCGTCAGCTTCTTGCCCAGAAACCAGAACAGCAGCGTGGCGAAGGTCATAAATCCCAGCCCGCCCAGCTGAATCAGCGCCAGCAGCACCCAATGGCCGAAACGGGAAAAGGTCGTGCCCGTGTCCACCGTGACCAGTCCCGTGACGCACACCGCCGACGTGGACGTGAACAGCGCGTCGAACCATGGAACGCCCCGTCCGTTTGCAGAAGAAACGGGTGCCGACAGCAACAGGCTTCCGGCCAGAATGATGGCCGCGAAGCCCGCCGCGATGACGCCCATCGCATTGAAGTGTCTGAATCTGTTGGCAAACATTTTGCTCATAGCCGCTCGATTTCCACCCTGCTCAGGAATTCGCGATAGAGATTTTTGTCGATCACGCGATAGCCTTCGGTGGTGCAGCGCGCGGAAGCGCAGGCCACGCCCATGCGGAAGGCCTCCTCCAGCTCGTTGTCGCCGATGAAGCCGCAGGCCAGGCCGGCCACCATGGAATCGCCCGCGCCCACGGTGGACTTCAGCTCCAGCGTCAGCTTCGGCGCAAACAGCGTCTCGTCGCCGTCGGTAATCAGCGCGCCGTCCGCGCCCAGCGAGACGGCCACCACAGCCACGCCCTGATCGATGTACTTCATCGCCGCCGCGCGCACGTCCTGCAGCGTGGTCAGCTCGCGCCCCGCCATCCGCTCCAGCTCGGCGCGGTTGGGCTTAATCATAAACGGCCGGCTCTCCAGACCATAGCGCATGGGCTCGCCGTCCGCGTCGAGAATGCAGCGGCAGCCGAGGCCCTCCACCGTCTCGATGAGCGTGCGGTAGTAATCCGCGGGGCATCCCGGCGGCAGCGAGCCGGACAGCACCAGATAGTCCGTGTTCTCGGCGTGCAGCGCCACCAGATCTGTCATCTGCTTCAGCTGCGCCTCGCTCACCGGTTCGCCGGACTCGTTGATCTCGGTGATCTCGTTCTTCGACTCGTCGAACACCTTGACGTTGGTGCGCACAGCGCCCTCGCACCAGACGAAGTTGTACGCCGTGGAGTTGACCATCAGCCGCTTTTCGAACAGCTGGGAGCCCTCCTCGTGCATAAATCCGATGCACTCCGCGTCCACGCCCAGCGCCGACGCGGCCAGCGCCACGTTGATGCCCTTGCCCGCGGCCACGCTGTGGGCCTTGAGCACGCGGTTCAGCCCGCCGGGCGTGAAATGCTCCACATGCACCGTGCGGTCAATGCTGGGATTGAGAGAAATTGCTGTAATCATGATTCTGCAACCATCCTGTTTTGTTCATTCTTTCCCGATTGGCGGGGATACAATCACATGACGCTGAAGAGCATCTCGCCGTAGGTGGGATAGGGCCAGTGCTTCGCGCCGGTCAGCAGCTCGGCTGCGTCCGCGGGCTCGCGCAGCGCCTGCATGCGCGCAAGGATCACGTCCCGGCTGTAGGCCGCGCGCACGCTCTCCGATTCCGTGGGCGTGCTCTGCACCGCTTCCTCCAGCGCCGCCGCGCCGTCGTCGATCTCGGTCATCAGGCCGGACAGCTTTTCCAGCGTCTTTTTCTCGAAGCTCTCCGCCACGCCCAGCTCAGCCTTGAGCTTTGCGCTGCGGGCCAGCTCCAGCGAATACTCCGTCATGGCGGGCAGCACGTCGCGCCGCGCCATATCCAGCATGGTCAGCGCCTCGATGTGCACCACCTTGCTGTATTCCTCCAGCATGATCTCCTGCCGGGAGATCAGCTCCTCGGCGGTGTAAATTCCGTGGCGCTCGAAGAGGCGGATGTTCTTCTCGTCGGCCAGCCGCTGCATGGCCGCCACGGAGTTGGGCAGGTTCTCCAGCCCGCGCTGCGCCGCCTCGGCCACCCAGCTGTCGGTGTAGTTGTTGCCGTTAAAGACGATGCGGCGATGCTCGCGAATGGTCTTGCGGATGAGGTGGGACACGGCGTAATTGAAGTTCTCCGCGCCCTCCAGCTCGTCGACAAAATCGCGCAGCACGTCGGCCACGATGGTGTTGAGCACGATGTTCGGCTCGGCGATGGATAGGGACGAGCCGGGCATGCGGAATTCAAACTTGTTGCCCGTGAACGCGAAGGGCGACGTGCGGTTGCGGTCGGTGGAATCCCGGCGGAACTTGGGAATGATGCCGAAGCCGATGTCCATGTAGCCGTTCTCGCAGGGGTCGAAGTCGGCCTTGTTGACGATGGCGTCCAGCACGACCTCCAGATCGTCGCCCACGAACATGGACACGATGGCCGGCGGGGCCTCGTTGCCGCCCAGGCGATGGTCGTTGCCCGCGGTGGCCACGGACACGCGCAGCAGATCCTGATGCTCGTCCACCGCGCGGATCACCGCCGCGAGGAACAGCAGAAAGCGCACGTTCTGCGCCGGGTTTTTGCCGGGGTTGAACAGGTTCTCGCCCGCGTCGGTGCCCAGCGACCAGTTGTTGTGCTTGCCGCTGCCGTTGACGCCGGCGAAGGGCTTTTCGTGCAGCAGGCAGGCCAGACCGTGGCTGCGCGCGATCTTCTGCATCAGCTCCATGGTCAGCTGGTTGTGGTCGGAGGCCACGTTCGCGTCGGTGAACACGGGGGCGAGCTCGTGCTGCGCCGGGGCGACCTCGTTGTGCTCGGTGCGGGCGAACACGCCCAGCTTCCACAGCTCGTCGTCCAGATCGCGCATAAAATCGGAAACCCGGCTCTTCAGCGCGCCGAAATACTGGTCGTCCAGCTCCTGTCCCTTGGCCGGACGCGCGCCCATGAGCGTTCTGCCGGTGTACTTCAGGTCGGGCCGGCGGGCGTACATCTCCTGATCGATCAGGAAATACTCCTGCTCCGGGCCGGCGGTGGGAATGACGCGCTGTGTCCGGGTATCGCCGAACAGCCGGAGGATGCGCAGCGCCTGATCGCCCACCACGCGCATGGAGCGCAGCAGCGGGGTCTTCTTGTCCAGCACCTGACCGGTGAAGGCGCAGTAAGCCGTGGGAATGCACAGCGTGCGATCCTTGATGAAGGCGTAGGACGTGGGATCCCACGCCGTATAGCCGCGCGCCTCAAAGGTGGCGCGCAGTCCGCCGGAGGGGAAGGACGACGCGTCGGATTCGCCCTTGATGAGCTCGCGGCCGGTGAATTCGGTGACGACCTCGCTGTTGGAGACGGGCGTGATGAACGCGTCGTGCTTTTCGGCGGTGATGCCCGTCATCGGCTGGAACCAATGGGTGAAGTGGGTCGCGCCCTTCTCGATGGCCCAGTTCTTCATGGCGTTGGCCACCACGTCGGCGATGTGGCGATCCAGCTCGTGACCGCTCTGGATGGTGCGCTTGAGCGCCTTGTAATCCTCGTGCGGCAGCTTTTCCTTCATCACGGAGTCGTTGAACACCATGGAACCGAACACGTCCTTGATATTGCTCATGGACTACTCTCCTTTGGCTGTGCAGAAATGAGGGCAGATAATTCTTTTTAGATTATAACCACGCACTGTAAATTCTGCAATCGCGCCGCGCCGCAATGCCATTGTGCCCAGTTTACGCAGTCTTTTTTTTCAGTTTGAACAGATTGTATTTTCCCGCTTTTTGTGCTATCATAAAATATGATTACGAAAAAGGAAGGTGTTCAGCTTTGGCGGGATCAATTCGAAGCTGTGCGGGCGGCGTGGTCTTTTCCGGAGACGACGTCTTTCTCCTGATGAGCGATCGAGGCGACTGGGTGATGCCCAAGGGAGTCATCCGCAGCTACAATAAATCCAACGAGGTCGCCCTCTGGCGCGTAGAGGACGAGGCGGGCATTCACGCCGAGATCATCGGCATCGCCGGAAACACGCGCTACGACTTCTTCTCCGAAAGCCGCGGCAAGGAAATCAGCAACCGCATTCAGTGGTTCGCCATGCATGCCAGCGACCACAGCTATCACGTGTCCTACGATCAGGGCTTCCTCAACGGCGGCTACTTCCCCGTGGAGCGCGCCATGGAGATGCTCACCTTCGAAGGCGACCGCGAAATCCTGCGCGCCGCCTGCCGAATCTACGACGAATACAGAAAGCTCAACGTATAACACACAATGTGCCGCCCGTGCCGTCGGGCGGCTTTTTTGCCCGAAAGGGCACTTTTTGCGAATATGTTTACGGGGATGTCCGATCTTCGCCCCAAACTTCACGTTTCTGCAACAGTTATGTGCTATAATAGGATGTCAAATTGTATCAATTCGCGGAGTGATGAAACCATGACCAACGAAGCGCGGCCGCTGATTCTCGCGTCCGGCTCGCCCCGGCGGCGCGAGCTGCTCGGGCGCATGGGCTACGAATTTCAGATCTGTTCTCCCGACGTGGACGAGCATGTGTCCGGCCACGCCCGGGATATTGTGCGCACGCTGGCCGTCCGCAAGGCCCGCGCGGCGGCGGAGCGCTTCGATCGCGGCGTGATTATCGCCTCGGACACGCTGGTCTCGCTGGACGGCGCGCCGCTGGGCAAGCCGGCGGACGCGGACGACGCCAGACGCATGCTGCGCGCCCTCTCGGGGCGCGAGCACGAGGTGTTCACCGGGGTCTGCGTGATTGACGCGCAGATGGGCATGGAGGAGGCGCAGGTGGATCGCACCGGCGTGCGCTTCCGGCCGCTGACCGACGCGGAGATCGACGCCTACATCGCCACGGGCGAGCCGATGGACAAGGCCGGCGCCTACGGCATTCAGGGCGGCGCGGGCAAATTCGTCGAGTCGCTGGACGGCTCCTACGAAAACGTCATGGGCTTCCCGGTGCGGCTCGTGGGCGAAATGCTCGGGCGCTTCGGGTTCTGATCTCTCCAAAATTCCAACCTCATCTTCAGGAGGCCTGATTACATGGGTGTTTTTTCCACCGGCGGCGTGGGCATCGACATGGGCTCCGCCAACGTGACCATCTGTCTGGAAAACGAAGGCGTGGTGCTGCGGGAGCCGAGCTATGTGCTGGCGCTGCGGGACGACGCGGATGAAATTCTCGCCGTGGGGCGCGACGCGCGCCAGATGCTGGGCCGCACGCCGAAGGATGTGGCGCTGCTCAGCCCCGTGCAGGGCGGCGCGGTGGCCGACGTCGAGTCCGCGGCGGCGATGCTGCGCAGCCTCTCCGAAAAGGCGCTGGGCAAGCGCCGCGCGCTGGAGAAGAGCCCGCTGGTGGTGGCGCTGGCGCAGGGATGCACCCGCGTGGAGGCCGCCGCCATGGAGAACGTGGTTCGCTCCGCCGGCGCGCGCCGGGCGGCGCTGCTGCGCACGCCGGTGGCCGCGGCGCTGGGCGCGGGCGTGCCCGTGGACGACGCGTGCGGCTGCATGGTCGTTGTCATCGGCGGCTCCACCACCGAGGTCAGCGTGCTGTCCATGAACGGCGTGGCCGCGGCGCGCTCCGCCCGCACGGGCAGTCTGTCCATCGACGAGGCCATCATCCGCCACATCCGGCGGGAGAAGGGTCTCATCATCGGCCAGCGCACCGCCGAGGATCTGAAGATCGATCTGGCCTCCGCGGCCATGCAGTTCGACGGGCGCGAGGAGGTCACGCTCCGCGGCCGCGACGCGCGCACGGGCAAGCCCTCCACCGTGACCATCACGGCGCAGGACGTGCGCAATGCCATTCTGCCGCCGCTGGACGCGCTGATGGAATCCATCCGCGAGGCCTTTGAAAACACGCCGGCCGAGATGGCCGAGGACATTCTCCGGCGCGGCATCTTCCTCTCCGGCGGCGGCGCGCTGCTGGAGGGACTGCCGGAGCGGCTGGGCGAGATGCTCAATCTGCCCGTCACCGTGGGCGAAAATCCGCAGGACGACGTGGCGGTTGGCTGCTGCGCCGCGGCGGCCGACGACCGGATCGCCCAGCGCTTCCTCCAGTCCGGCTGTCTGATCGAGCTGTAATGCGAGGCTTCGTTTATTCAGCCTTCGCACCATCCGGCGGCGAAACCGCGCCGCAGCATTGAAGGGGTTGTACGCATGCCGAAGAAGAAAAAGACCGCCCGAAGGCGCTATACCACGCGGGAGACCCGCCGCCGCAGCCAGGCTGTCAAGCGCGCGCTGATCTCCGCGCTCATCGTGGCGGTCGTGGCCAGCACCGTCTATTTCCTCGTTCTGCGCAACAACGAGCAGATTTCCATCGCCGAAAACGGCATCGGCTCGCTGTTCACGCCCGTGCAGAGCTTCTTTTCCAACGCCGCCGGCGGCGTGAAGAAGTTCTTCACCGACTGGCGCAGCTACGACAAGCTGCAGGCGGATTACGACGCGCTGTCCCTGACGAACCAGCAGCTCTCGCTGGAGCTGTCCAACGCCGAGGAGGCGCTTCAGGAAAACGAGCGGCTCAAGAGCCTGCTGGACGCGCAGAGCTCCTATGAATCGCTGGATCCCATCTACGCGCGGGTCATCGCCCGGGACGCGGGCCAGTGGTTCGGCACCTTCTCCGTCAACCGCGGCACCAACGACGGCGTGACCGTGGGCATGGCCGTGGTCAACGGCGACGGTCTGGTGGGCCGCGTGTACGAGGCCGGCCTGAACTACGCCAAGGTGCTGTCCATCATCGACACCCGCAGCCGCCTGTCCTGTCTGGTGCAGCGCACCCGCGACGAGGGCATCCTGCGCGGCGGAATGAGCGACACCGACGACGAGGCGGAATGCTCGGTCTACTATCTTCCCAACGTCAACAACATCGTGCCCGGCGACGTGGTCGTCACCTCGGGCACCGACCAGATCTATCCCAAGGGGCTGCCCATCGGCACCATCACCCAGATCAGCCTGAGCGCCGGCTCCGAGGGCAACTTCGCCGTCGTCTCGCCGTCTGTGGACTTTCTGCACATCGAAGAGGTGCTGATCCTGCGCCAGACGGTGGAAACCGTATCCGACGGCGCGAATCTCCCCAGCGTTCCCACGCCCACGCCCGCGCCGACGGCCACGCCGTCGCCCACGCCGGACGCGAGCACCACCCTCAACCCCGGCGCGACCGAGGGCAACTGGGACTATCCCACCTCCGCCGCCGGACTGGACAACAGCCCGCTGGAATCCCTGCCGGAGGACAGCTGGGCCGAGAACTGACCGACGCTATTTTCCAAGGAGGACGTTTCCCTTGCTTCGCAGACTGTCGCCGTACCTGATGGTTTTGCTGGCCGTGATCGTGGACACGGCCATCCTGCCGGTGTTCTATTACGGAACGTACACCGTTTCGCTGACGCTGGCGGTGGTGCTGTGCGCCAGTCTGGTGCTGGGGCGCCTGAAGGGAATGCTGCTGGGCATGATCGGCGGCCTGCTGATCGACATCACCGCCGGCACGCTGGGCATGATGACCTTCTTTGATCTGGTCATCGGCTTCCTGATCGGCTTCGTGCTCAACGAATCTGGCCCCACGGCGCGCCGCCCCTTCGGCGCGTGGTTCCATCTGCGCCACGCCGCCGCGTTCTTCGCCTGTCAGCTGGCGGGCGAGCTGGTATTCGGCGTGTATCGCTATTTCCAGACCGCGTCGGTGGACTCCGGCGTGATTCCCCATGCGCTGGCGCGCTGCGCGATCTTCGCCGCGGCGGCCATGCTGCTGTATCCCGCCCTGCGCAGGCTCTTCGCGGGCAGAAAGTCCCAGCCGGCGCAGGCGACCTATCGCAAAATCCGGGAGGTGAAACACTTTTGAAACCCTATCGCACGCGCGTTCTGACCATGGCGCTGGTAGTGCTCGTCGCCTTCGGCGCGATCTTCGCCCGAATGAACTACATGGTGCGCGCCAACGGCGAGAGCTATTCCGCCACCGCGTCTGACAAATCCACCAAGACCATCGCGCTGTACGGCATGCGCGGCACCGTCTACGATTCCAACATGGTGCCTCTGGCCTACAGCCGCATCAGCTATGACGTAACCTTCTACCGCAACCCGTCGCGCTCCTCCGCCGCCGACCGTCAGGCCTACACCCAGGTGCTCTATGAGGTCATCCGGCTGATCGAGTCCAACGGCAAGACCACCGTCAACGACTTCTGGATGAAGAAGGACGACAGCGGCAAGTGGGTTTTTAATTCGGGCGCAACGTCCGAAACGGTGGAAGCCACCCGAAAGAAGCAGTGGAAGAGCAATTTCTCCCTCTCCAGTACGCCGGAGAATCAGTGGTTCAAGGCGCTGTGCGAGAAGTACTACATCGACTCGAACTGGGACGAGGACATGCAGATCAAGGTGCTGGCCCTGTGGCAGGAATCGCGCATGAACGCCTTCAACTCCACGCCCTGCACCATCGCCTACGACGTGGGCTTCGAGACCGTCTCGGAGATCGAGGTGCGCTCCATGGAGCTGGACGGCGTGGACATCTCCGAAAGCTCCTCCCGCGTCTATCCCCAGGGAACCACCGCCTGCCACGTCATCGGCTACACCAGCAAGCTCTCCTCCGCCAAGCTGGAGGATTACAAAAATCAGGGCTATCCCAACGACGCATATGTGGGCGCGGACGGCGTCGAGGCCTCGCTGGAGGATCAGCTGTCGCCCTACATTCAGTATCGTCAGGGACAGCGCGTGGTGGAGGTCAACACCCGCGGCAAGGTGGTGCGCGAGCTGAGCTACGACGCTCCCGAGGACGGCAACAGCGTGGTGCTGACCATCAATGTGGAGCTGCAGAAGGTCATGGCCGAGGCGCTCCAGAGCACCATCGAAAGCATCCGCTCCCAGCAGGAGACGACCATCGCCTCCAGTACCTGGCGGCGGCGCAAGAAGGAAATTCTCGAGGATTACGCCGCCAACGACCGCGAGATTTCGCTGGCCAATTCCGGCGCGCTGGTGGCCATGGATCCCAACACCGGCCGCGTGCTGGGCATGGTGAGCTATCCCGACTTCGACCTGTCCTATTTCGACGGCGGCTCCATCTCCAACAGCGACTGGGACAAGATTCGCGAGGGCAACGATCCGCTGTACAACCGCGCCATCTCCACCAAGGACTCCCCCGGCTCCATCTTCAAGCTGTGCACGTCGCTGGCGGGCCTGGCCGAGGGCGCGATCACGCTGGACGAGCGCATCGACGACGAGGGCGCGTTCACCTACACGGACAAGGTTCATCCCTCCAAGTGCTGGACGAGCACGCCGGAGGACCATCAGCATCAGACCATCGTCGACGCCATCAAGAACTCCTGCAACTACTACTTCTACACCGTGGGCTACCGCCTCGGCTCGGAGAAGCTGTACAAGTGGGCCGCGGCGCTGGGCCTTACGTCCAAGACCAACATCGAGCTGCCCGGCGAGGCCACCAGCTTCGTGGGCAACCAGAACATGCTCTACGACCCGGACGTGCCCATCGACCAGCAGTACACCTACAAGCCCCTGATCGCCGCCAACGCCATCCGGGCGAAGATTCAGCAGATCGCCGACGAGCGCAATATCGAGTACGACTCCGAGCGCGTGGACGTGGTGGTCAAGAAGCTGCTGGACGTGGCCGTGTCCTATTCCACCAGCGACGAGTGGGCGTATCCCATCCGTCAGATTCTGCTGTACGACCTGAACCTGCCGGAGAACTACATCGCCAACAACTATATCGGCAACACCATGTCGTCCTACATCAAGGAGCTGCAGTGGACGGCCAACGAAACCATCATGCTGGCCATCGGCCAGTCCATCACTCAGGTCTCTCCCATCGCCGTCGCCCGCTACGTCAGCGCCATCGCCAACGGCGGCACGGTGTACGACGCGCAGATCGTGGACAAGATCATCGCCCCCGACGGCACGGTGGTGCTGGAGAAGCAGCCGGTGGTCGCCAACCGGATCGACGCGGATCCGTCCTACTTCGCCGCCATTCAGGAGGGCATGGGCGACGTGACCTCCCGCGAGGAGGGCGGTACGGCCTCCAAGTACTACGAGGGCATCGACTACATCGCCGCCAAGACCGGTACGTCTCAGCGCACCAAGCTGGACGTGGAAAACAACGCCTGGCAGGTGGCCTACGCCCCGAAGGACGACCCTAAGATCGTCGTCGTCGCCTATGTGCAGAACGGCTACTCCGGCGCGTACACCTCCCCGGCCATCATCGCCACCATCCAGTACTATCTCCAGAGCCTCGGCTACTCCGAAAGCACCGAGATCGGCGTGGAGTATTCCGTCGCCGACTGATCCCGGCGCAACGACAAGGAGAATCGCATGTTCGCCAAATTATTCGCCCGAATCAAATCGCTGATTCAGTACATCCGCGAAAACCGCTTCGACCGAAGCCTGATGCGGTATTTCGACTGGCCGCTGCTGATAATGGTGCTGACCATCTCCCTGTTCGGCATCGTGTGCATCTTCAGCGCCACGTCGTCGGAGGTTTCCACAGCGCCGTCCAACCTCGTGGAGATGCTGCAGACCCAGTCCATCGCCTACCCGCGCCTTCAGTTTCTGTGGCTGCTGGCCGGCATGGTGGCCATGTTCGCCATCATCTTCTTCCCCTACGCCCTCTACGGCCGCTACGCCCACTACATCTACGTGCTCAACATCGCCATTCTGCTGTTCACGCTGGTGGTGGCCAAGGCCGGACGCGGCGCGATGAAGGCGTTCCTGTCCTGGGGCTCCAGCTCGGAGCGCGGCCTGCAGACCTCTGAGTTCGGCAAGGTGTTCATGATTATGTGCTTTGCCAAGGTCTTTTCCGACCGAAAGCGGCCCATCCGAAACCTGCACGACATCCTGTGGTTCGTGGTCTATCTGATGATTCCGCTGGTGCTCATCTTCCTTCAGCCGGACGTCGGCACCGCGCTGGTCTACGCGGCGGTTTTCTGCGTCATGGTCTTCGTCTCGGGCACCGACTATAAGCTCATCGCCAGCGTGCTGGGCTGCGCGGTGCTGCTGATTATCCCGGTTTGGTACTTCATGAACAACACCTCGTCCAGCAGCTTCCGCCTGGAGCGCATCCTCATGTGGCTGCATCCGGAGGACTACCCCGACGAGGCGCGCCAGATCATCAACGGCCAGATCGCCATCGGCTCCGGCGGACTCTGGGGCAAGGGCGTCGTCTCGCCCGGCAGCTTCGCGTCGCTGGGCTACATCTCGGACGATCACACGGACTTCATCTTCGCCATCGTCTGCGAGAGCTTCGGCCTCGTGGGCGGCTGCGCGCTGGTGCTGGGCTACATCCTGCTGCTGGGAAGGCTGCTGGTGCTGTCCAACCGCGTGTCCGATCCCTACGGCTCGTATCTCATCATCGGCGTGTTCGGCATGCTGCTGTTCCACATCATCGAGAACATCTGCATGGTCATCGGTCTGCTGCCCGTCACGGGCATTCCCCTCCCCTTCGTCAGCTACGGAGGCTCCAACATGCTGACCAACATGATGGCCATCGGCCTTGTGGAAAACGTGGTCATGCGCTCCCGCGCCCGGGAACGCCGCCGCCAGACCGCCGCGCCGCGCTCCATCGATTTGTAACCTTTTCGGGCATCGCGTCCCTCCCGCCGCATAGAATTGCGTGACGGGAGGGATGTTTTATGTCCTCGGAAAAGCTGAGAATCCACACTGCCATGCCTCCGGAGACCGCCGAAAGCGAGGCGACGTCCAACGCTCGGCGAAGAATTTTTGCGCAGAGCAAGGCTTCGAGCCGGCGCAGCCGCGCGCGAAAGGACGAGCCGGACTCCGCACGCCGCATCCATGTTCAGAAAAATGCAGCAAGCTCTGCCCGGCCCATCCGCGCGCAGAAGGATGGAGCAAGCTCCGCTCGACGCGTCCATGTGCAGAAGGGCGAGTCAAGCTCTGCCCGGCCCATCCGCGCGCAGAAGGATGCACCGGACTCTGCCCAGCCCATTTACTGGAAGTGCCTGCCCCATCCGCTGCAGAGGCGCGGACTGCGCCGCGCGGGATCGCCGAGGCCGAAGCTCTCGGCGGGCGACCGCATGCTGCGCAACACGGCGGTGGCCTGCGCGCTGCTGCTGGGCGTGCTCGCGCTGGGCAACATCCGCCAGCCATGGGCCATGCGCGCCTCCGAAACGGTGCGCCGCGCGCTGACCATGCACATCGACCTGGACAGCTCCATCGGCAGGCTGAGCTTCGTCCGGGACTGGATGCCCGAGAGCGCGCTGGTGTTCTTCAATCTGGACGGCGGCGCGGAGCTGGCCGCGCCCGTCGCGGGCGAGCTGAAGCACGCCTACTCCGACGACCAGCCGTGGCTGCTGTTCGCCTGCCCGGAGGACAGCCCGGTCTGCGCCGCGGCGGACGGCACCGTCACCGCGGTCAGCGAGCTGTCCGGCGGCTCCACGGGCGTGCTGATCGACCACGGCGAGGGCATGGAGACGGTGTACGCCTATCTCTCCAGCGCCTCCGTCCAGCCGGGCGACGCGGTCTCCCGGGGTCAGGCGCTGGGGCAGAGCGCCGCCCAGCTCTACTTTGAGCTGCGCCAGAGCGAAGCCGCCGTGGATCCCACCGAGCGGATGGGTCTGCAATGAGGCTGCGCGTCGGGCAGACCCGGCTTCAGATCGACCTTGCGCTCCTGCTGATGCCGCTGATCGCCGCGCTGCTGGGCGAGGGCGCGGCGGCGGCAATGCTGATGGTTTCGCTGTCGGCCCACGAAGCCGCGCATCTCGCCGTCGCCCGATGCGCCGGTCTGAGCGTGCCGTCGGTGCGGCTGACCCCCTTCGGCGGCGCCATCCGGCTGGAAAATCCCTACGCCGCGCCGCCGGGCCGCGTGGCCCTTACGGCGGCGGCAGGCCCGGCGGCAAATCTGCTGCTGGCCGTGCTGTCGGCGGCGCTGTGCCAGTGGAAGCTCCTGTCGCCCGCGCTCTGCGCGCTGTGCCTTCAGACCAACGCGCTGCTGGTGCTGTTCAACCTGCTGCCCGCGCTGCCCATGGACGGCGGCCGAATCCTCTGCGCGCTGCTTAGCCTGCGCATGGATCGCGGCCGCGCGCAGAACCTCTGCGTTCTGCTGGGCCGAATCGTCGCCATCGCTCTGGCGGCACTGAGCCTGTGGGGATGGCTCGCCCGCGGCAGGCTGAACCTCTCGCCGCTGTTCGCCGCGGCGTTCCTCTGGGTTTCCGCCGGAGACGAGCGCGAGGCGATGGCCGACGGCCGCGTCCGAACCATGCTCCAGAACCTTCAGCCGCTGCGCGCTCCCATCCGCGCCGACCTCATCGCCGTGGACGCGTCCACGGAGCCCGCCGCCGCCCTGCGCGCCGCCCGTCCCGGCCGCGTCCCCCTCTTCGCCGTCTTTCAGGGCAGCCGCCTGACGCGCCTGACCGACGCGCAGTCGCTGCTGAACAAACTCGTCGAGGCACAGGAAGAGACGTAAAGCGG
>USDD01000064.1 GCA_900553265.1 uncultured Eubacteriales bacterium
CTTCTGCCGTTTTTTGTACCCGCAGTCGCAGTACGGGCCGCCGGAGGCGAGGGTGCAGCGGCGCACGAAGTCCGTCGTGCCGCCGGCCTCGGCCATGGTGTAGTCCAGATGGCACAGGGCGGGGGTCAGGTCGTAGAGGCCCAGCTCCTTCATCAGCGTGCAGATGCCGCAGCGGGTGAAGCGTCCCTCATAGCCGCTGCCGTCGGGATATTCGATGAAATCCATGTTCCAGGAGTAGGGATTGCGGTCGGCAGCCCTCAGCGCGGCGGTCTGCTTCATTCCCGCGACGTCCTGCGGCGTGAATTTCTTCTGGCCGCTCTTGCGGCAGAACCGGCGCATGGGCTTCGTCATCATCGACCGTGCGTAGTACTCCGTCAGCGCCGCCACGTCCGGGCGACGGGGCATGGAGAGGATGAACGCGCCCAGCAGCGCGCAGTTGACGATGTTCATCTTGAAGCGGTCGGCCTTCTCGAATTCCGGCAGAGAGGCGATGATTTCCCGATAGCGCGGTTTGGCCTTTCGCGCGATGGCCTTCGCCGCCGCGGAATCGCAGCCGAACGACGGGCCGAGCTGCCGCTGAAAGGACTTTCCGAACAGCGCCCACATTCCCATGGGCATGCCGACGTATTTCATTTTTCATTCCTCCATGCTTATCGATTTCTCCGGTATCCCGCCTCCAATGGGCGGTTATCGTCCAACGCCCTTCAGAAATCCGCGCTTTGCGTTTTCCGACGTGTCGTCCGATTCGTCGTAGGCGTCGTAGGGCGCGGTCGGGTCGGGCACGCGCTTGCGGAAGGGCGAGCAGAGCCGATCCTTGTGGGCGAAGGCGAATTCGAAATTGTCCGTCCAGCCGGTGTGGCCGGTGATGAACAGCGGGCGAAGGCCGCGCGCGCGGAGCTTCTGCTCCAGCGCCGCCAGCGACCGCACCGCCAGCCGGTTGTCCTCCGCCAGCGAGGAGATGAAGCTGTAGCCGCCGTCCGCGCCGAACCAGATCGTGTCGCCGGTGAAGAGATAGCGGTCGTCCACGAGATAGACCATATGGCCCCAGGTGTGGCCGGGCACGAGAAAACACTCGACCTTGATTCCGTCGATCTCGAACGCCTGCCCGTCGCGCAGCAGCGTCTTTTCGTTGGGGATGTTCACCTGCGGCAGCTTGTACAGGTGGTAGATGACCCTGCGGCGAACCTCGCCGGTCAGATAGCGGTTCTCGATTTCTCCGACATACAGCCGCGCGTTTCTGAACAGCCCGGGGCTGTCGGCCTCCACCGCGCCCACGTGGTCGGTGTCCTGATGGGTGATGAGGATGCTCCTGGGGTCGATGCCCAGCCAGCCCATCTTTTCCTCGAGACGGTCGTAGTTGTAGCCCGCGTCGATCATGAGAACGGCGTCGCCCCTGCGATAGAAGAAGATGTTGGCCACCCATTCCCGGACGCAGGCGACGTGCTCGTCGATCCAGCCGGTGTTCAGCGGCTTGAAGATCTCCTTGCCCCGGTACATCTTGCTCATTTCCTTTTTCTGGAACTCGGTTGCCTGTCTGGACATTGCGGCTCCTCCGTTTCTTATATGCGGTTAGTTATATCTAACTTAAGCATCCTCAAAAAGCCGCGCCTGCGGCTTCTATTCACGCTTCTATTCTACCACTCGGAGGCGGAGAAATCAATCCTGAATTCCGCAAAAAGGGGACGGATTCGAAAGAATCCGTCCCCTTATCAGCAAGTCGTTTCTGAATAAAGGTGAAATTAGTCGCGGGAGAGGATGGTCTTCTCGGTCTCGACGTCGAAGAAGTGGAGACGATTGACGTCGAAGCCAACCTTGATCTTGTCGCCGCCGCGGGAAACGGTGCGAGGATCGACGCGGGCGATGAAGTTCTCGTCCTTGCCGGAGGTCTTGAGGTACAGATAAGTCTCGGAACCCATCAGCTCGATGATCTCGACGTCAACGTCGATGCAGGCGTCCGGATACGCGGAGATGAACGCCGGCTCGTCGTGGATGTTCTCAGGACGGATGCCCATGTAGACTTCCTTGCCGATGTAGTCGCCGGTCATGCGCTGAACCTTGCCCTCGGGAACCTTGATGGAGTTGTTGCCGAACACAGCGTACACGCCGTCGCCGCGCTTTTCGAGTTTGGCGCGGAAGATGTTCATCTGCGGGGTGCCGATGAAGCATGCGACAAACAGGTTGTCGGGATAGTCGTACAGGTTCTGGGGGGTATCCTGCTGCTGCATGAAGCCGTCCTTCATGACGACGATGCGGGAACCCATGGTCATGGCCTCGGTCTGGTCATGGGTAACGTAGATGAAGGTGGTCTGCAGGCGCTTGTGCAGCTTGGTGATCTCGGTACGCATCTGAACGCGCAGCTTGGCGTCCAGGTTGGAGAGCGGCTCGTCCATCAGGAAGACCTTGGGCTCACGAACGATGGCGCGGCCGAGGGCGACGCGCTGACGCTGACCACCGGACAGAGCGGCGGGCTTACGATTCAGCAGAGCCTCGATGCCCAAGATCGCGGCGGCTTCCTTAACGCGGCGATCGATGTCCGCCTTGGGCATCTTGCGCAGCTTCAGACCGAAAGCCATGTTGTTGTAAACGGTCATGTGCGGATACAGAGCGTAGCTCTGGAAAACCATCGCGATGTCGCGATCCTTCGGGGGAATGTGATTGACGAGCTTGTCGTCGATATAGAGTTCGCCGCTGGAGATGTCTTCCAAGCCGGCGACCATGCGCAGGGTGGTGGACTTACCACAGCCGGACGGACCAACCAGAACGATGAATTCCTTGTCTTCAATCTCGAGGTTGAAATCGCTGACCGCGACAACATCACCAGGGTAGACCTTGTAAATGTTGCGAAGAGAAAGACTTGCCATAGTTGTTGCCTCCTAAATCCAAATTTGATGTTATTATTATAACAGAAAACCCACGGCTTGAAAATTGATCGTTTAGACAAAAAGAATTGAAGCCGTTATAGCACTTTGACAAGCATAAAAACGCTGGAAAGCCTGCCTTTCCGATAAACTGGCAAATCTGTGTGCGCGGCGTGGTCGGATGTGAACCGGAAACGGATTTACGAGCGTTTACAGTTTTGCCGCTTTTTTTCCAAATTTGTCAGGAACCGGCGGACGGCGCGGCGCGTCTAAAACAGATGAATCTGTCAAGCGAAATTTACTCAGAAGCCTGAAAAAAGGGATTTGCTTTTGAACGGTTTTGTATTATAATAGAGACAGCAGGCGCGGGAGGTGGCGGACGTGATCCATATTCAGATGTTCTTTTCCGAGATGGGCGCTCTGTTTGTCAACCTTTTCGAGCATCCCGACTGGCGCAATCTGGTGGACATTTCGATCCTGACGGTGATTGTCTACCATATTCTGCGGCTGGTGATGCACACGCGCGCGAACTCGCTGTTCAAGGGCATCCTGTTCATCCTCGTGCTTTCGTGGGCGTCGAAGGTGTTGCAGATCAGCGCGCTGAACTGGCTGCTTCAGCAGGTGCTCAGCCTTGGGTTTATACTGATCGTCATCGTGTTCCAGCCGGAGCTCAGGCGCGCGCTGGATCAGATCGGCCGCTCCAAATGGACGGGGCAGATGTTTTCCTCCTCGTCCAAGATGCACGCGGAGAGCCAGACGGAGAAGCACGTCTCCGAGCTGGTGCGCGCCATGACCAACATGTCCCGCAAGAAGATCGGCGCGCTGATCGTGCTGGAGCGCAGCACGAGTCTGGGCGACGTGGTGGATTCCGGCACCTATGTGGACGCGGAGATTTCCGACCCGCTGATTGAAAACATTTTCGAGCCCAACACGCCGCTGCACGACGGCGCGATGATTATCCGAAACGAGCGCATTCTCGCCGCAGCCTGCATTCTGCAGCTGTCCGACGACTACTCCATCAGCCGCGAGCTGGGCACACGCCATCGCGCCGCCATCGGCATCACCGAGGCCACCGACGCGGTTTCGCTGATCGTCTCCGAGGAGACGGGCATCATCTCCATGGCGCGCGAGGGCAAGCTGACGCGCTATCTGGACGCAAAATCTCTGACCATTCTGCTGACCGAAATCTTCAATCCCTCCCGGAAGAAGAGCGGCTCGCTGATGGAATCGGTCACGGGACGGCTGGAATCCCTTTCCTCCAAGTATGCTCCCAGGCGCGAAAAGGAGGACAAGAAGGATGAAAAATAAATGGAAGCGTTTCGTCGCATGGCTGGAGGGCAACCCGGTCACGAAGGTGATCGTCATGTTCTTCCGGGCGCTGTGGCGGCTGCTGGCGCATAACTTCGGGCTGAAGGTGCTGGCGCTGCTGATCGCCGTGCTGATGTGGAACTTCGTGCTCACGTCGGACACGTCCATCACGCGCAGCAAGACCATCAGCGGGCTGACGTGCTACATCAGCAATCAGTCGGCACTGAAGACCTACGGCCTTGCGCTTCTGGATAACCCCACCGAGGAGCTGAGCAACATCAGCGTTGTGGTGGAGGTGCCTCAGGCGGATTACGCCTACGCCACGGCGGACAATGTGCAGGTGACGCTGGATCTCTCGGGCATCCGCACCGCGGGAACGCGCGAGGTGCGCCTGAAGGCCTCTACCAGCTACGGCAAGGTGGTGCGCATTCTGCCGGACACCATTCCGCTGACCTTCGAGGCGCTGGATTCGCGCCAGATTCCCATCAACGTCCAGATCTCGGGCGAGATTCGGGATGACATGTGGTACAACATCAACCGCAGCAATCCGTCGTCCGTCACCATCAGCGGCGCGGCTTCGGTGGTGCAGAACATCGCCAAGGCCTACGTCTATGTGGACGTGACCGGCGCGGAGCAGTCCTTCGAGGTGCCCGAGCGGTACGTGCTGCTGGATCGCGACGGCAACGAAATCTCTCAGTCCATGCTGGATCGCTCGTCCACGTCGGTTTCGGCGAGCGTAGACGTGTATCCCACGAAGGAAATTCCCATCTCCACCGACGCGGCCAATGTGGTCACGGGCCAGCCGGCGGCGGGCTATGTGGTGGGAGACATCACCATTCAGCCCGAGACGCTGACGGTGGCCGCCGACCACGAGCTGCTGGAGGGCGTGGAGGAGCTGCACGTGGACCCCATCTCCGTGGAGGGCGCGACGCAGAGCTTCACGGTCAAGGCCTCGGCGGCCTCGCTGTCGTCGTTCAAGTTTATCTCCGCCGAGGAGGTCTACGTCAACGTCGCGATTAATGAAGAAACCGTGGGCGCGTGGGTCGAGGACGTGGACGTGAGCTACGCCAACAAGGGCGAAAACCTGACCATCACCGAAAAGACGGACAAGGTGCGCGTGTACGTCACCGGCCCGCGCAGCGCGGTCAGCGCGCTTCAGGAGGCGGGCTTTGCGGCGACAGTGGATCTCAGCGGCCTGACAGCGGGCTCTTACGAGGAGACACTGACCTTCCCGACGGACGCCTATCCCAGCGTGACGTTCACGCCGGAGGTCAATGAGGTGAGGGTTGTGCTGGCGGACGCGTCCGCTGCGGAATAATTTTGGAGGATCTGAATGACGCAATCGGGATATTCCAGCGCGCTGGTCAACGTGATGCTCGGCTGGCTGAAGGCGCTGGCCAGCTGGGTGCTGAAGCTGTTCAATCTGGCGGGCGGCGGGCTGTCGCCGCTTATGTGGCTGTCGCAGCACTGGATGCAGCTGCTGGTGTTCTGTCTGGCGGCGGGCGTGGCCATGGATTTTATCGTGTGGATGCTGCGCTGGCGGCCCTACTGGGTGTGGTTCCGGCGGCAGCGAATTGTGGTCAACGACGAGCGCATGCTGTCCGAACGGAGCTACGAGAAGCGGGATGCGCACGGAGAATATGAAAAGCGCTACGTGGTGCCCAGTACCATCGTCAAGCGTCGTCCCGCGCGTCGTCCCAAGGCGGCCGCGCATCCGCAGACGGCGGTTCGCCGTCCGCGCTCCGCGGCGGTAGTGCCCGTCTCGCTTTCCCGGACGGCGGCCAAAACCGCTGCGCCGAGGCGGCCGCAGCCGCGGGTGGACGTCTTTACCGACGAACTGTTCGAGGTCGGACAGACGCAGAACGGCTTTCAGGATGTGTATGAGGACGAGGTTTTCGACGTTTCCAACCTGCCGAAGCCCGTTCAGCCGACGCGCAGGCGCCGTCGGTGAGAGAATGCGGAGCCGGAGAATCGGCTCCGCATATTGCGGTTTTGGAGAAATTGCGGCAGGGGAGGCAGAGCGATGAGCTCGAATTGGTCGTCTGAAATCGGACGGATTGCGGGAATCGCCGCGATGGCCTTCTTCGCGCTGCTGACCGCCGCGCAGGCCTGGAGATATTTTCGCACGGCGCTGGGCCTGAGCGTTGTGCCGCGGCGATGGCTGCGGCGGAAGGACGCGAAGCGCGGGAAGGATGGGCAGGCAAGGCGACGGGACGAAGTGCGTGAGACAGATTCGGAGTGCGGAGCCGATGCACGGACGCGACGGGACGCGCTGAGCGGCGCGGACTTGAGGCGCGAAGTCAGTGCGGATTCAGAGTGCGAAGCGAATGTGCGGGTGCGGCGGGATGTGCCGCGAGATGCGACTTCGATGCGCGGAGCAGGTGCACTGCGCGGCGCGGACTTGAAGCGCGAAGCGGATGCGCTGTACGGTGTGGCTTCGGCACACAGTGCGGATGCTCAATCTCACCTGCGGAATGCGCTGAGCGGTGCGAATTTTGAGCCGCGGGAGCAATGCGGCGCGCCCGGTGCATCGCGAACGCGCGAACGCTCAAAGGCTTCGCAGTGCCCTTGGCCGGCGGGTGCTTCCTGCGTGATTGATTCGCGGGCAGAGCGGCTCTCTGCCGGGCGCATTCTCTGGATGGCGCTGGCGCTGTTCGGGATGTCCCGGCTGCTGATGCTGGCGGCAACCTCGATTTATGCCGCGGCGAACGGCTCCTTTGCGTATTACTGGGAGCATCTTTGGGAGCATTGGCGCCGCTGGGACGCGCGGCATTACCTCGATCTGATGGAGCAGTGGTACGTCACCGAGGGCGATCTGCGGCTGAGTCTCGTGTTCTTTCCGCTGTATCCGCTGCTGGGGCGCGCGCTGGTGCTGCTGGGCGTGTCGGCGCGGGCGGCGGGAATGCTCATTTCCAACGCCGCGCTGATCGGCTGCGGCTGGGTGCTGACGGCGCTGGTTCAGGAGACCTATGGCGCAAAAATCGCCCGGCGGGCGCTGACGCTGTTCTTCTTCTGCCCGGTGACGTTCTTCTTCTCCATGCCGTATACCGAGTCGGTCTTTCTGCTGACGACGCTTATGGCGGTCTGGCTGGCCCGGCGCGGGCGGTTCGGCTGGGCGGTGGTCTGCGGCGCGCTGGCGGCGAACGCACGGATGGTGGGCATGACCACGGCGATTCCCATCTTCTGGGAGATGCTCCGAAGGGCGTGGGACGACTACGCGCGGCGCAATGTCCATGCCCGGCGCACGGACGGCGCGTTCGTGAAAAAGGCGCTGGGCTGCGTGCTGCGGGTGCTTCCGGTGAGCGTCGGACTGCTGCTGTATCTGGCGCTGAACTGGCAGCTCTATCGAAATCCGCTGCAATTTCTGATCTTCCAGAGAGAAAACTGGAGCCAGCAGATGGGCTCGCTGGCCAACACGGTGCACTACACGCTGGCCAACGCGCTGGTCTACGACAAGCTGCTGTATCGGCTGGGCGTGTGGATTCCCCAGAGCCTGACCCTCTTCGGTGCAATCGCGCTGATGGCGGCGACGGCGCGAAGGCAGCATCCCGGCGACGCGGCCTATGCGCTGGTGTACTTCTACATGTCGGTTTCGCCCACATGGCTGCTCAGCGGCACGCGATACGTCGCGGCGATGTACGCGCTGTACCCCATGCTGGCGTTGCTGCTGAGGGGCAAGCGGGGCTTTGCGGCACTGTTCGGAATCGAAATCATTCTGCTGGTGTGGATGACCATTCTTGGAATCAGCATCGGCTATGTGCTTTGAACGGAGGAACACATGCGGAGAATTCTGTGCTTCGGCGACTCCAACACCTATGGCTACGATCCCCGTGGCGGGCGATACGACGAAAACACGCGCTGGACGAAGCGGCTGGACGCGCTGCTGGGCGACGGCTGGACGGTGGTGGAGGAGGGCTTCAATGGACGCACCTGCGTGATGGACGACCCCACCGAGGGCGGCTACAAGAGCGGCGCAAATTATCTGCCGCCGTGCCTGATGAGCCACAATCCGCTGGACATGGTGGCCATTATGCTGGGCGGCAACGATTCCAAGCAGCGCTTCGGCCTCAATCCCATGACCATCGGCGAGGGCATCATGCAGCTGATCCGGCTGACGCGGCTGTACGCCGCGGACGCGGCGGGCAATCCATCCAAAATTCTGCTGATCGCGCCGCCGCCGTTTCGGGAGGAGCTGCGCCGCACGCGCTACTGGGACGTGTTCGGCCCGCAGGCACTGGAGGTCACGCGCGGGCTGGCCGCGGAGTACGCCCGGGTGGCGCGGCTGCTGCGGTGCGAATTTCTGGACGCGGGCGCGGTGGCGAAGCTGTCGGAGATTGACGCGCTGCATTTCACGCGGGAGGATCACCTGCGGCTGGCCGAGGCGGTCTGCGCAAAGGTAAAGGACGCTTTCAAGGATTAAATAGAAAGGGAGATTGCACATGAAGAACTTTGTCTATCAGCTGCCTACGAAATTTCTGTTTGGACGCGGCGCGGAGAACGAGGTGGGCCGCGAGGTGCGCGCGCTGGGCGGCACGAAGGTGCTCATCCATTACGGCGGCGGCTCGGCGGTGCGCTCGGGCCTGATCGACCGGGTGAAGAAGGCGCTGGACGCGGAGAACATCGGCTATGTGGAGCTGGGCGGCGTGCAGCCCAATCCCCGGGACACCATGGTCTACAAGGGCATCGCCTTGGCGCGGCGCGAGAGCGTGGACTTCGTGCTGGCCGTCGGCGGCGGCTCGTCCATCGATTCCTCCAAGGCCATTGCCCACGGCCTTCAGTACGACGGCGACTTCTGGGATTTCTTCTGCGGCAAGGCCAAGCCGGAAAAGACCACGCCGCTGGGCGTGGTGCTCACCATGTCCGCCGCGGGCAGCGAATCCTCCAACAGCTGCGTCATCACGCAGGAGAGCACCAGAACCAAGCGCGGCCTGCGCAGCGAGCTGAACCGCCCGCGCTTCGCCGCCATGAATCCCGAGCTGGCCATGACGCTGCCGCCGTATCAGATCGCCTGCGGCGCGACGGACATTCTGGCCCACATCATGGAGCGCTATTTCACCTGCGAGACAGAGGTTGACCTGACCGACCGGCTGTGCGAGGGCGCGATGCAGGCCGTCATCCGCGCGGCGAAGATCGCCGTCAAAACGCCGGACAGCTACGACGCGCAGGCGCAGCTCATGTGGGGCAGCACCATCGCCCACAACGAGACGCTGGGCGTGGGCCGCGTGTCCGACTTCGGCAGCCATCAGATCGAGCATGAGCTCTCGGCGCTGTACGACGTGCCCCACGGCGCGGGTCTGGCGGTGGTGTTCCCGGCGTGGATGCGCTTTCAGCTTTCAAAGAATCCCATGCGCTTTGCCCAGTTCGCGGTGCGGGTGTACGGCTGCTCCATGGACTTTGAGCATCCCGAGCGCACGGCGCTGGCGGGCGTGGAGGCCCACGAGGCATTCCTGCGCGAGATCGGCATGCCGGTGACGCTGCACGAGCTGGGCGCGCGCACCGAGGACATTCCCGTGCTGGCGGCCAAGACGAAGAAGACCAATCTCGAAACCATGACCACCGGCGGCGCGTTTCCCATGACTACGCAGGACGTCGAAGCCATCCTGCATCTGGCCGATCGTTGAACTGGTCGCATGCAGCCCTGCCCATGCTGTTTCTCTGAGACACGGATTCTATAATGAAGGCGGCCCCGTTTCCCGAATTGCGGCGAAGCGAGGCCGTTCTTTTTGCCGGATTCTATCCGCAGCGCTTGCAACTTTTCCGAGTTTTCGCTATAATATAAGAAAACAAATATAAGAAAATACTTATACAATGGGGTCGATTTGGTATGCAATTGGGGAAACGGGAGAATAGGGCGAAGCGCTACGAAGTGGACATGACGGTGGGCAAGCCGTTTCATCATCTGCTGAATTTCGCGATTCCGCTGCTGCTGGGCAATCTGTTTCAGCAGTTTTACAACATGGTGGATACCTGGGTGGTGGGCAACTACGTCAGCAGCGAGGCGTTTTCCGCCGTCGGTACCGTCGGACCCATCATCAATCTGCTCATCGGCGCGTTCAGCGGGCTAGCCAGCGGTGCGGGCGTGGTGATTTCGCAGTATTTCGGCGCGGGGGACGAGCGCAAGGTGCACGAGGCAGTGCACACGTCCATCGTGCTGACGGCGGCGATGTCCGTGGCGTTCACGGTGCTGGGCATTGTCATTACGCCCATGACGCTGCGCATGATGAACACGCCGGCCGAGGTGTTTCCCGAATCTCAGGCGTATCTGACGATCTATTTCGCGGGCATGACCGGATTGCTGTTTTACAACATGGGCGCGGGCATTCTGCGCGCGGTGGGCGATTCCAGACGGCCGTTCTACTTCCTGCTGGTGGCGGCGGCGCTGAACACCGGACTTGACCTGCTGTTCGTCATCGCGTTTGGCATGGGCGTGGAGGGCGTGGCCTACGCGACCATCATCGCCCAGTTTGGCTCGGCGATCTGCACGACGGTGGCGCTGCTGCGCACCGATTCCTGCGTGCGCGTGCATCTGAGCAAACTCAGGTGCCACAGGGACGCGCTGGGCAAGATCGTCCGCGTGGGCATTCCCGCGTCGATTCAGATGGCGATTACGTCCTTCTCCAACATCTTCGTGCAGGGTTACATCAACTATTTCGGCACGGACTGCATGGGCGGATGGACGGCCTATTCCAAGATCGACCAGCTGATCTTCCTGCCGATGCAGTCGCTGGCGCTGGCGGCCACCACCTTCGTGGGCCAGAATCTGGGCAAGGGGCAGGTCGACAACGCCAAGCGCGGCGTGCGCACGTCGCTGATGATGGCCTTCGTCTCCACGGCGATCATCTCCGCCGTGGTCATCCTCGGCGCGGAACCGCTGGTTCGATTCTTCAACGATAAAGACGCGGTGGTTTCCTACGGCGCGCTGTTCATCCGCTGGCTCACGCCGTTCTACGTGTTCTGCTGCGTCAACCAGATCTATACCGGCGCGCTGCGCGGCTCGGGCGACAGTCGCGCACCGATGATCATCATGCTGGCCTCCTTCGTGGTGTTCCGGCAGATCTATCTGTTCGTCATGGCGAAGTTCATCGCCAACGAGGTCATTCCCATCGGCATGGGCTATCCCGCCGGCTGGCTGGTGTGCAGCGTGCTGACCTTTGTCTACTACAAGCGCGCGAACCTGAGCCGCAACCGGCTGGTGGTCGACGCGGCCAGATAAAAACGACCGCCGCTTCCGAAAGGAATTCGGAAGCGGCGTTTTCTGCATGAGTCTTATTCCTCGGTCAGGCCTGCGACGTTTTCCGCGCGATAGCCCAGCTCCTGACGAAGCTTGGCGCGATCGGACGGAGAGGACATGAGCACCTTGGCGCTGCCCTCCAGCACCGCGTTCTCCATGGCGGCGGGAACCAGCACGCTGTCAAAGGCCTCCAGATCCAGCGCGTCGTCGCCCCAGCGCAGCGTGCAGGGGGACAGCGCCGTCAGGAAGCGCATGCGGCCGCCCTCCAGCGGCATGCGGCCCGAGAGGTTCAGACGGCACAGCTCGAAGTGCTTTTCGGAGATGTAGTAGGTGCGGCTGCCGCCCTTGCAGAGCACGGTCGTGCCCTCGATCTTCGGGCGATGCGCGTCCGGCAGCGAGACGGCCAGCGCCTTTTCGGTGTGCAGCTCCCGGGGACGGCCGTCCCTGCCCACGCGGCCCCAGTCCCAGAAGCGATAGGTCGCGTCGCTGGACTGCTGGATCTCGTAGACCTGAATGCCCGCGCCCAGCGCGTGGACGGTGCCGTTGGGAATATAGTACACGTCGCCGGGGCGCACGGTCTCCCAGTGGAGCGCGTCCTCGAGCCGGCCGGATTCCACGATGGCGCGCAGATCCTCGCCGTGGGCGTCCAGACCATAGGCGATCTTCGCGCCGGGATCGCAGTTGAGCACGACCCAGGCCTCGCTCTTGCCCAGCTTGCCGTCGTGCGCCATGGCGTAATCGTCTCCGGGATGCACCTGCACCGACAGCGTCTGCTGCGCGTCCAGCAGCTTCAGCAGCAGCGGGAACTCGCCGTCCATGGGGCCGGTCAGTTCGTTGCCCCAGAGCTCGATCATGCGGCGGAGCGTCTTGCCGGCGTGCAGGCCGTTGCGAACCATGCTCTCGCGGTTCGACAGCGCGGAAATCTCGAGGCTCTCGCCGGTGCGGTCGTCGGGCGCGTCCTTCATAAACGCGTCGCGCAGCATGCTGCCGCCCCAGGGAGTTTCCTCGCCGTGGCGAAAATACGGAGCCATCAAAAGCGGATAGATGTTCATCTCGTGTGCCTCCTGCTTGCAAAATACGCATTCGTCCAGTATACTGAAATAAGAAACGATTCACCTACACTGTACCATTCAGAGCCGGAGCTGTCAAGCGCGGGGAGGAAAACTCATGCCGAAAATTCATTCGATCAACGTCCGCGCGCTGGCGGAGTTCGCGCTGCAGAAGGGCGATCTGGTTCCGTCCGCGCGTCAGCTGGATCGGATGAACGAGGGAACGCGGGGGCATAAGCAGCTGCAGAGCATGCTGGGCGAGGGCTGGAGGGCCGAGGAGCCGGTCGTGCGGGACTTCACGGTCGGCGGCGTGACGCTTCGCGTGCAGGGCCGCGCCGACGCGGTGCGCCGCACGGAGGGCCGCGTACAGGTGATGGAGATCAAGACCACGGCGCGGCATCCCAAGTCCATCGGAATCGGCGACTTTCCCGAGCATCTGGCGCAGGGACAGATTTACGCCTATCTCTTCTGCGAAAACGAGGGCTTCGGAGAGGCGGAGGTCACGCTGGTCTATTATCGGCTGGACGGCGCGGAGAACCGCTATCGCCGGACGTATTCCCGGGAAGAGCTGCGCTGCGCCTTCCTGAAGTGCGCGCAGCCCTATGCTGAATGGGTGGCCGCGCTGGACGAGTGGAAGGAGCAGTCCGCGCCGACGCTGAAGGAGCTGAAGTTTCCGTTCCCGGTCTATCGCGATGGGCAGAAGGAGATGGCCCGGGCCGTCTATCGCGCCATGCGCGACGGCGCGCGGACGCTGATTGAAGCGCCCACGGGCATCGGCAAGACCGCCGCGTCGCTGTTCGGCGCGCTGAAGGCGCTGGGCAGCGATAAAATCACGGCGATTTTCTATCTCACCGCGCGCACCACGGGCCGGCAGGCCGCGGAGCAGGCGCTGGATCGGATGCGCGCGCAGGGGCTGAAGCTGCGCTCCATCGCCATCACGGCCAAGGAGAAGTGCTGCCCGCTGGGGCGGACGGAGTGCTTTGGCTGCCCATTGACGGCGGACTATTACGAGCGCCGCCGCCCCGCGCTGCGCGACGCGCTGGAAATCGAGGCCGCCGACGCGCAGGTCGTTTCGGAGCTGGCGAAGGAATACGAGATCTGTCCCTACGAGCTCTCGCTGGACATGTCCGAGCAGGCCGACGTGATTATCTGCGATTACAACTACGCCTTCGACCCGCGGGTGCATCTCAGACGCTATTTCGATCAGAAGTCCAAGGCGGGATTGCTGGTGGACGAGGCCCACAACCTGCCCGACCGCGCCCGGGAGATGCTCTCGGCGGAGCTCTCCGGCGCGCAGGTGGAGGAAATTCGGCGAACGGTGGGCCGCTACGAGGGCAAGGACAGCCCAATGTACGCGGCGCTGACGGAGCTTCTGCGGGCGCTGACGCGAAAGGATGCGGAGCCCGAGGCGTTCAGCGAGGTGCCGGAGGAATTCATCCTCGCGGCGCAGCGCTTTGCCGAGGCGGCGGCGGACATTCAGTCGCCCGAGCCGGAGGTCAGCCGGCTGATGCTGGACGCCCAGTGGTTCGCCCGGCGGGCGCGGAAGTTTGACGAAACTCAGTCGCGGCTGCTGATTCTGCCCGAGGGCAACCGGCTGCGGGTGCGGCTGTGGTGCTGGAATCCGTCGGAATATCTGAAGTACATGATGGATCGCGTGGGCGGCGCGGCGCTGTTTTCGGCGACGCTCGCGCCGATGGATCACTACGCGCGGCAGCTGGGGCTGGACGCGGGCGGCAGGGACACCATGCTGCGGCTGGAATCGCCCTTTCCGCCGGAGAATCTGCTGACGCTGCAGGTGCCGGTTTCGGTGAAATTCAACGACCGGGAGCGCACCATGGACGCGGTGACGAAGGTGATCCACGAGATGGTCGCCGCGCGGACGGGCAATTATCTGGCCTGCTTTCCGTCCTTTGCCTATCTGAACGCCGCCTTCGAGCGCTATCGCTTCTGGTTCCCCGACGAGCGGGCCGTGCGCCAGAGCAGCGGCATGAGCGAGGCGGCGCGCGCGGCGTTCATCGAGCAGTTCGAGCTTCAGCCGGAGGAGAGCATGGCAGCGTTCATCGTGCTGGGCGGCGTGTTCGCCGAGGGCATCGACCTTCCCGACGACCGGCTGTCCGGCGCGGCCATCGTCTCCACGGGCATTCCCCAGATCGGCTTTGAGCAGAATCTGCTTCAGGAGCTGTACGACGACGGCTTCGGCAGCGGCGCGGACGTGGCCTATACCTTTCCCGGCATCCGCCGCGTGCTGCAGGCCGCGGGCCGCGTCATCCGCACCGAGACCGACCGTGGCGTGGTGCTGCTGATGGACACGCGCTACGGCGAGGAGCACATTCGCGAACTGCTGCCGCCCCACTGGCGCGTGCGGCGCGTGGGGAAGATGGCGCTGCTCCAAAAGCGGCTGAAAGATTTCTGGAACGGCCCCGGCCGCAATGAGATGATAACATAATTGTGCTAAAATGAAAATGAACAAGTCGGGCAAGAGGTGAGAAAACATGCGCGAGAACCGTCGGCGCGCCGCGAAAATTGACATTCCTGAGAGTCCAAATCCGGAAAAGACGCCGTGGTTCTGGCTGATTTCCCTCGCCGTTCCGTGGCTGCGCGTTCTCGGTGCGATTGAGGTGGGCCGGTGGCTGTGGAAATTGTGGAAGCGCAAGAAGCGCGCGGACTATCGCAGCTACGTCTCGGTGATCGGCAGCCGCCGCGTGGTGCCGCTGGCGGAGTTCGCCGCCAAGCTGGGCAAGCCCGCGTCGCTGGTGGCTTCCGATTTGCGGGCGATGATTTCCAAGGGCTATCTCGGCCCGGACGCCTACATCGATCAGTCCCGCGGCGAGCTGGTGATCGAGGCCATGGAGAGCGATTACGGCTACGAGGAGCCGCCCCGCGAGGAGGAGCACCCCGCCGAAGAGCCGCCCAAGGCCGAGCAGAAGTCTGAGCCCAGGCACGCCGCGCCGAAGGTCAGCGAGGACGACTTCGAGGAAAAGCTGCGCATGATCCGCGACCTGAACGACGAGATCGCCGACGAGGAGGTTTCGGCGCGCATCGACCGCATCGGCGAGCTGACCGCCAGCATCTTCACCGTCGTGACCCAGAAGCCCGAGCGCATGGACGAGGTGAAGAAGTTCATGAATTACTATCTGCCCACCACGTTCAAGCTGCTCAAGAGCTATTCGCTGATGGAGAAGCAGAGCTATCAGGGCGCGAACATCACCGCCTCGCGCAGGAAGATCGAGGACATCCTCGATTCGCTGATCAAGGCCTTCGAGCAGCAGCAGGATCGGCTGTTCCAGTCCGAGGCGCTGGACGTGGAGGCGGACATCGAGGTGCTGGAGACCATGATGGCCAAGGACGGACTGGTCACGCCCAAGGGCGCGGACATCCGCTCGGTCATGGAGATGAAATAAGTGAAAATGCAGGAATGCACCGTCCGCTTAAAGGACGGAAGAACGTGCGCGCTGCGCAGCCCGGAGCCCTCCGACGCTGCGCGGCGCGTCGATTATCTGCGCGTTGTCAACGGGGAAACGCCGTTCATGGCCCGCGGCTCGGGCGAAATCGGCGGCGATCTGGAGCTGATTGCAGAAGTCATCGCCGATCAGCTGGAGGCAGAGGACGTGCTGGAAATCGCCGCCTTTGACCATGGGGAGATGATCGCCTGCGGCGGCATATCGCCCGTGGCCCGCGCCTACGCCCGCAGGCGGCATCGCGCCCAGCTGGGCGTCGCCGTGCGGAAGAAATACTGGAATCAGGGCGTCGCCACGGAAATCCTCAGGCGGCTGATCGAAGCCGCGCCGGGAATGGGCTTTTCCCAGATCGAGCTGAGCGTCGCGGCAGACAACGAGCGTGCGCAGGCGCTGTATCGCAAGCTGGGCTTTCGAGAAATCGGGCGCATCCCCAACGCGCTGCAATACGAAGACGGCAGCCGAAAGGACGAGGTCTGGAT
>USDD01000065.1 GCA_900553265.1 uncultured Eubacteriales bacterium
CTCCGCGCCCGGCCGCCGCCACTGCATGGACGACAAGGTGACGGATCTTTTGCTGCTGGCCCACGCCCGCGCCGCCGAGGGCGGCGACAACCGCCTGATTCTCTCGGCCATTCGCGCGCGGTATGAGGAAATCGCCGACGCGCTGTCCATTCCCATGGACGGCCTGTTCGATTCCCTCGCCGCCGACGCGGCCTTCTCTCGGGATCGCGCCGCGGCCCAGGGCGAGCGCCTGTGCGCCATGCTCTTCGCGCGCTATGCCGGTCTGCCCTTCGTGGACGCGGCGGAGCTGATCCACTTCGACGCGCGCGGCCGCGTGGACGCGGCGAAAACCCGCGCCGCCGTTCAGAAAATGGCGCGGCGCTATTCCTGCGCGGTGATTCCTGGCTTTTACGGAAGCCGCCCCGACGGCGAAATTCAGACCTTCTCCCGCGGCGGCTCGGACATTTCCGGCGCGTGGATCGCCGCCGCCCTCGGCGCGAGTCTCTACGAAAACTGGACGGACGTGGACGGCCTGATGAGCGCCGACCCGACGCTGTGCCCCGACGCGGCGGCCCATCCGCTGGTCTCCTATCGGCAGATGGCGCGCCTGTCCGCCGCCGGCGCGCAGGTGCTCCATCCCGACTGTCTGCACCCCGTGCGCGACGCGGGTGTGCCCACGGTCATCCGCAACACCTTCCGCCCCGAACGCCCGGGCACCTGCATCTCCGACTGCGTGCGCCGCGTGGTTCCCTGCGTCTGCGCGCTGGACGACCGTCGGCTCATTCCCATGGCGCACATCCCTGAGCCGCTGCGCGGCACGTTCCGGGAGAGCGCCCACTCGCGCTTCTTCGCCCCCGACGGCGCGGAAATGCTCGTCGCCTCGGGCGGCGCGGTCAGTCTGATTTCCGCCTTCTCGCCGGACGCGGCGGCGCTGGAGCGCGCCCGACAGGCCGTTCCCGCGCTGGCGATTTCCGAGGAGGAGCACTGCGTCCGTCTGGCCGTTCCCGCCGAGGAAAAGGCCGCCGCCGTGCGGGAAATCCACGCACATCTGACGGCAAAGGCGGGAGCTTGAGCGCAAGGAGAATTCCGGCGAAATTCCTGTCTGACGGCGACAGCCGGCCGCGAGGTCGCCTGCCATCACAAATTTTCCTCGGCCAGACGCTTTGCGCTCCACAAAGCAGAGGCAGCCCGCGTTCTTCTGCGGACTGCCCCATTTTTACCAATCATTACTTCAGCGCTTCCATCTCGGCGATGCGGGACTTCAGCTTTTCCACGCGCGCGCGGGCGGCGGTGAGCTTTTCCTTCTCGGCTTCCACCAGATTGGCGGGCGCCTTGGCGACGAACTTCTCGTTGCTCAGCTTGCCCTCGGCGCGCTGCACCTCGCCCTCGGCGGACTTGAGATCCTTCTCCAGGCGCGCCAGCTCCTTGTCCACGTCCACCAGCTCGCCCAGCGGGATGAACAGTTCGCAGGGATCGCACACTGCGGAGGCGGACTTGGCCGGGTTGGGCGCGTCGGCAGCCAGCAGCTCCACGGCGCTGGCGCCGGCCAGGCGCTTGAAGTAGCCGTCGGCGGCCAGCAGCGCATCGCTCCAGCCCTCGTGCGGCTTGAGCATCAGCGTGGCCTTGCGGCCGGGCGCGACGTTCATCTCAGCGCGCAGGTTGCGGATGGCGCGGATGACCTCCATCACGCCCTCCATGCGGTCGGCCTCGGCGGGGAAGTCGTACTCGGGCTTCGCCTCGGGCCACTGAGACGTGATGAGCATGCCCTTGTGTCCGGGCAGATAGCCGAACACCTCCTCGGTGATGAAGGGCATGTAGGGATGCAGCAGCTTCAGCGTGCCGGTCAGCACGTAGAGCAGCACCTCCTGAGTGGTGCGCTTGGCCTCGCCATCGTCGGCGTAGAGTCCCTGCTTGGCCATCTCGATGTACCAGTCGCAGAAGGTGGACCAGATGAAGTCGTACAGCTTGGTGGCGGCGAAGCCGAGATCATAGTTCTCGAGGTTGTCGGTGATCTCGCGCACCGTCTCCTGATAGCGCGTCAGAATCCACTTATCGGCCAGCTGGAGCTTGTCCGCGGACGGGATGCCCTGCGGCTCGAAGCCCTGCAGATTCATCAGCACGAAGCGGCTGGCGTTCCAGATCTTGTTGGCGAAATTGCGGAAGGACTCGATCTTTTCCTCGGACATGCGGATGTCGCTGCCGGGCGCAACGCCCATGACCAGCGAGAAGCGCAGCGCGTCCGCGCCGTACTTGTCGATGACCTCGATGGGGTCGATGCCGTTGCCCAGCGACTTGGACATCTTGCGCCCCTGCGCGTCGCGCACGAGGCCGTGCATCAGCGCCACGCTGAAGGGGCACTGACCCATCTGCTCGATGCCGGAGAACACCATGCGCGCCAGCCAGAAGAAGATGATGTCGTAGCCGCAGGACAGCACGGAGTTGGGATAGTAATAGGCCAGATCCTCGGTCTTGTCCGGCCAGCCCAGCGTGGAGAACGGCCACAGCGCGCTGGAGAACCAGGTGTCCAGCACATCGTCGTCCTGACGCATCGGCGCGCCGCACTTCGGGCAGACGGTCAGATCCTCCCGGGAGACGATCATCTCGCCGCAGGTGTCGCAGTAGAACGCGGGAATGCGATGGCCCCACCACAGCTGGCGGCTGATGCACCAGTCGCGGATGTTCTCCATCCAGTTGAAGTAGGTCTTTTCAAAGCGCTCGGGGATGAAGCGCAGCTGGCCGTCCTTGACCACCTGAATGGCGGGTTTGGCCAGGGGCTCCATCTTGACGTACCACTGGGGCTTGGAGCCAATGATGGTCTCGATGGTATCGTGGCAGCGATAGCAGGTGCCCACGTTGTGCTTCAGCGGCTCGATCTTGACCAGCAGACCCAGCTCCTTCAGCTCCGAAACGACGGCCTTGCGGCACTCGTCGCGGGTCATGCCGCAGTACTTGCCGGCGTTTTCGTTCATCGTGCCGTCGTCGTTCATGACGCGGATGATGGGCAGATTGTGGCGCTTGCCCACCTCGAAGTCGTTCGGGTCGTGGGCGGGAGTCATCTTCACCGCGCCGGTGCCGTACTCCATGTCGGCGTAGTCGTCGGCGACCACGGGAATCTCGCGGTTCATGATGGGCAGCGTCACGGTCTTGCCCACCAGATCGAAATAGCGCTCGTCCCTGGGGTTGACGCACACGCCGGTGTCGCCCAGCATGGTCTCCGGGCGCGTGGTGGCCACCACCACATCGTGGCCGTTGGGGCCGGGATAGCGGATGTGCCACAGGGAGGAATCCTGCTCGACGTACTCCACCTCCGCGTCGGACAGCGCGGTCTGGCAGGTCGGGCACCAGTTGATGATGCGGTCGCCGCGATAGATCAGGCCCTTTTCATACAGGTTGACAAAGGTCTCGCGCACGGCGCGGGACAGGCCGTCGTCCATGGTGAAGCGCTCGTGCTTCCAGTCGCAGGAGACGCCCAGCTTGCGCAGCTGCCTGACGATGCGTCCGCCGTATTCCTTTTTCCATTCCCACGTGCGGCGCAGGAACTCCTCGCGGCCCACATCCTTCTTGGTCAGGCCCTCGGCCTTCAGCGCGTCCACCACCTTGACCTCGGTGGCGATGGCGGCATGGTCGGTGCCGGGCACCCACAGCGTGGGATCGCCCTTCATGCGATGGTAGCGAATCAGCACGTCCTGGGGCATTTCGTCCAGCGCGTGGCCGATGTGCAGCTGACCGGTGATGTTCGGCGGCGGCATGACGATGGTAAACGGCTTCTTGTTGGGATCCTTCTTCGGCTCGAACGCGCCGGACTGTTCCCACATGTCATAGATCCTGCCCTCCACCTGCTGGGGCGCAAAGACCTTCTCCATGGTGAATTCCTGCTGGTTTTCCATTTTCTGTCTCTCCCTTCGGTCGGTGAGGCCAATGGCCAAAAGCAAACGCGGAGCATCGCCACAAAGGGCGGATTGCTCCGCGGTACCACCTTATTTCGCCCGATTTTCCTTCGAGCCTCTTCGCGCGCTACGGGGCGCACCCCGGCCGGCTACTCCGTTCACCCGCCCGTCTTGGAAGCGACCTTCACTCCCCTGCGCTGCGGACGGCCTTTCAGCCGGTGAGCCGTCCTCTCTGAGAAGCCGTTGGGAGCTACTCCTCTTCGTCATCGACAGGGGAATTATACCACGCCATTGCCGCTCTGTCAACGAAAATTCGGTTACAAAACGCTCAAAGCCGTTGTTTTTACCGCTGTGCACTTGCCAAGCGCGGCTTTCAGCCTTATAATGGAGAGGAATACTCTCAGAAACGCAAGGGAGCCAAACATGCAGGAATCCGAAGAAAAGAAGGTCGCGGGCAAGCACGTTGCCCCCGAGCCCACCGCCGCGCCCCCCGAGGAGGACGTTCTGCGCACCGACGCCGATCTCTACGGCGACGAGACGGATCTTCCGCTGAAAACCCGGAAATCCGCCGCGAAGAAGAAAAAGTCCGCCGTGAAAAAGCGCCAGCGGAAGAAAAAGAAGAATAAAAACACGCTCTGGTCGCGGCTGGTCAGTCCCGCCGCCCTCCGGCGCAAGCGCCAGTCGCTGTTCGAGATCATGCGCGGCGAAAACAGCTCGGTTCGGCCCATCCGGGTCTTCGGCCGGGAGATTCGCTTCTGGCCGCTGATTCTGCTGGCGCTGGTGGTGATGCTCGTGGGCATGGTCTTTCTGAACAACAGCAACGTCTCCGTGGTTCAGCAGGAGATCACCGCCGTGGGCCTGTCCGCCGACCTGGAGAACTACCGCATTCTGGTCATCTCCGACCTCAATGGCAAGCGCTTCGGCGACAAACAGTCCGCGCTGCTGCGCGCCATCAACGGCACGTCCTACAACGCCGTGGTCTGTCTGGGCGACATGGTGGGCAAGGGCGGCGACCCGGAGCCCTTCTACGAGCTGCTGGAGGGCATTCCCAGCTCCAAGAAGGTGTTCTTCATCGCCGGCGACAACGACCCCGGCCCCTTCGTCGAAACACCTCGCGCCATCGAGGGCACGCTGTCCCAGCTGGTGCTGGAGGACTGGATTCTCGGCGCCATCGACCGCGGCGCGGTGTACGTGGACTCGCCCGTGTGCCTGACCATCGGCTCGAGCAATCTGTGGCTCACTCCCTCGACGCTGATGAACCTCGAAGCCGCCGACCTGACAACCGTCTGGAAGGAGCAGGCCGAGCAGGAGACCGACGGCGTGCTCTCCGGCCTTCAGGCCGACTACGACACGCTGCCCATCACCAGCTATCGCCAGCGCATCGCCGACAATTTCTACGCCGCGCTGTCCTCCATGAAGGACGACGACTTCTACCTGACGCTGGCTCACGAGATGCCGTCGGAAGCCTTCATCCTCGCCTCCGCCGCCCACACGTCGGATTCGGGCAAATATTTAAGCGCGCCAGACCTGCTTCTGGCCGGACACTACTGCGGCGGCGTGTGGCGGCTGCCGCTGCTGGGCGCGTTCTACATCCCCGACAGCACGCTTCCGCGCAACGGCTGGTTCCCCGCGCAGGAGCGCGTGCAGGGCCTGTCCGCCGTGGGCGAAACGCAGGTATACATCACCGGCGGTCTGTCCATCAACGGCGATCTGCCGCTGATGCGCTTCCGCCTGATGAACCAGCCGCAGATTTCCGTGCTGACTCTCTCCGCCACGCTGCCCGAGAGCATGCTCTCCGCAGAATAGCCTTTCCGTCTTCCCCGCCTCACGGCGGGGATTTTTTTGCGGTTATTTTCCCTGAAAAGGGAAATACTGTCGTCAAAAGGGAGGGCGATACCTTGCCAAGTCGCGATGAAATGCTGCGCTCGGAGCTGACGGGCGAGACCGAAAGGGATCTTCAGACGCTCCGCGCGCTTCTGCACATTCCGGAAAACAGAGACGCTGTGGAGCGCCGCCATCGCTGCGCCGATTTCGGGTTCACGCTGTTCTACATGGAGGGCATGGCCGGCGACGCGAAGATCTCCGAGTTCATCCTCCACGCCAGCAAGTCCCCCGCCGCCTCGGGCATTGCCGATCCCGTGGGATGGCTGAAGGAGGAATCTCTGGAGGTCGCCCAGTGCGAGCGGGAGAGCCGCGTAAAGGAGCTTCTGACCGGCATTCTCGGCGGCATGACCTGCGTGCTGCCCGACGGCTGCGCCGAGGCGCTGCTGCTGGACACCCGCGGCTTCGAGCACCGCAGGGTCGACCGCCCCTCCAACGAGGCGGTCGTCCTCGGCGCGCAGGAGGGCTTTGTGGAGAGCCTGAGAGACAACCTGACGCTGCTGCATCGCTACGTGCAGTCCGGCGAGCTGATTACCGAGCGGCTGACGGTGGGCACGGGCGTTCCCACCTCGGTCGCACTGGTCTACTTAAACGGCGTAGCCGACGTGCGCGCCGTGGACGAGGCGCGCCGCCGGCTTCAGGCCATCACCGCCGCGTCGGTGCCGGGCATCGGCGGCATTCAGCAGCTGATCGAGGATTCGCCCCGGGCCATCTTCCCGCAGATGCTCCAGACCGAGCGGCCCGACCGGGCGGCTTCGTGCCTGATCGACGGCCAGTTCGTCATTCTGGCCGACAACTCGCCCTACGCGCTGGCCGCGCCCATCACGCTGTTCCACCTGCTCCACGCCTCGGACGACATGTTCATGCGCTGGCAGTACGCCACGCTGCTGCGGTTGATCCGCTTTGCGGGCGTTCTGCTGGCGCTGCTGCTGCCGGGGCTGTACGTGGCGCTGACGCTGCACCACACCCATCTGGTGCCGCTGACGCTGCTGCTGTCCATCGCCGAGACCCGCGCCGACGTGCCCTTCACCATTCTGATGGAGGTGCTGATTATGGAATTCTCCTTCTATCTCATCAACGAGGCCGGCACGCGCATTCCCTCCCAGATCGGCTCCACGGTCAGCATCGTGGGCGCGCTGGTGCTGGGGCAGGCGGCGGTCTCCGCGTCCATCATCAGCCCCATACTGGTCATTCTGGTCGCCATCACCGGTCTGGGCAACTACGCCGCGCCGAACTACGGCTTCGGCCTGTCCATCGTGCTCTATCGGGTGCTGTTCGTGCTGGCGGGCGCGGCGCTGGGGCTCTACGGCGTGCTGCTGATGCTGGTGGCTCTGTCGGTGCGCCTGTGCGGCATCCACTCCTTCGGCGTGCCCTATCTCGCGCCCGTCGCGCCCAAGCGCCCCCACGGGCCGGACATTCTGCTGCGCCTGTCCCTGCGCCGCCAGCAGCATCCCATGTACTACGCCCAGCGCGGCAGCTGGATGAAGGGAAAGAGGTCGAAATGAAGCTGAAAATCACCGACGGAGCCGCCGCGCCGCTGATCGCCCTGGCTGTCAGCATGCGCATCGTGTTCGGCGTGGTCATCGACATGCCGCGGCTCTGCTGCGCCGGATGGCTCTCGGCGCTGCTGGGCGGCGCGCTGGCGCTGCCCATGGCCTTCGCCGTTCAACGGCTCCGGGACGCCTGCGGCGAAGCGCCCCTCGAGACAAATGCGCTGCTCCCCCGCGCCGTCTCGGCGATATTCGCGATTCTCTCCGCGCTGGACGGAGCCGCCGTGATGCGCTGCGCGGCCCACACCGCGGGCTATCTCTCCCTGCGCACCACGTCGCTGACGCTGCTGCTGGTTCCTCAGCTGCTGCTGTGTCTCTGGGCGCTGAAGGAAAACGGCGCGGCCGTCGGCTCTGCGGCGCGCGTCTGGTGGCGGATTCTGCCGTGGCTGCTGCTGATTGTGATTCTGCTGGAGGGAAGCCGCTATCGCTTCGCGTGGCTCACGCCGCTGCTGGGCTCCGGCGTTTCGGACATTCTCGACGGCGCGGTGCGCGCGGCGAGCTGGATGAGCCTGATGCTGCCCATCGCGCTCTGCTCCCGCCGGGAGGCGGAGCATCCCCGCCGCGCACTGCGCCCGGCGCGGCTGACGTGCTTCATTGCCGTGGTCTCCGCCGGGCTGATTCTGCTGCGCAATCTGATGACCCCTCCGCTGGTCAGCGGCGATCTGACCTCGCGCTATGCCCAGTTCGACCTGCTGCTGTCCAATGGCCGCGCGCCGCTGACGCTCCAGTTTCCCATGATCGTGCTGTGGCTGGTGAGCCTGCTGATGCTGCTGCTCTTCGATGTGCTGAGCGTCGCGCTGACGCTCCAGCGCGCGCTGCCCGGTCTGAACGGCAAGGTGTGCGTATTCGCCGCGCCGCTGAGCTGCATGGCGCTGGCGCTTTTCGGCGTGGGCGCAAGGACAGACGCGATGGCGCTGGCCCGGTGGCTCTACGCAGCGCAGGGCACACTGCTTGCGGCGCTGATGCTGCAAAACGGAAAAAAGCGCGGATTGCTCCGTGCGTAAGCACCCCCATTTTCTCCCCATCGAAAGCGAGGAATTCTCCATGCGCAAACGCCTTGCGGCCCTCTTTCTCCTCTGCGCGCTGCTGCTGAGCGGCTGCTCCGAGTCCAACGAGGTGGAAAACCTCGCCTACGTGCTCATTCTCGGGCTGGATTTGATGGATGACGGGCAGATTCGCGTCTGCGCGCAGATTCCGAAGATCACCGGCAAGGACGACGCTTCCAACGGCTCCGGCGACGGCAGCGAGCTGGTCTTTTCCGCCGAGGGCGACAGCTTTCCCGAGGCGATGAGCCGACTGGAATGGATCGTGCCCCGGCGGCTCGACCTGTCTCAGCTGCAGCTCGTCATCGTCTCCGAGAAGATGGCGCGCAGCGACCGCTTTGCCGCCGCCGCAACCTCCATGATGGACGCGTATCGCCTGTACACTGCCGCGCGTCTGGCCGTCTGCGCCGGCGAGGCCAAGGCCTTTGTCGAACAGGAGACCATGCTCATCGGCTCGCGCATCTCCACCGAGCTGACCGCCATGTTCGAAAATTACACCGACTCGGGTTACATTCCCGACGTGCAGTTCGCCGACGTTTACTACAAAACCCAGTCGGTCTATTCCGATCCCGTGGCCATCTACGCTGCTCAGGGCGAGGCCGACGAGAGCGCGAAGGAGGACGCTCCGGCATGGGCAGCCGTTGACTCCGACGCTGTGCAGAACACCGCTTCTGCACAGCCAGATGTCGCTGATTCCCCCTCCGTCCAACCCGCCCTTCCCCGCGACGCGGACACCGCTTCCGCCACTTCACCCCAGGCCAACCGCTTTCTCGGCGCGGCCGTGTTCGTGGGTGGGCGGATGGCCGGCCGGCTCGACGGGCCGCAGACACTCTTCTGCAATCTGCTCAGCGGCAAGAAGCAGACTTTCAACATGACTGCGGACGATCAGAGTCTCTCGCTGTCCACTCAGGGCAGACCCTCCGTCTCCGTCGATGTAAGCGCCGAGCCGCTGCGCATCGACGTGAAGCTGTGCGTCGCCCTGCTGCCGGACAGCGAAATCACCGACGCGGAGGCGGCGCAAAAGGCGCTGACCCGGGAGCTCATGGAGACCGTCTCCGCCTGCAAACGCATGGGCGCGGAGCCCTTCCAGTTTGCCGAAATCGCCGCGCGCTCCTTTTCCACTCTCGAGCGCTGGCAGACCTATGACTGGCGCGCGCGCTGGCTTGAAAGCGAAGTGAATATCAAAGTGGAGGTCACGCGCCGGGAGCTGTGATTTTTTCCCACGCAAAAAGCCCCGATCCTTCCGAAGATTTGTTTCGGAAAAACCGGGGCTTTTTCTGCCTGAGGCAAAAACGCTTACTTCAGCGCTTCCTTGGCCTTCTCGGCCAGCGCGGCGAAGGCGTTGGCGTCGCTGATGGCCAGCTCGGCGAGCATCTTGCGGTTGATGTCCACGCCGGCGACCTTCAGGCCGTTCATCAGCTTGGAGTAGCTCAGACCGTTGATGCGGGCCGCCGCGTTGATACGGGCGATCCACAGGCGGCGGAAATCGCGCTTCTTCTGCTTGCGGCCGATGTAGGCATAGCGCAGGGAACGGCGAACCTGTTCGCTGGCTGCACGATACTGCTTGCTCTTGGCGCCGAAATAGCCCTTCGCAAGCTTCATGATCTTACGCTTTTTCTTCTGTGCGTTAACTGCACGCTTCACTCTTGCCATTGTTGATTCGCCTCCTTACTTGTACGGAATCAGTTTCTTCATGGTGCGTCCTTCGGTGGTGGTCAGATAGGCCGCCTTACGAAGGTTGCGGGTACGCTTGGTGGGCTTCTTGGTCAGAATATGACGCTTGAAGGCCTGCGCGCGCTTCACTTTTCCGGTCTTGGTGAGATTAAAGCGCTTCGCCGCGCCCTTATGAGTTTTCTGCTTAGGCATTGGGTTTTCCTCCTCTCATCATCGGTATGCGTCAATTCGCATCCTTGGGGCTGACGAACATCGACATATTGCGGCCCTCAATGGCGGGAGCCTTGTCGACCGTCCCATAGTCCTTAATTCGCTCCGCAAAGTCGGCCATGATCTCGCGACCGATCTCCGAGTGGGTGATCTGACGACCACGGAAGCGAATTGTCGCTTTGACTTTGTTGCCGTCCTTGAGGAACTTGATGGCGTTCTTCACGCGAACATCGATGTCGTGATCCTCAATGGTGGCAGACAGGCGCACTTCTTTAACGGTAATGACCTTCTGATTTTTGCGGAATTCGCGCTCCTTCTTGGACTGCTCAAAGCGATACTTTCCGTAGTCCATGAGCTTGCATACCGGCGGCCGGGCCTGCGGCGCAATCTTGACAAGGTCAAGCTGCTTTTCCTCGGCCAGCTCCAGCGCCTCGCGAATAGGCATCACGCCAAGCTGTTCGCCCGCCTGATCGACGACACGCACCTCGCGGTCGCGGATCTCCTCGTTAATCATGAGATCGTTAATACCGATGCACCCCCTAAACAATTCGTCAAACCAAAATTAAAAGAGCGACGCATTGCGCCGCTCTCTAAACGCTCCCCATTGCGGAGAGAATCTCTCAAAAAGAACCATTGCAACTTTCGACGCAAGGTGAGAAGTCGGCGCTTCTGCTTTACTGAGATATTATACCACGGTCGCCGCCCTTATGCAAGGACTTCCGACGTTAATTTTCCGCAATTTCACTTCCGCAGCGCGCCGATCAGGCTGAAGATCAGAAACGCGGCGAGGTTGACCGCCACGATGCCCGCGCCGGCGGGCAGGGACAGCACGCAGGACAGCATGATTCCGACGGTCAGGCAGACGATGGACACGATCGCCGAGCAGATCACCACCGCCCGGAAGCGGGAGAACACCCGCATGGACGTGAGCGCCGGGAAGATAATCAGGCTGGAGATGAGCATCGTTCCCATGATGCGCATGCCCACCACGATGGTCACCGCCGTCAGCACGGCGATGAGCAGATTGTACAGCCCGGCGTTCAGCCCCGTCGCCCGGGCGAACGCCTCGTCGAAGGTCACGGCGAAGATCTTCGGATAGAACGCTGCGAACAGAACCAGCACCACCGCCGAGAGAATCACCGACAGGATCACGTCCGAGGGCTCCATGGCGAGAATACTTCCGAACATGTAGTTGTACACGTCGATGTTCATGCCGCTGCTGGTGGACGTGATGATTACGCCCGCCGCCAGCGCCGTGGTGGAGATGATGGCGATGGCCGAATCGCCGCCGATGCGGCTGTTCTGGCTCACGCGCAGCAGAAGTGTCGCGCAGATCACTACCACCACCAGCGTGAACACCAGCGGCGCGGCGGAAATTTGCGCGCAGAGCCGGGCGATGGCCATCCGAAGTCCCTGAGGCAGAAAGCCCGGCAGCGCGTCCGCCGTCACCGTGCCCAGCGACACCGCCGCCGTCAGCGCGCCGAAGCCCACGTGGCTCAGTCCGTCGCCGATCATGGAATAGCGCTTGAGCACCAGAATCACGCCCAGCAGCGCCGCGCACAGCGCCACCAGCGCGCCCACGATCAGCGCGCGCCGAATGAATTTATATTGAAGATACGCACCCATCTCCGCCGCCAGCGCGCCCACCGCCGGCAAATTGCACAGGAGCAGGACGGCCAGCACCGTCAGCAGCAGCGCCGCAAAAATCGCCGCGCGCCGGTTCGTTCCGCGCCCCAGCAGCGCCTCCAATGCCCGAGCCATCAGCCGTCCCTCCTCTCGGCGCTCATCGCGCGATATTCCTCCACGCTTCCGCAGAAATCCACGCCGTGATTCATCACGAGCACCTTGTTCGCGTCGCGCATGGCTCCGCGCAGATCGTGGGAAACCATGGCGATGGTCACGCCGTGCTCCCGGTTCAGCCGCCGCAGCACGGCGTACAGCTCGTCCGTCGCCTCCGGATCGAGACCCGTCACCGGCTCGTCCAGCAACAGAATCGAATCTGTGGCGCAGAGCGCCCGCGCCAGCAGCACGCGCTGCTGCTGACCGCCGGAGAGCACGCGATAGGGCTTTCTGCGGAATTTCTCCACGTCCATCAGCCGCATTTTCTCCTCCGCCAGCTTCCGCTGCGCCGGCGCGAAGAACAGCCTCCGGCCCATCCGATTGATGCAGCCGGACATCACGACCTCCTCCACCGACGCGGGAAAATCGCGCTGCGCCGCCGTCTGCTGGGGCAGATAGCCGATCTGACTGCGCCGCAGCCCGTCGCCGTAGAGCACCTGCCCGCTGTGAGGCCGAACCAGCCCCAGTATCGCGCGCATGAGCGTGCTCTTGCCCGAGCCGTTTTCGCCCACGATCACCAGATAATCGCCGCGCTCAATGCTCAGATTCACATGCTCGATGGCCGCCACGCCCTCAAAGGCAATGGTGACGTCCCTCATCGTGATCAGCGCCATGGAATTCCTCCCCTCTCGCGCACCGCGCGCAGATTCCCACCAGCACCGTCTCCCGCGGATCCAGCTGAAAGCCGTGCTCCTCGGCAATGTGCTCCGTCAGCGCGTTCATCCGCTCGCAGTCCACGTGCAGCAGCGCGCCGCAGCGCTTGCACAGCATGTGGAAGTGATGGGCGCAGCGCCCGTCGTCCTCCACGTGCTGATACTGCGTGACGCCCTGGGCGTTCTGATATTTGCGCACGCTGCCCTGCTCGGCCAGCGATTCCAGATACCGATACACCGTGGAGCGCCCGATGCGCGAGCCGCCGCTCTGCAGCCGCGACACCACGTCGTCCACGGAAAAATTCTCCAGATCGTGCTCCTGCAGAAAGCCGAGAACCTCCCGTTTCTGCCGGGTGCTGTACTCGCCCCTCATTCGTTCAATCCCCTCTCCAGCGCCGCAAGATTCTTCTCCATCAGCGACACATAGCTCTCTCCCGCGTCGAACTCCGCCTGCGTCACCGTCTGTGCCGAGTGCATGGACAGAATCTCCACACCCGTCTCCTCGGCCAGCGTCCGCGCGATCGCGCCGTTGCTCATCTCGATGGTGTAGACTACGGGGATTCCGTCCGCCTGAATCGCCCGGATCAGCCGCACCAGCGTCTGCGCGCTGGGCTCCGTCTCCGACGTACAGGAGGAAAACGCCGCCTCGTAGCTCAGGCCGTAGTCGTGGGCCAGATACAGAAACGGAAAGCGGTCGGCGAAGATCACCTCGCGGCGCTTCGCGTGCCCGATCATCTCCGTCAGCCGCGCGTCGATGCTCTCAATCTGCGCCGCATACGCGTCGGCGTTGGCATGAAAGACCTCCGACCGCTCGGGCAGCGCCTCGCACATCGCCGTCTCCAGCGCCCTGAGCATCTTCAGCGCGTTCTTCGGCGAGGTCCAGATGTGCTCGTCCAGCTCCGTCTCGTGGTGATGCTCGTCGCCCTCGACCTCTTCCTCCTCCAGCGCCTCCACACTGTCCATCAGAAAGATCGACCGCGGCGCGCCGCCGCCCATGGAGCCGAGAATGCCGTCGATCCACGCGTCGCTCTCGCCGCCGATGGCGACGAACAGGTCGGAATCGCCGATGGCGAGGATGTCCGCCGGGGTCGGCTCATAGGAATGCACCTCCGTGCCCGGGCGGATCAGCATGCGCACCTGCGCCGCGTCGCCCGCGATCTGCCGCGCAAAATCATAGCATGGAAAGCTCGTCGTCACAATTTCCGCCGCCTGCGCCCGCGCGCAGCCCAGCAGCAGCGCCGCCATCGCGGCGAGCACGCCCATCAAAAACCGCTTCTTCATTCTTTAATTCGAACTCCATTTTGAATTTCATTTTCAGTTTCGATTTCGAATTATACGCCTGGTTTCTCCTTCTGTCAAGCGAATTATGTAAAAAATCCATCCTGCCCGGGCGAAATGTCCGCCGGTGAAAAAATCGAAAAGTTAACGCAGTCGCCCCTTGCGCCGCCCGTCCATTCATGCTATTATATCACCGTGTTACTTTGCTAAATCATATTTGGAGGTGTTCCCCGTGAAAAAACTGCTGTCCATTCTCCTCGCAGCACTGACGCTCTTTTCCGTCGCGTCCGCCGAAACAAAGGTCGCCATCGACTGGAGCGTGCGCTATCCCTACGCTGAACTGGAAAGTCAGCTCAGCGAAATCAATCAGACGTATCCCGAAATCACGTCCCTCTATCCCATCGGCCACAGCTGGCAGGAGCGGACGCTCTGGTGCATGGAGCTGACCGATCCGTCCGTTGACAAGGCGGACAAGACCGGCGTCGCCGTGATGGCCAACATTCACGGCGGTGAGCGCGAATCCGCGACCTGCGCCATGTACTTCGCCTGGTGGCTGGCCGAGAACAGCCAGACGGAACGCATCGCCCAGATTCTCAGCGATTACGTTGTCTACATCGTGCCCGTCATCAATCCCGACGGCTACGAGCAGTCCTTCGTCTGCAACACCCGCCAGAACCTCCGCCCCGTGGACGCCAACGGAGACGGCACGGCTTTCTCAGATCCCTACACGGACGTCGACGGCGACGGCTTCATCGCCACGCTCTATCGCGGCACGGCGGACGCGCAGCCGGATCCCAAGACCTCCGAAATCTTCGGCATGGAGAGCCCGGACTGGGACAAAAACGGCGTTCTCGGCGACGATCCGCGCAACAGCGGCATCGACATGAACCGCACCTTCGACTATCAGTGGAACCGCTACGATGTGGACACCGTCGAGACCGGCGTAATCGGAGCCAACGCCTACAGCCGCGCGGGCGCGGCCCCCGCCTCCGAGCCGGAGGTTCAGGCGATTCAGAATTTCCTGCTGAACAACGAAATCGACGCGCTCGCCAGCCTGCACACGGGCATTCAGAGCGTGCTCTATCCCTGGTGCTATCGCGCCTACGACGCTTCTCAGGATTCCGAGAGCATCCTTTATATGAAGGAAGTGGCGCAGAAAATGGCCGAAGCCTTCCAGGAAACCACCGGCCGCGGCTTCTATTCCAAATCCTCCTACGAGGACTACCCCACCTCCGCCGAGCTGATCGACTATGCCTACGGCCGCCTCAACATCGACGCCTACACTATCGAGGTCTACAGCGGCGGCAAATCCGAGGACGGCGACATTTCGAAATGCAAGTGGGAGGACGAACTCCCCGAGGCGACCTGGAAATTCTACACCCAGGACGAGCTCGCCGCCATGGGGATGGATCTTCAGACGCTCACCGACCGCAAGGGTCAGCCGCTCCGCTACGGCGAAGGCCTGTGGTTCTACACCAGCGCCCGCGCGCAGACGGTGAACACCGCTCCGCAGGATCAGCAGCTTATGGCGGAAGGCTGCAAGGACGCGCTTCTCGTCATGATCGACAGCGAGCCGAACGGACAGGGCTACACCAAACCCGAATATCTGAACTGGACAAACAACTAAAAAAGGAAGAGAGGCTGTTCCTTTCGCAGCCTTTCCTTCTCGTCCATGAAAAAGGCTCCGCCGAAGCGGAGCTTTTAGGCTGTCAAAAAAAACACGGAGAGCTCGAGAGGGCCAAAGCCCTCTCGAATTTAAATCGAGCCCGGCGGCGTGTACGGCGGGGGCGGGG
>USDD01000066.1 GCA_900553265.1 uncultured Eubacteriales bacterium
AAAAGCCGCTTGCCGAGGTGGTGATGCACTATGCCGAAAACGCCGCGCAGGCGGGTCTGGACGGCGTGGTGTGCTCTCCGCTGGAGGCGGGCGTTGTCCATGAGCGCTGCGGCAAGGACTTCCTCACCGTGACCCCCGGTGTGCGCTTTGCCGACGGGGACGCGGGCGACCAGAAACGGGTCACCACGCCCGCGCGGGCGAAGGAGCTCGGCTCCGACTACATCGTGGTGGGCCGTCCCATCACGCAGGCGGAGGATCCCGTGGCCGCCTACCGCCGCTGCCGAGAGGAGTTCATTGGCTGATGCGCTGGGATACAGTTCTCTTTGACATGGACGGAACGCTGACCGACTCGCAGGAGGGCATCGTAAAATCGGTGAGCTATGCGCTCGAGCGTCTTGGCCGCGAGCTGCCGCCGCGAGCTGCCGCCGTGCCCCGTCGCGAGCTGCCGCCACGTCCCGTCGCGAGCTGCCGCTGCGTTCCGCCGCGCCCTGCCGTGAGCATTCGCCGCGCATTTTTCGTTCCTCTTCCCTGCGCTGAAGCGGAGCGCGTGCTTATCCTGCGGGCTCGAATTCGCCGCGTCAAAATCCTTCCTTTTTGCTCTGGACAGCGGCGTGTTTGTATGCTATCCTATGCGTGAATCCACGTTGGAAGGAGCAGACTTATGCGGCGCGGGAGAGGACTTCGGGCGGTGATGGCGGCGGCGCTGGCGTTTGCGGTGCTGTGCGTCGCCGGGTTTGGATGGCTGCTGGCGCTGCGAACCTGCTGGCGCGGCGACCGGCTGCGGCTGGCGGAGGCCTTCGGCGACGTGGAGCGCGGCATGCCGTGGACGCTCAGCCGGGACGGCGACGCGCTCGTCTCCCCCGACGGCGCGGCGGACTTCTTCTATCGGCGCTTTCTGATGAGCGCGGACACCGTGCCCGTGCGCTTTTCCGGGCGCGGCGCGGAGGCGGGAGCCATCCGGCTGACGCTGCCCCGGGCCGAGGTGACGCTCTCCGACGCGGGCGGCGGCAATACGCGCGCGGAATGGACGCTGGATGGGAAGCATTATGGCTACACGCTCAGCGGCGTGCTGCCCTTTTCCCATCTGGAGCAATATGTGGACAATCTCGTCCGCTGGCAGGCGGACGGCGAAGCAAAGGGAGAGGGAGAAAATGGATAAAATCGGACTTCAGCTGTACAGCATTCGCGACGTGACGCCCCGGGACGCGGCCGGGCTGCGCGAGATCTTCGCCAGCCTGAGCGACTTCGGCTATGACCAGATCGAGCCGGCGGGCCTGCCCGTGGACGCTCAGACCTTCGCCGACCTCGCCGGCGAGGCGGGTCTGGAGATCGTCAACACCCACTACGACCTGACCGAGATCCTCGAAGCGCCGGAGAAGGCCATGCGCGTGCACGAAATCCTCGGCACGCGGAACATCGGCGTGGGCGGCGTGGGCCTCTGGACGAAGCCCGAAGAGGTGGAGACGTTCATCGAAAAGGCCAATCGCTCGGCGAAGCTCTTCGCGCGGGAGGGCTTCCGCTTCATCTATCACAACCACAGCCACGAATTCCTGCGCATGGAGGACGGCCGCCGGCCCTACGACATGCTGCTCAGCGAGCTGGATCCCGACGGAACGGCCATGGAGCTGGACTGCTACTGGGCGCAGAACGCGGGTCTGGACGTTGCTCAGTACATCCGCGATCACGCCGACCGCATTCGCCTGATCCACCTGAAGGACATGGGCGTGCGCGTGAGCGAGCAGACCGGCTGGACGGAGAGCTTCATCACCGAGGTGGGACATGGCAACATGAACTACGACGGCGTCGTCCGCGCCGCCGAGGAATCGGGCGTGGAGGGCTTCGTGGTGGAGCAGGACGCGAACTGGGTCGGCGGCGACCCGCTGGCCGCCGTGGGCATGAGCTGCCGGTACATCCGGGAAAAATGGATGAGGTGAGCCCGAATGGATGAGAAATGGATTCAGGCCGCGCTGGAGCTGGGCGCGACCAGGGCGGTCATCCTGCCCATCGAGCAGGTGGTGACCGACCGGAGCTTCCGCGCCATCTGCGAGGGCAACGCCTGCGGCGGCTACGGCAACAGCTGGACCTGCCCGCCCTTCTGCGGCGGCATCGACGAGCTGATGGAGAAGGTGCGGTCGTTTAAGCAGGTGCTGTGGTATCAGACCGTGTCCGAGATCGAGGACAGCTTCGACATCGAGGGCATGACCGAGGCCAGCCATCGCCACGCGTGGCTGAGCCAGAAGCTGCGGGAAAGGCTGAAGCCCATGATTCAGGGCGAGAGCCTGTGCCTGAGCGCCGGCGGCTGCCGCCTGTGCGAGCGCTGCGCCAAGCTGGACGACGAGCCCTGCCGCATGCCCGACAAGGCCATGACCTCGCTGGAGGCCTGCGGCGTCGACGTGTACAACACCACGAAAAAGACCGATCTGAAGTACATCAACGGCCAGAACACGGTGACGTTCTTCGGCGCGGTGTTCACCCACTGACGCGGCGGAAAACGGCGGAGGACTTGCAGTCCTTCGCCGTTTTTTGCATTTTTGAAGGTTGTATCCGTCAAAAATCTCTGATAGACGGACAGATTCGCCGCCGAATGCGCCATTTTGTCTAATTGGAAGAAATTTTTGAAGGGAAAATAGGAAAAACGGTTGAAATTTTACGCGGTGTTTGCTATTATGGTATGGACGAGGTCTATACCGGGCGCAATCCGGAGGGCGAGAATGGTCAGCAAAAAATATCTCGGAGACTACCGGCTGGAAAACCGGAGGGATCCGAAAACCGGCAAAATCAAAACTGTTCCGGAGTACTGCGGCGAATGGTTCGGCTTTGAGCGCGGCGCGGACGAGGTGCGCCGGACGAAGAGGCTGTGCCTCGCGCTGACGGCGGTGGTGGAGGTTCTGTTCCTCACGGTGCTGCTGCTCAACGCGCCCTGCGGGCGGATCTACTATGTGATGCTGCCCTTCGCGGCGATGGTCTTTCCGGCGTTTTTTCTGGCGGCGGGCTGCCTTCGGGTGCTGACCGCGGGGGAGAAGATCACCCGGGAGCACCGGGACAAGCTGTCCCGGCGGATGAACGTCTGCCCGGCGTTTCTCGCGCTGCTGTCGGCGCTTTCGCTGGCGGGACACGTGCTGTACGCCGTGCGCATGGGATTGACGGCAAAGGACGCCGTCAGCTTGGCGGCGGCGGCGGGCATACTGGCCTGCGCGGCGGTTCTGCTGAAGACGCGCGATGGGCTCAGGATTAAAAAGGTCGGGTAAAACCGGCGCTCCGGCAGGGGGATCCCCCTGCTTCGCATGGATTTGTCCATGCGAAGCAAAACCTTTCTTATATATATCAGCCCCAGCGCTGTTATATAAAATATTTCTCAGGAGGGACATTTTCATGAAGAAACTCGTTTCTCTGCTGATCGCTCTTGCGATGCTTCTCTCCGTGGCCGCCTTCGCCGAACCGGCGGCGGACACGACGGAAGCCGAGGGCTCCAGCGCGGTGTACGCGACTTCGACCTTTGGTCAGAAGTTCAGCACCTTCTTTGCTGCGACCGCTTATGACCAGGAAGTGGTCGATCTCACCACCGGCAGCCTGCTGGCTGGGGACCGCGGCGGCAACGTCATCCGCAACGGCATCGAGGGTGAGACCGTCAACTACAATGGCACCGACTATACCTATTACGGCATGGGCAACGTCGAGGTCGTCATGAACGACGACGGCACCGTCGACTACAACCTGACCATGCGCGATGACATCAAGTTCTCCGACGGCACGCCCGCGGACATCGACGACGTCATCTTCGGCATCTACGTGCTGTCCGATCCCACCTACGATGGCGCCGCGACCCTCTATGCGCAGCCCATCGAAGGCATGGACGAGTACTACAACGCCATGTCCCCCCTGTCCACGCTGCTGCTGGCCGCCGGCCGCGACAACACGGACTTCTCCAAGTGGGACGAGGCCACTCAGACCGCTTTCTGGGCGGACGTTGACGCTGCGGGCGCCGCGCTGGCTCAGGAGATCGTCGATTACGTCGTCGCCAACTACGCCGACAGCAACGCCGCGGACATCGGCTCTACCCCCGACGAGATCAAGGCCGATCCCGAAAAGCAGATGCAGTTCGGCATGGCCATGTGGGGCTACGGCGATTCCTACACCGAGGGCTGCACCGCCGCGGATTACTGGAACGCCATCGTGGCCGCCTATGACGGAGACGTTGTGACCGCCGCCGACACCGAGTCCGCGGGCACCGCGCTGTTCGACTTCATCGACGACTACGCCACCAAGTACGGCTACGGCGTGGCCTCCGGCGACGCGGTCACCAGCATCAAGGGCATCATCCGCACCGGCGACTACTCCATGACCGTGCACATGACCGAGTACGACGCCACCTCCATCTACAACATGTCCTTCGCCATCGCGCCGCTGCACTACTACGGCGACGAGAGCCTGTACAACGGCGTGGACTCCTTCGGCTTCCCGAAGGGCGATCTGAGCATGATCCGCGCCAAGACCACCCAGCCCCTCGGCTGCGGCCCGTATGTCTTCCAGAGCTATGAAAACGGCGTCGTGACCCTGAAGGCCAATCCCTACTACTTCCAGGGCGAGCCCGCCATCAAGACCCTGATGATGCAGGAGTCCACGGATGCGGACTACGTGCCCGGCATCGTGACCGGCAGCTTCGACGTCGCCGTGCCCTCCATCAACGAGGACACCCTGAAGGCCATCTGCGACGCCAACAGCAACGGCGAGCTCACCGGCGACGTGGTCACCACCGTTCTGGTGGACTACCGCGGCTACGGTTATCTGGGCATCAACGCCGATCTGGTCAAGGTCGGCGAGGATTCCGGCTCCGCCGAGTCCCGCGATCTGCGCAAGGGCTTCATGACCGTGCTGAGCGTCTATCGCGACACCGTCATCAACTCCTACTACGGCGACCGCGCCGCCGTCATCCAGTATCCCATCTCCAACACCTCCTGGGCGGCTCCGCGTCCCACCGACGAGGGCTACCAGAACTGCTACTCCAACGATGTGGACGGCAATCCCATCTACACCGAGGGCATGAGCGACGAGCAGAAGTACGACGCCGCGCTTCAGGCCGCCATCGGCTTCTTCAAGGCCGCCGGCTACACCTGGGACGACGCTTCCTCCACCTTCACCGCGGCTCCCGACGGCGCTTCCCTGTCCTACGAGATCATGATCCCCGGCCAGGGCATTCAGGACCATCCCACCTACGGCGTGGCCGTCGCCGCGGCTGAGTCGCTGGCCAAGATCGGCATCACCCTGCAGGTGAACGACGTGGGCACCTCCACCTGGAACAACGCTCTGGAAGCCAACACCGCTCAGATGTGGGTCGCCGCGTGGCAGTCCACTCCGGATCCGGACATGTACCAGGTCTATCACTCCAGCAACGCCCACGGCGAGAACACCAACTCCAACCACTACCAGATCACCGATCCCGAGCTGGACAGCCTGATCGTCGCCGCCCGCACCAGCGCCGACAACGATTTCCGCAAGGCCACCTACAAGACCGCCATGGAAATCATCCTCGACTGGGGCTGCGAGCTGCCGATCTATCAGCGCAAGGACTGCTCCACCTTCTCCAGCATCCGTCTGGACACCGACACCCTGCCGAAGGACATGACTCCTTACTGGGGTTGGTACGCCGAGATCGAGACCCTTGCCACCAAGTAAGGCTCGATATCAACGTTCAAAACTTGGGTAAGACCGGCGCGAAAGGCGGGAGAGGGCTTCCCTCTCCCGCCCCCTGTGCCGGGGCTGTAAAACATTCTTTGAAGTGAGGTCTGTTTGGAATGCTGAAATTCACTGTAAAACGTTTGCTTTACAGCGCTTTGATTCTGTTCTTCGTCATGTTCCTGATTTATGTACTGATGTACAATATGCCGATGGGCTATCTCGAGACGAAAGCGAGAGAATTGGCCTCCCGTCCCGGCGCAGGCAAGAGCTACACCCAGTGGCTCGCCGATCTGAACGCGCAATACGGTATGGACAAGGGCATTGTTGGGGGCTACTTTACGTGGCTGAAAAGCGCTGTAAGGGGCGAATGGGGCGAGAGCTGGGCATGGACCGTCCCCGTCACCCAGAAGTTCCACGATACCGTCTGGTACAGCTTTGCGCTGGGTCTCGTCAGCTTCATTTTTGAAATCCTCATCGCGATCCCGCTGGGCATCAGCGCCGCGAAGAAGCAGTACAGCTTCACGGATTATTTCACCACCGTCGTTTCCATGGTCTGCATCTCCATGCCGACCTTCTTCCTGGCCACAGTGCTGAAGTACGTGTTCTCGGTCAAGCTCGGCTGGTTCGACCTGACGGGCATGCAGGGGCGCGACTATCAGACCCTGTCTGAATTCGGAAAAATACTGGATGTGGCCAAGCATTTCGTGCTGCCGGCGATCACGCTGACCGTGATCTCCATCGGCGGCCTGATGCGCTACACCCGTACCAATATGCTGGAAGTGCTCAACGCCGACTACATCCGCACCGCCCGGGCCAAGGGCGTGCCGGAGAAGCAGGTCATCAATCGCCACGCCTTCCGCAACACGCTGATTCCGCTGGTCACCACGCTGGGCGGCTCGCTGCCGGGCCTGTTCTCCGGCGCGCTGATTACCGAAACCCTGTTCGGCATCCGCGGCATCGGCTACGCCTCCTATACCTCCATGACCCAGGCGGACATCCCCTTCGTGATGTTCTATCTGGCGTTCATCTCCATACTGACCCTGCTGGGCAATCTGATTTCCGACCTGCTGTACGCCGCGGTGGATCCGCGCGTGCGGCTGAGCTGAGGAGGTGCGACCATGGCTTCCTACAATTTAAACGAGGCCCTCAAAAAGAAGGCCGCGCCCAAGAAGGCCGCGCAGCAGGAGATCAAGCTGGACGACGTTTCCCGCGTCAAGGTGCTTTCCCCCGGCCGTCAGGTGTTCAAGCGCTTCATCCGCAACCGTCTGGCCGTGTTCGGCACGGTTCTGCTGCTGACCATGTTCGTGTTCTCGTTCATCGGCCCGCTGTTCTACGCCTACGGCCAGAAGCAGATCTTCTATAAGTATGACGCGCAGAACGTCAACTACGCGCTGGCCAAGGAGAACACCGCCTACACCGGCTACGTCAGCGATCCCGCCGCGGAGGTGGATCGCGGCGTCGCCAGCATGATGAACACCAACATCAAGAAGATGGAGGCCGAGGGCCTCGATCGGCTGATGTATCTGGGCGGCGACGAGAAGTTCTACGCCGTGGATCGTCTGGGCGAGAGCATCTACACCCTAAGCCTCTGCGAGACCGAGAAGGTCGCCTCCTTCGGCGGCGGAGAGGTGCGCGTCGGCCTGCTGGACTCCGTCGGCAAAAAGATGGAGTTCGACGGCGAGACGCTGGGCGACGCGTTCATCGCCGCCGCGTCCAAGGCCTGCAAGGGCAAGGACGGCTCCTTCGAGTACGACGGCGCGACCTACACCTTCAAAAAGGCCGCCGGCAAGAAGTTTGAAATCTTCGGCAAGTCCGAGGGCTTCGTCTACGAGGGCGAGGCGCTCGCCCCCGAGTTTGAGGCCGCCGCGGAGACGACTCCCGACGGCGCGACCTTCGACTTCGGCGACAGCGAGTACGCCGTGTCGGGTCAGACGGTCTACCGCCTGGGCGAGTCCGCTCCGGCGATGGTCTACACCCGCTTCGTGCTGGACACCGTCAATCCCGGAACGACCATCTCCAACGAGTTCCGCTGCGCCGCGCTGCTGAATGCCTATACCACCGGAAAGTTCACCGCCGACGGCGCGGACTACACCATCCATGCCGACGGCGACGAGCTGTTCATCCGCGACGCTCAGGGCAATGACTACGCCGAGTTCAGCTCCTTCGTGGTGCGCCGCTACAACGGCGACGACACGATGGAATATGCGCTCAAGAATCAGGTGCGCGAGGCCATCGAGACCATGAAGGCCGCGGGCAGTCTGAACGCCTCCGTCACCTGCGCGCTGCCCCAGCAGAACGAGGTGGGCGAATACGCCTATGGCGACGACGGCAGCCTGCTCTACAACGACACCGAGCTGAAGATCACCCAGAAGGACACGGGCGAATACGTCATCAACTGCGACCAGATCATCTACAAGATCGACATGTACGCCTCCCCGTCCCTTCAGCATCTGCTGGGCACCGACGGCGACGGCTTCGACGTGCTGGCCCGCATCATGTACGGCGGCCGCATCTCGCTGATGGTCGGCTTCGTGGTCGTGTTCCTGGAGTGCTTCCTGGGCATCATCATGGGCGGCCTGGCCGGCTATTACGGCGGCTGGGTGGACAATCTCATCATGCGTCTGGTGGACGTGTTCTACTGTCTGCCGAGCATGCCCATCATGATTATTCTGGGCGCGATGATGGACGCCATGCGCATGGACACCTACGTCCGCCTGATCGTGATGATGGCGGCGCTGGGCCTCATGGGCTGGGCGGGCGTGGCGCGCCTGGTGCGCGGCCAGATCCTGTCCCTGCGCGAGCAGGAGTTCATGGTGGCCACCGAGGCCACGGGCATCCGCGTCAACGCGCGCATCTTCCGCCATCTGGTTCCCAACGTCATGCCCCAGCTGATCGTCATCGCGACGATGGGCGTGGGCGGCACGATTCTGACCGAGTCCACGCTGTCGTTCCTGGGCCTGGGCGTGAAGCATCCGCTGGCCACCTGGGGAACGATCATCAACTCCGTCTCGTCCGCGTCGGCCATGGCGCACTATGCGTTCATCTGGATTCCCGTCGGACTGCTGATCTGCCTGACCGTCATCGCCTTCAACTTCGTCGGCGACGGCCTGCGCGACGCATACGACCCGAAAGCCAAGCGATAAGGAGGGAAACGAAATGTCGGAAAACAAGAAATCCTCCTATATTTCGGCGAAGGAGTCCCGCCGGATCACCCGCTTTAACCGCCGCGTGACGAAGAAGCTGGAGGCCGACCGCGCCAACGCCAACAAGGATCCCAAGCTGTACACCACGAAGATGCGCGACGCGAACAACGTCGTGGAATTCGACAACGTCTGCACCTACTTCTTCACCGACGTGGGCACGGTCAAGGCCGTGGACGGCGTGAGCTTCGACATTCCCAAGTGCGCCACCGTGGGCGTGGTCGGCGAGTCCGGCTGCGGCAAGTCCGTCACCAGCCTTTCGCTGATGCAGCTTCTGCAGCGCCCCAACGGCCAGACCGTGGGCGGCGAGATCCGCTTCAATCAGGGCGACGGCACGGCGCTGAACATCGTCAACACCCCCACCGCTCAGATGGAGAAGATTCGCGGCAACCGCATCTCCATGATCTTCCAGGAGCCCATGACCTCGCTGAACCCGGTGTTCCGCATCGGCGATCAGGTGGACGAGGTCACGCGCCTGCACCATCCCGAGATGAGCAGGGAGGACGTCAAGGCCCGCACGCTGGAAATGCTCGAGCTGGTGGGCATCGCCAACAAGGAAGGCGTCTACTCCATGTATCCCCACGAGCTGTCCGGCGGCATGCGCCAGCGCGTGATGATCGCCATCGCTCTGGCCTGCTCGCCCACGCTGATTATCGCCGACGAGCCCACCACCGCGCTGGACGTGACCATTCAGGCGCAGATTCTGGATCTGCTTCAGAACCTGAAGGACAAGCTCAATTCCTCCATCATGCTCATCACCCACGATCTGGGCGTGGTGGCGGGCATGGCCGACTATGTGGTGGTCATGTACGCCGGCCGCGTGGTGGAAAAGGGAACCGCGGACGACATCTTCCACCATCCCGCCCATCCCTATACCATCGGCCTGATGAAGTCCAAGCCGGTGGTGGGCAAGAAGGTGGACGAGCTGTACAACATCCCCGGCAACGTCCCCAATCCGGTGGACATGCCCAATTACTGCTATTTCCGCGACCGCTGCGAGATGCGCTGCGACCGCTGCGACGGCAGGTATCCGCCGGAGATCCGCATCAGCGATACCCACGTCGTGTCCTGCTATCGCTATTACGACACCGGCACGGTGATGGACTATCCGAAATCTGTGAACGTGGAGGAGCTTTGATATGGCTGAAAACAAAGTGCGCGACGCATATCTCGGCTCCGGCTTCGACGGAGCGGAGAACGATCCGCAGTATCTGCTGGTGGTCAAGAACCTGAAGAAGTACTTCCCCATCAAGTCCAGCTTCTTCAAGATGACCGTCGGCAACGTCAAGGCGGTGGACGGCGCGTCGTTCAAGATCAAACGCGGCACCACCATGGGCCTCGTGGGCGAGTCCGGCTGCGGCAAGTCCACCATCGGCCGAACCATCCTGCGCCTGCAGGACAAGACCGATGGCGAGGTCTACTTCAACGGCAGGGAGATCTTCTCCATGTCCAAGGACGAGCTGCGCAAGGCCCGCCCGAATTTCCAGATCATCTTCCAGGATCCCTACTCCAGCCTTTCGCCGAGACTGCCCGTGGGCGAGATCATCGGCGAGGCGGTGCGCGAGCACGGCGTCGTGCCGCCCGACGAGTACGACGCCTATATCACCCGCGTCATGGAGGCCTGCGGCCTGCCCGAGTATTACAAGGGCCGCTATCCCCATGAGTTCTCCGGCGGCCAGCGCCAGAGAATCTGCATCGCCCGCGCGCTGGCGCTGAACCCCGAGTTCATCCTCTGCGACGAGCCGGTCTCCGCGCTGGACGTGTCCATTCAGGCGCAGATCATCAACCTGCTGCGGGATCTGCAGAAGCAGTTCGGCCTGACCTACCTGTTCATCAGCCACGACCTGTCCGTCGTCGAGCACATCTCCGACACGGTGGGCGTGATGTATCTGGGCAACATGGTGGAGTTCGCGCCCACGGAGAAGCTCTACGCCCGGCCGATGCATCCCTACACCGAGGCGCTGTTCTCGGCCATCCCGGTGCCGGATCCCGACTACCGGATGAACCGAATCATCCTCGAGGGCAGCATCCCCTCGCCGGCCAACCCGCCGTCGGGCTGCAAGTTCCACACCCGCTGCCGCAAGTGCATGGAGCTGTGCAAGTACGTCCAGCCCGATTTCGCGGAGCTGGAGCCCGAGCATTTCTGCGCCTGCCATCTGTACAACTCCCCGGAGCGCAATCGCGAGCTGGAAGAGGTCATGCGCAGGGCCAGGGCCGAAGCGGAGAAGAAGTGAGGTTGGAATGGCCAGAAAGACCTATGACGACGACGATGGACGCACCATTGTCGACATGAACGTGGAGGGCATGCCCTGGTATCGCCCGGAAAACCCCGACGGGCCGGCGAATCCCCCGGAGCAGCTGACCAAGGAGGAATCCCGCGCCGCCATGTGGGGCGCGCTGAAGGCCGCCCTGCTGGTGGCCGGAATCTTCGCGCTGGGCTTCTTCCTGTTCATACTCTTCTGCGACAAAGTCTGGTTCAAATGAAAAAAGCCCGGCAGCTCCGATGGAGCCGCCGGGCTTTGCTTTGGGGAGATCACTCATTTTTCGGTCGGGGGCTTTTCCTCATACTCCGGGAAAAAGCGGCAGAGGAGAAGAAATATAGCAATCGTCAATGTCCCACCGAGAAAGGCGTGAGTGAGATTTCGCGGGTTGTGGGCTTCGAGATGGAGAATCCGCAGCGCCCAAGTCCCCAGCGGGTCGGCGGCGCCTAAGACAAGCAGTAGGAGCAAGATGTTGCAAATCCTCTGGTTCCGCGAATTGCAGCGCACGACCTTCCCGCAATCCGGGCACTGCGTCCATTCGCTGGTTTTGACCTTGGAATGAGTACACTTCATGCGTTCTCGTCTCCTTTTCGCGCCGCTTTCACCCGCGCGGCGATTTCCTCGGCGACCTCGTCGGGCGAGAGGCGGGTCGTGTCCAGCAGTTCTCCGCCGGCGGCGCTGCAGCGCTTCAGGCGGTCGAGTGCGCTGGGAATTATGTCCTCGCCGCGCAGACCGCGGGCGATATCGCCGCGCAGCCGGGCGACGAGGGCCTCCTCCGTGAGCGTCAGCGTGAAGCGATGGACGCGCACGCCCTCCAGCGGCAGGCGCGCAAGGAGCGCCTCCGCGATTTCCCGCTCGGGCAGCACCCAGCAGAACAGCACGCTTTCGAAATCCGGACAGCGGAGCAGATTGCTCAGCACCGCGGCGATGTTGTCCATGACCATGGCCTTCGCTGCGTCGGTGACGCGAAACGGCTCCATGTCCCAGCACCAGTCGCCGTCCAGAAAGGCCGAGGGAGCCAGCAGCGGTTTGAGCTTCTGACAGACCGTGGTCTTGCCCGCGCCCATCGCGCCGCCGATGAGAATCAGTTTTTTCATGCTGCACCTCCGCGGCGACGCCGCGCCGATTCTGCAAATCCTCTGTGAACATTATACCCGAAGCGGAAAATTCTGCAAGCCCCGGGCGGCGCGATGCGCATTTAACGTATAACTAAAATAGATATACATGAAATACTTCTGTAATAACTTGCCCCGGTTTTGACACGATTTTTGCGCACAATCGCCGCAGAATTGGGTGAAAAATGGACGGAAGAGCGGGGCAAATATCAAATTGTACCGGAGGATTCCCGGGGACTTTCACAGGAACGTCACAATCTCCGGTGGATTGCGACGGAAAAGAGACGAACACAGACTGCGGTCTGTGGATAAAATTTGTGCATGAGCGGCGCAAAAAGTGGATAAATGGGGAAAAAGCCGTGGATAAAGGCTTTTTGACCCCAAAACCTGTGGATAACTATGTGGAAAGTGTGGAATAACCCGTGAATAACCCCGGAGAGCGCATGGTATATACATTTTGCCCGCCTCGGAGATTATGCAGGACAATCTGCTTCCGGGGTCAGGATTTTACGAAATTTGACAAAGGCGACTTGTCCATTCAAAAAATCCATGCTATACTATACTAAACGTTTTATGGCAAGATGGCGCAGTCCCCGCGGCGCGCCGACAGCAAGAAAGGAAGAGGATTATGTCTCAGCTGAATTTTCTGGGCTTCGACTTCGGCGCGTCCAGCGGCCGCGCCATGCTGGGTACCTTCGAAAACGGAAAGATGGAGATTCAGGAGATTCATCGCTTCTCCAACGATCCCGTGATGCTCTGCGGCAGGTTCGTCTGGGATTTGCCCCGGCTGGTGTATGAGATGAAGCAGGCGCTTCTGAAGCTGTCCCGCATGAACGTGAAGGTCTCGGGCATCGGCATCGACACCTGGGGCGTGGACTTCGGCCTGCTGGATAAGGACGGAAATCTGCTGGGCCTGCCGGTGCACTATCGCGACGCGCGCACCGAGGGCATGGCCGACGAGGTCTGCAAGGTCATCCCCCGGGAGGAGCTGTTCGGCCTGACGGGCATCGCCTTCAACCAGTTCAACACCCTCTTCCAGCTCTACGCCATGAAGAAGGCCGGCGACCCCGCGCTGGAGATGGCCGACACGATGCTGTTCATGCCCGACCTGCTGGCCTATTTCCTGACGGGAAAGAAGGGCGTGGAGTACACCATCGCGTCCACCAGCCAGCTGCTGGATCCCCGCACGCGGAACTGGAGCGAGGAGGTCTTCGAACGCCTCGGCCTTCCCAAGAAGCTGATGGGCAAAATCGAGCGCCCCGGCGCGCTGCGCGGCACACTGCTGCCCGACATCGCCAAAGAGTGCGGCGTGGACGAGATTCCCGTCTACTGCGTGGGCGGCCATGACACGGCCAGCGCCGTGGCGGCGGTGCCCGCGAAGGGCGGGGACTTCGCCTATCTGTCCTCCGGCACGTGGTCGCTGCTGGGCGTGCTCAGCGACGAGCCCAAGTGCGATGTGGCCGTGCTGGACGCGGGCTACACCAACGAGGGCGCGGTGGACGGCTCCATCCGCCTGCTGAAGAACATCATGGGTCTGTGGATCATTCAGGAGTGCAAGCGCGAGTGGGACCGCCGCGCGGACGCGGTGGGCTTCGCCGAGCTGGTGGAAATGGCCCGCAAAGCGCCGGAATTCAAGGCCGTCATCGACGTGGACGATCCCTGCTTCCTCGCCCCCGGCGACATGCCCGCGCGCATTCAGGAGTACTGCCGCAGAACCGGCCAGCCCGTGCCCGAGGGACGCGGCGAGATCTCCCGCGTGATCTACGAGGGCCTCGCGCTGAAGTATCGCTGGGCCATCGAGCGTCTGGAGAAGGACATTCTGCACAAGGCCATCCCGGTGCTGCACATCGTGGGCGGCGGCAGCAACAACCTGCTGCTGAACCAGTTCACCGCCGACGCGCTCAAGCGCGACGTGGTGGCCGGCCCCGGCGAGGGCACCGTCATCGGAAATCTGCTGGTGCTGGCCCAGGCCGCGGGCGCGGTGTGCGGCCGCGAGGAGATGAGCGCCGTGGTGGAGCGCTCCTTCGACACGAAAACCTACACCCCCGGCGCGGACGCGGACAAGTGGGACGCGGCCTACGCCCGCTATCTGAAGCTGATCGAAAAGTGAGGAAGAAAACGCCGAGAGCCGACCGCTCCCGGCGCAATGCGAATGGAATTTCATTTTGAGCACAACGCCCTGCCCGGCTCGCTGGAGCTGGCCTATCTGGGCGACACGGTCTACGATCTCTACGTCCGCTCCCATCTGGTGGAGCGCGGCGGCCGCGTGGGCGCGCTCCATCGGCGCGCGGTGCGGCTGGTGTGCGCCCATGCCCAGGCCGGGGCCTTTGCCCGGGTGGAGCCGATGCTGACCGAGGCGGAGCTGGCGGTGGCGCGTCGGGCGCGCAACACAAAGCTCTCGCCCCCGCGCCACGCCGATCCCGCGGACTATCAGAAGGCCACGGCGCTGGAGGCGTTGGTGGGCTATCTCTACGTCACCGGCCGGAGCGAGCGGCTGCATGCGCTGCTGGAGGCGGCCCTGCCGCCGGAGGAGATCGGGCAGGCGGGAGAGAGATGAACGGCCTCGCGCTGGAGCGGGGAGCGACGCCGCGGGAAGAGAGCGGCGTGCTTCAGGAATCTGCTTCTGGCGGAAAATGCGATGACAGTGTGCAGCGCGAATGCGCATTGGCGCGCACAGCGCTTTTGCCGCGACCGCATGGGCGCGGGGAACCTGCCCGAGCGGCGGCGGAGACTCTGCGCGCTTCGGCGGGCGAATGAAGCGCGCTCCAAACGGGGAACATTACCATGTCGGAGGAAACACATATGAGCAAACAGGATGCAAACCGGTTCGACCGGGAGGATCGCAGAGGCGCGGCGCGCCGAACCTATCCGACGCAGGGCGGCCCGCGCGTGGGCCGCGTGCAGACCAACGTGCCCCGCGCGGAGCGCTACGACGACGATTTCGGCGCAAAGAAGCCCTACGGCAAGAAGGACTTTGGTGACCGCCCCTACGGCGGCAAGAAGAGCTTCGACGAGCGCAAGCCCTACGGCAAGCCCGCTGACGATTTCGGCGCGAAGAAGCCCTACGGCAAGAAGGACTTCGGAGACCGCCCCTACGCAGGCAAGC
>USDD01000067.1 GCA_900553265.1 uncultured Eubacteriales bacterium
AGGCCGATCTGGATGCGAGCACTGCCGAGAGAACCCAGCTTCAGGCCGATCTGGACGCCGCGAAAGTCGCGCTGACCGCCGCGGAGCCTTCCGCCGCCGTCACCGACGCGCCCTCCGCCGAGCCCGCCGACAACGGAGAGCTCGCCGTGCTTCAGTCCGAGCTGACGACCGCTCAGGCGCGCATTGCCGAGCTGGAGGCAATTCTGAACGACAATGCCGATTCCGCCGCCCAGGAGCTTCAGGCCATTCTGGACAGCAACAAGACCGACGCGGAGAAGCTGGAAGCCGTCGCCGAGCTGGAAGCTCAGCTGAACGAGGCGCTGGCCGAGGCCGATCGCCAGCAGACCGAGCTGACCGAGGCCAACGACGCGCTGGCGCAGATGGAGACGAATCTCACCGCCGCGCAGCAGACCGTGGCCGATCTGGAGCAGCAGCTCGCGGACGGTCAGTCGCAGATTGGCGAGCTGGAGAGCCAGATTGCCGCTCTGAACGCCCAGAGTGAAACCGATTCCGCCGCTCTGGACGAGCTGAACCGGAAGCTCGCCGACGCGCAGGCCGCAGCGGCCGCCGTGCAGGCCGAGCTGGAAGCGGCGCGCGCCGAATATGAGCGCCGTCTGGAGGAGCTGGAGGCCTATCGCCTGTATCGCGACCTCGCCGCGGGCGAGGCCCACTCCGCCACCACCGCGTCCAGCGTCATCGAAATCGCCGCCGACGGCGTGACCGGCACGTGGAACTATGAAAACCGCGATCTCAGCGGCAACGCCGTGGTGCTGAGCATCCTCATGGGTCAGACCGAGCTGTACCGCTCCGAGTCCATCGCTCCCGGCGAGCGCATTGAGGAGATCAGGCTCAGCCAGCCGCTGTCCGCCGGCGCCTACGAGGCCGTGGCCGTGACCGCCATCTACGACGCGGACGGCAACTATCTCTTCGCCAACCGCATCCCGGTAACGCTGGATGTGGCGAAATAAAAATTCATCTTCCGCCCTTTGCGCGGAACCTGTTTCAGGAGGCAAAAAAATGAAAATCGGCGTCAGCAGCTACAGCTTTGCGCATTATCAGCGCGACACCCACGCCAGCTATCTGAAGCTGTGCGATCTGGCCAGGGAAATCGGCTTCGACGGCATCGAGTTCATCGATCTCGATCCGGAGTATCAGCCCGCGGCGGATCTGTGCGCGCTGGCCGACGAAATTCGCGCCCACTGCGAAGCCATCGGCCTGCCCATCATCGCCTATACCGTCGGGGCGGATTTCATCGAAAACCCCGACATGGTTGCCCAGCTCAAGGCCAAGATCGACGTGGCCGAGCATCTGGGCGCGAAGGTCGTCCGCCACGACGTGACCTGGCGGCGCGACCTCGACTGGCGCGAGATCATCGCCCGCACGAAGGATTCCGTCCGCGAGGTGACCGAGTACGCCGCCCGGAAGGGCATCCGCACCTGCACCGAGAACCACGGCTACGTCATGCAGGACGCGAACCGCGTGGAGGAGCTGATCCTCGCCGTCAACCATCCCAACTACGGCTGGCTGGTAGACATGGGCAACTTCCTGTGCGCCGACGAGCCGTCCATGCACGCGCTGCCCATCGCCGCCAAGTACGCCTTCCACGCCCACGCCAAGGACTTCCTGCTCAAGAGCGAGAAGCCCAGCGACGAGTGGTTCCCCACCCGCAACGGCAATTTCCTGCGCGGCACGGTGGTCGGCCACGGCGTGGTGCCCGTCCGGGAGTGTGTAAAGACGCTGCGCGAAGCGGGCTACGACGGCTGGCTCTCGCTGGAATTCGAGGGCATGGAGGACAACCTCCCCGCCCTGCGCGCCGGTCTGAGCTATCTGCGCTCGGTGACGGAATAAAAACATTGCACAAAAAGAGGCCCGAATCGCGCCATTGCGGTTCGGGCCTCTTGCTTTGTTTATTCCAGAATATTCGACGTGATCTGATCCACGCCCCATTCGATCAGGTCGCGGGCTTCCTCGGCGGTGTCCACCGTCCAGCAGTTGATGGTGATTCCCGCAGCCTTCAGGTCGCGGACGATCTCGGGCGTGAGCGCCTTGTAATGGATGTCCAGATCGAGGTGGTACTTCTTCAGCGTGGGCAGCACGTCGTCGTTGTAGAAGCTCACCAGCAACTGCGCCGGCTGCTCGGGCAGGATGGCGCGCAGGTCGATGAGGTTGTTGACGTCGAAGGAGATGAAGATGATTCCCGGAAGATAGCCCTCCTCCTCGATGAGATCGACGATGCGGCGGATGTCATCGATGGTAAAGCGGTTTTTCAGCTCCAGCACGCCGACCTTGCCGTACTTTTTGCAGATGCGCACGTACTCGCGCAGCGACGGAATGCGCAGATCATTGCGGCCGCGCTGGCCGTCCGTGTCCTTCAGGCGCAGGCTGCGCAGGGTTTCGTAAGTGGTTTCCTCCACCACCATGGCATCGCCCGCCACGCGCTGGGTGTTGTCGTCGTGGAACACCACGAACTGGCCGTCGGCGGTGCGATGCACGTCGGTTTCGATGCCGTAATAGCTGCGGTTGCCCGCGGCCACAAAGGCCGACGCGGTATTTTCCGTCTCCAGCCCGCTCACGCCGCGATGGGCCACCATCTGAACGTTTTTCGAATCAATATGAATCGTATCCATGAGTTTGTCTGCCTCTTTTCTGTTTTTCTGCACGCATTATAGCACGTCGGGCAGTAAAAATCAACTGTACTCAGACTGCCCGGCGCGTCTCCAGCCGCAGAAACCGCTCTGAACAAATTCTCCCCTCCTTCGTCAGCCGCGCTCCACGACGGCCTGAACGGCGGCCATCATCGCCGCGCGCAGGCCGTGCTGCTCCAGCGCCTCCACGCCGCGGATAGTCGTGCCCGCGGGCGAGCACACCGCGTCCTTCAGCGCGCCGGGATGCATGCCCGTCTCCAGCTGCAGCCTGCCCGTGCCCACCAGCGTCTGACTGGCCAGCCGGTAGGCCTGCGGGCGGCTCAGACCGTACTTCACGCCCGCGTCGGCCAGCGCCTCGATGACCATGGCCGCGTAGGCCGGGCCGCAGCCGGCGATGGCCATGCCCGCGTTCATCTTGTCGGCGGGCAGGATTTCGACCTCGCCCAGCGCGCGGAAGAGCTTCAGCGCCGCCTCGTGCTCCTCGGCGGTGAGCGTGTTGGCCTCCTCGAAGAGGAGCATGCCCTCGCCCACGGAACAGGGCGTGTTGGGCATGAGGGTCTGCACGCGGACGGATTCGTCCAGCAGCGGGCGATAGCGCTCCAGCGGCCAGCCGGCAGCCACGCTCAGCAGCGCCTTGCCGCGCAGTCTGTCCCCCGCCTGCCGAAGCACCTGCTCCACCACGTAGGGCTTTACGGCGACGACCACCGTGTCCGAGCGTTCGAGCAGCTCGTCCAGCGTGCGGCAGGGCGCGATGCCCGTCTCGGCGGCGAAGGCCGACAGCCTGTCGAAATGCAGCGCATAGGCGCTCAGGTCGGAGGCTTCCGCCGCGCCCGCGGCCAGAACGCCGCGCACGATGGCCCGCGCCATGTTGCCCATGCCGATAAAACCGATTTTCTTCATCTGTATCGCTCCTTTATGATTTATTCTCGGAAAAACAGCTCCAGATCGTCGCCCTCGGGCGAGAAGCGCACGTCCTGCTCGTAGCCGCCGGCCAGCTGCAGATACCACTGCACGCGCCGGGCCGTATAGCGGCAGAGCTCCTCGAAGGTGATCGCGCCGTCGTAGTCCGTATCCGCGCCCATGGAGCCGGGCGCGCCGCGGTCGATGCTCCAGCCCGCCGCGTCGCACAGCGCCCGGGCGAACACCGTGGCCATGCCGCTCTCGTCGGAAAAGCTGATGCGATAGGAATCCTGATCCAGTCCGGCGCTGGCGATGACGCGGATGCGGCTGCCGCGCACCACCGCCGAGCCCACCGCGCCGCGGAAAGCCCCGGTCACGCCCTCGGTCAGCTCCGCCGCGCCGCCCATCAGTCCGCCGCTGCCGCAGCAGTCGGCCAGCACCAGAATCTCGCCGGGAATGCGCCGCAGCTCCGCTTCCAGATCCGACGCGGCCAGCACCGAGCCGTCGGCCATGACGAAGAAGGTCATGCCGCTTCGGTAAAAGCCGTGGCAGGTGATGTACATGATCGACAGATCCTGCTGTGCCGCGTCGGCGAAGGCGCTGCGGATGGCCGCGATCACCTGATCCCGCGGCGCGTCCATCAGCGTGGTCACAGCATAGCCCTCGCCCTCGTGCTCCGACTGGCGCAGCATGGACGCGAGGCTGTCCACCGACAGGGTCGCGCCGGGTCTGCGCTTGTCCACGGTGGAGGCGTACTCCTCCTCGCCGATGAGCAGCGCGCGATAGCGCCGCCCCGCCGGCTCCACGGCCACATAGGCCATGTCGGTGAAGCTGCCGTCGGCGGCGATGGCCACCACCCGCGCGGTGCCCTCGCCCACGGCGGTCAGCGTGCCCGACGCGTCCACAGTCACGATTTTTTCGTCGTCGGTGACAAAGGTGACGCGCCGGTCGGTGGCGTTTTCCGGGCTGAGGGTCACTTGAAGGGCGTGAGTTTCTCCCACCTTCAGCGTCATGCGGCGCTCGGACAGGGCGATGCTCTCCACCGCCACGCGGGCGACCTCCACGGTACACTGAGCCGTCGCGCCGCCGAAGGCATATGCGGTAATCGTCGCGCGGCCGTCCATGCGGCTCTTCACCGCGCCATCCCCCATCTCGGCCACGGAGCGATCCAATGAATCGAAGATCACCAGCTCGCTCGCGCCCTCGGGCAGCGCAGAGACGGTCAGCTCTGCCGAATCCCGGCCGTTCAGCCGAAGCTCGGACGCGCTCAGGCGCAGCTCCGCCGCGGCCGGACGCGCCTCGCCCCAGTGAACCTTCAGCCGGTACTGCCCCACCGCGCCGTCCTCGGCGGCGATGCGCAGCCAGAGGGTCTGCCCCTGCTCCATCGCCGCGCCCAGCGCACAGGAGCCCGACGGCAGCGCGTCCGACTCGGTCAGCAGCCGGCCCTCGCCGTCGAACAGCCACGCCCGCAGCCGCAGCCCCGGCGCCAGATTGCTCACCGAGAGGAGGGCGTTCGCCGCCGCCTCGGCGGTCACGGCGTACCAGTGCACGTCGCCCGCGCGGGCGATGAGCTTGGTGTATTCGTCCGTCAGCTCCAGCGGCTGATCGAAGCATCGGCTCAGCGTGGTGCGCGTCAGCTCCACCCGCACGCAGCCCGCGCCGGTCAGCCGGATGTGGTATTCCGTCCCGGCGATCAGTCGCCGGCCCAGCAGCTTCAGCCCGTCGCCGCCGTCGGCCTCCGCCAGCAGCCTGTCCCCGGCCAGCAGCTCCGCGTGCACGCTCGTCTCTCCATCCGGGAACGCGTACAGCCCGTACTCGCCGTTCGCCGCCGGCGTAAAGGCCAACACCTGCGCCTGCGAGGACAGCTCCAGCTCCAGCAGCGCTCCCGGCGCGAGGGTGGAGACGGCGGAATCGGAGGAGGAAGCCGAGGGGTTGTCGGAGGAAAAGACGGTTTCCGAGGCGTTCCGCGCGGCGGAATCAATCGAGGAAGACGCAGCATCCGGAGAAAGCCCGAAATCCGCTTCCCCCGTCAGGGTGTGAACAGCTGCTTCCCCAGCTTCCAACGTTTCCGCCTCCGCGGCAGCGTCGAGGCCGCTCGCCGCAGTTTCTCCAAACATCTGCGCGAAATCTGCGTTTGACAGAAGAGAAGTATCCGTCGCAGCGGCGATTTCCGCTTCGCCATCCAAGCTCACCCGGCCGCTGTTCTGTTCGGAGAAATCTGCCTCCATCCATGCAGACGCTTCCCGCTCCGCGCGCGCAAAGACGGCGAAGCCGGATACCGATCCGGCCGCCGTCATCAGCGCCATCGCGCCGAGCGCCGCCGACCACAGCCGGCGGCGAAATCCGCGTTTCTTCCGCATGGACAAATCCTCTCGCAGCTTCCGTATTTTTCTTGGAATGGTTCCTTGCACTCAGCCGTCGCCGTCGAGCGCGTTTCTCATTCCCCGGTCAGATACTCCGCCTTGCACCAGCCGCTCCATTCGGCGGTGCGCACGCGCACCCAGCCGTCGCCGTCGGGCTCGCCGGAGACGAGCACCTGCCGGCCGTTTTTCAGCTGGCCGAGCACGCTGGCTTCGGCGGAGGGCTCGGCGCGGACGTTCAGCATGGACGAGGCGTTGTCCAGCGCCACGGCAGCCACACGCTCGCCGTCCGCGGCCTCGGGCAGCGGCGCTTCGACTTCGGCGAAGGTCTCGGTCAGCGCGGGCGTGCTCCAGTCGATGCGCTCCAGCGCCATGTTCGGATAGTAGAACGCGAGGATTTCGCGCCAGTTTTTGCCGTAATGCCCGGCCATCCACTGCGCGCCGCGCTGGCTCATGCCCACGCCGTGGCCGAACCGGCGCATCTCCAGCGCGAAGCTGTCGCCATCGTGCCGCACGGAAATCAGCTCGTAATCGCCGCCGTTCAGGCCGAGGCCGAGGTTTTTCTTGATCTGGTCGTACACCGACAGCTCCACGCGCACCGTCGCCTCCGCGCGCTGCGGCTCGGGCGTGGCCGTGGGCAGGAACAGGAAGCTCCGTCCCGTGGGCGCAGCTGTGGGCGCGGGAATCTCCTCGGACAGCTCGGACACCCCCTCGCGGAAGCTCGACCACGGGGATGCGCCGTCGCCGGGCGCGGGCGTGGGCTCCGCCGTCGGTTCCGGGCTGGGCGCGGGCAGCGTCACGTTCAGATCGAAGGCCAGCGTGCGGTACATATAGCTGCCCTCCACGGCCGGGTTCAGCGCCTCGATGTTCGCCACCGAAACCAGCGCCGCCTCGGGCTCGACCTCGCGCAGCGCGTCGGTCAGAAGCGCCTTCAGCGCGCCCGCGCCGGTCAGATCCGCCGAAAACTGAATGGAACTGACCATGGAGCGGGGATTTTCCAGATCGCAGGGATCGTCCTTCATCTCGATGCAGCCGTCGTCCGCGCCGCCCCAGACGTCGCCGGGCCGGGCGATCTGGCCGCCGTTGGAGGCGGTGTAATAGCACTCGGCATACGCGCCCGACGGCGCGGCGCCCACCACGCCGGAGGTGGCCGAAACGGCCTCGGCGACGTTCTGATACTCGGGATTATAGCCCTTGAACACCTGATCGGAGGTGGTGTCGGTCACGTCCCAGTCCCTGCTCGCCGAAGCGGCCTTGCGCCGCAGGGCGTAGGTGCGCGCGGCCACGGCCTGCGCCTTCAGCGCCTCCAGCGGGAAGGAATCGCTCATCTCGTAAGCCACCACGCCCAGCAGATAGTCCTCCATCGCGATGGACAGCACCGCCCGCAGCGCGCCGTCCTCGGTGGAGACGGTCAGATCGCCCATGTAAAGGCTTCCGGTCTCGGATTCGGCGATGTACAGGCCGTTTTCGCCGTCGGCGGCGTGCCGCGTCAGCGTGAACGACTCGCCCATGCCGATGCGCAGGCCGCCGGCGGAGAGCCAGATTTCGCCGCCGTCGATGCTCAGCGTCGCTTCCATGCCGCGGTCAAAGCCGATGGGACGGTCGCCGTCCACGGTGTAATTGCCCGCCAGCGTCAGATGCAGCGTCTGTTCTCCCTTCATGGAGCGCAGGAGCACGCGCAGAACGCCGTCGTCCCGCCGGGTCGATTCGGTCACGGTCAGCGCCGCCGGTTCGGCCAGCGCGCCGAGGGTCATAAGCGCCGCCGCGGCCAACGCCGCCAGCAGCCGTTTGCAAAATCGAAGCATGGAATCCTCCTGAGAAAAGGGCGTTTCGCCCGAATGCGCCGCGCGGACTGCGCGCTCGCCGGCGGCTGTTTCCAGTCTTTGCCAGTTTTCGGCATTCTAAACCGCATGGGCCGTCTCGGGAACTTTTTTTCCGCCCAATCGTCGAAAGGACGATGGCGCCGTCCGTATTCAGCTCGCGATCCACTCGGCGGCCAGCTTCACCGTCAGCAGCGCCAGCACGCCCAGCATCACCCAGCGCACCAGCTTCGCGCCCTTTTTCAGCGCCAGCCGGGAGCCGAGCCAGCCGCCGGCGATGGAGCACGCCGTGGCGGGAATCGCCAGCGCGTAGATCACGTTGCCCGCGGCGATGCGGGTAATCAGCGCCGAGATATTGCTGGCGAGGTTCACCGGCTTGGCCGTGGCCGAGGCCGTGACCATGTCCATACCCGCCGCCCAGGTCAGCAGCAGGATCAGGAAGGTGCCGGTGCCCGGGCCGAAGAAGCCGTCGTAAAAGCCGGTGGCCAGGCCGATCAGCGCACAGACCGCGCCGGTGCGGGCCGTGAAGGGCTTCGGCTTCGGCTCCACATTGCGACGCAGCAGCACCACCGCGCCCACCACGGGAATGGCGAACACCATGAACGCGCGCATGGCCTCGTTGCCCAGCGCCATGGCCGTGCGCGTGCCCAGCCAGGAACCCGGCAGCGCGCCGACAACGGCGCACAGCGCCGGAGCTACCCGGAGCCTGCCGCTGCGGAAATAGCGAACGGTGGCCGTGAGCGTGCCGAAGGTGGAGGAAAATTTATTGTTGCCCGCGGCGAAGTCGTAGCTCAGTCCGGCCATCGTGTAGGCCGGCAGCGAAATCAGCCCGCCGCCGCCGCTGATGGCGTCCACCGTCGCGGCCAGAAACACCATGGGCAGCACGATCAGAAGCATCGAAGGCGTAATCGTCACATGAATCCGCTCCATTCGTTGCGTTTGCGTTTTGCTTCAATTATATCATCCGCACATGGCGCAAATGGGGTAAAAAACGGACTTTTTCGGTCGGAAGCCGTGAATTCGCGTCGAAACCGCCCGACGGATTTGCACCGCACGCGGTTTCTTGCTATAATGAGGGAAAGAACCTTCACCAAAGGAGGCGGCGAAATGAGCCGGGACGCCTACGAGCTGCTCGCGCTGGGCGCGCGATACGTCTTTGCGGGGCTGATGGTGCTGATCGCGCTGCGCGCTGCGCGGCTGACCGCCGTGGACAGCCGGCGCGCGGCAAAGCTGCGGCGGCTGTCGCCCATGACGGGTCTCAGCGGCGAGCTGGTGGTGCTGGAGGGCGACGGCAAGGCGCCCCGGGGCATGCGCTATCCCGTCATCCGCGAGGGCATGATCGGCTCGGCGCGCAGCTGCGACGTGCGCATCCGACACGCGTCGGTGCGCCGCCGCCACGCCTGCTTCCAGCTGACCGAGCAGGGGCTCTCCGTCCGAGACCACGCGGGCGCGCGCCTGCGCGACGGCGACGGCGAGGTCGTGCGCGAGATGACGCTGCTGGACGGCGACAGCTTCTGGGTCGGCCGCATCCATCTGCTGCTGGTGCTCTCCAACGCCACCGCCGCTCAGTCCCGCCGCGCGCCGGAGGATCTCTTCGCCACCCGGCGGGAGGAGGACTGGGACGGCGAAGGAGCCGCCTGTAACGGCGAGGACTGGGAGGCCCGCGCGGAGACGCGTTCCCGGGACGGCTTTGACGAGGAGCGGGATTGGGACGAGAACACGCCTCGGAATTCGACTTTTGATAGAACGAGCGACTGCAACGCCGCTTCCCTCCGCACGTCCTGCCAGACGGATATGCGCCGCGCGGCGGAACGGGAAAGCGATGCGCTCTGCTCCCACAGTTTTTCTTCTGTGCACGGCGCTTCGGACAATCTCCACAGAACTTCCGATGGTTATTCCGATTTGCGCAGCCGCGATACCAGTTTCCGTGCTTCCCGCGGCGAAGCGTCTCCTCTTCCGGGAATCGCCCGGGATTCTGCGCCGCGCGGCGGCGGGCAGCGCCCCGTGGAACCGTCCATCTCCCGCGAAGACCGGCGTTCGCACGCTTTCGCGCCGCGCGGCGACGGGCAGCGCCCCGCGGAGCCGTCCATCTCACGCGAAGACCGGTGCTCGCACGCTTTCGCGCCGCGCGGCGAGGGGCAGCGCTCCGTGGAGCCGTCCATCTCACGCGAAGACCGGTACTCGCACGCTTCCGCGCCGCGCGGCGAAGGGCTGCGCTCCGCGGAACCGTCCATCTCCCGCGAAGACCGGTGCTCGCACGCTTCCGCGCCGCGCGGCGGCATGAAGCGCTCCTCCCAGCCGCGCGTCAGGGAGGGCGTCCGCCGCGAGCCCGAGCCGCCGGACGATCTGTTTATGGACGACCTCTGACGATGTGTTTTTCGAAAACGCTGAAATTCGACTTGCAAGGCTGAACCGCCTCTCTGCGCAGGATTTTCCCGACATTCAGTCTCTGCGCAGCACTGGCCTGCTTTTTTCCCCGACCGACTACTGAGGACGCGATATGAGCAAAAAAGTTGAGCGAATGCGCCGGGCGCTGATGCGGTCGAACACGCGGCTGCTGCTGTCCGCCGTGGCGATCTTTCAGGCGCTGGCGCTGGCGCTGGTAGCCTTCCGCGGCGACGCGGTGAGCACGCAGGCGCTGATACTGGCCGCGGCGGTGCCCCTCGGCACCATTCTGACGGCCAACCTGATGGGCAGGCTCTGGCCCGTGGATCGGGCGATTCTCATTCTGGTGATGCTGCTTCTGTCCGTGGGCGTCATCACGCTTCAGGGCATCGCGAAATCCGAGTCCACGCCGCGCACCCACGCCCTGTACGCCGCGGCGGGCGTAATCGCCCTGTTCGCCGGCGCGGCGTTCGTCCGCCGATGGACGAGCTGGAAGAAATTCGCCGTGCCGCTGGCCGCGCTGTGCCTGCTGGCGCTGGCCTCGCCCTGGGTGATGGGTACGTGGAAGGGCGGCGCGCGCAACTGGATCGTGATTATCCCCAACAGGCTGACCATTCAGCCCAGCGAATTCATGAAGCCGGTGCTCATCGTGGTGCTGGCCGCGGGCTTTTCCAACCGGCCGAGGTTCGTCAAATGCCTGCGGCCCATCGCCTTCGCGGCGGCCTGCTGCGCCATCCTGCTCAGCGAGCGCGATCTGGGCGCGGTGCTGCTGTATTTCCTGACCACGGTGCTGATGTACTACGCGGCCACGTCCAACGCGCTTCTGACGCTGGCGGGACTGGGCATGGGCGCGGGCGCGGCGGTGATCGCCTACCACTCCTTCGAATACGTCCGCGACCGCATCGCCATCTGGATCAACCCCTGGTCGGATGTGGAGAACACCGGCTGGCAGCTGGTGCAGTCCCTCATCGCCATCGGCTCCGGCGGGCTGTTCGGCATGGGGCTGGGCCTGGGCAATCCGCAGAACGTGCCGCTGTACCACTCCGACTTCATCTTTGCCTCCATCTCCGAGGAATTCGGGCTGATCTTCGCCGTGGCGCTGCTGGCGGTCTACGTGGTCATCGTGCTGCGCGGGCTGCTGACGGCCATGAACGCCCGCACGAGCTTCCATTCGCTGGCGGCCTTCGGGCTGGTGGTGGAGCTGGGACTTCAGACGATGCTCATCGTGGGCGGCACGACGAAGCTGCTGCCGCTGACGGGCGTGACGCTGCCGCTGGTCTCCTACGGCGGCTCGTCACTGGTGAGCATGTGCTTTTCCATGGGACTTCTGCTGGGCATCTCGTCCATGAACGCCGAGGACGAGGCCCGGGACATCGACCGGCTGGCGCTGAGCGAGACCTAGAGCGGATTTCTGAAACGAAGCAGCGGCAGTTTCGCGCAGATTTTCCCGCAATTCAAGGATGAAAACCGAAGGTTTACTGGAGGTAAATCGAGGTTTGAAGACGCGGAAGTGCCGGAAAAGATGCCGATAATGCCCGCCGGTGAATTCAGAAACACGCTCGAATCGGGAGATACAAAAATATGAAAGAGCTGAGACACAACATGCGCCTCATCGGCGCGCTGGTAGTCGTCGCCTTTGTGGGGCTGTCGGCGTGGTTTGCGCTGACGGTGTTCGAGCAGGGCGGCATCTGGGCCTCCACCAGCTACAACACCCGCCTGAACGCGTCCGGCGCGTTCCGCGGCGACATCCTTGACCGAAACGGCACGACGCTGGCCGCCACCGTGGACGGGCAGCGCGTCTATGCCGACAGCGCGGCGGCGCGGCGGGCGCTGGCCGCCACCGTGGGCGACACCCGCGGCATGTCGGGCACCGGCGTGGAGAGCGCCTATTCCGCCCAGCTGCTGGATCTGTCCGATTCGCTGCTGGAGCGCCTGAGCGCGCTGTTCAACGGCGAAAAGCGCCGGGGCAACACGGTGCAGCTGACCATCGACGCGCGGCTGACCGAGGCCATTTCCGCCGCCTTCCCGTCGGGCTATCGCGGCGCGGTGTGCGTCATGAATTATCAGACCAACGAGATTCTGGCCATGGTCTCCAAGCCCGACTACGACCCTTACGACGTGGGCGGCGAGGACGTGGAGGACACGGCCTATCTGAACCGCTGTCTGCAGGGGCTCTACACGCCGGGCTCGGTGTTCAAGATGGTGACCATGGCCGCGGCGCTGGAGAACGACCCGAACGTGCTCAGTCAGACCTTCCTGTGCAACGGAACCTGGGAATACGAGGGCGGGCGCATCGTCTGCGCCGGCAAGACCGCCCACGGCGAGATCAACCTGACCACGGCGCTGGAGAAGAGCTGCAACGTCACCTTCGGCAAGCTCGCCTATCAGCTGGGGCTGAACCGCCTGCGCGAGACGGCGGAGAAGATGGGCTTCAACGAGAACATGAAGCTCGGCGACTTCGCCATCTACAACTCGAAATTCCCCACTGATTCCTCCAACATGTCCGATCTGGTCTGGGCCGGCATTGGTCAGAGCACCGTGCTGGTCACGCCCATGCACATGTGCATGATCACCGCGTCCATCGCCAACGGCGGCATGCTGCCCCGACCCAAGCTCATTCGCCGCATCACCTCGGCCACCGGCGCGGTGGTGCGCGACGGCTCCGGCCTGAGCGGCCGCCCGGTGATGAGCGCCGAGACCGCCGCGGCCATCGAGGACGCCATGCGCCAGGCGGTGCAGTCCGGAACGGCCAGGCGCGCGCAGATTTCCGGCTGCACCGTCTGCGGCAAGACCGGCTCCGCCGAGACCAGCGACGACAAGAGCGTGGAGACAAACTCCTGGTTCTGCGGCTACATCGACGACGACGCGCACCCCTACGTCGTGTCCGTCGTCGTCGAACAGGGCGGCGCGGGCTCTCGCCTCGCCACCGAGCTGGGCGCGCAGGCGCTGAAGGCCGCCATCGCCCTGAACTGATGCTTTTCCTTCCTGACAGGCTCCCCCGACGGGAGCCTGTCTTTTTTGTGAAATGGTAATTTCGTATCCTCGCACAAAACAATCTTCCTACAAAGCGCATAAAATCGTCTGTGTAACATATTTTTATATGACCATTTTCCGCTCAAAGGTGCGTTTTGCATATTGACATTGTATACAAATCATGTTATGATAATAACAGCATTCGTTAAGTGATTGTAATTCTTAACACGCATATGAGGAGGGAACGCCTTGGATCAGCCTATGCTGGAAATGCGGGGAATCCAAAAATATTTCCCCGGCGTCCACGCGCTGGACGACTGCCGGTTTGATCTCCACGCGGGCGAGGTGCACGCGCTGGTGGGTGAAAACGGCGCCGGCAAGTCCACGCTGATGAAGATCCTCTCCGGCGTCTATGTCCGCGACGGAGGAACTGTCACGCTGGACGGCAGGGAAATCAACGTCAGAGATACTCTGGAAGCGCAGCATCTGGGCATCAGCATCATCCATCAGGAAATCAACCTGATGCAGGATCTGACCGTGTCCGAAAACATCTACATCGGCCGCGAGCCCACGAGGGGACTGCTCCTGAACCAGTCTAGACAGGACGCGCAGACCAACGCGCTGCTGGATTCGCTCCATCTGAGCGACATCCGCGCGGGAACCCGCGTGCGCACCCTCACCGTCGCCAAGCAGCAGATGGTGGAAATCGCCAAGGCGCTGTCCTTCAGCAACACGCGCATTCTCATCATGGACGAGCCCACCGCGGCGCTGACCGAATCGGAAATCGAGGATCTGTTCTCGTTCATCCGCCGGCTGAAGGCCCAGGGCGTGGGCATCGTCTACATCTCCCACCGCATGGAGGAACTGCGCGTCATCGCCGACCGCGTGACGGTCATGCGCGACGGGCGCTATGTGGACACGCGGAACATGGCCGACGTGACCATGGACGACATCATCAGCATGATGGTGGGCCGCGTGATCTACGAGCAGCCCAAGACCCACTCGGCGGTTCCGCAGGACGCGCCGGTGGTGCTGGAGGTGAAGAGCCTGCACTCTCCGGCGGTGAAGAACGTGAGCTTCACGCTGCGCCGGGGCGAAATTCTCGGTCTGGCCGGACTGATGGGCGCGGGACGCACCGAGGTGGCGCGCCTGATCTGCGGCGCGGATCCGCTGACCGGCGGCGAAATCCTCGTCGGCGGGAAGAAGGTGCGCATCGCCTCGCCCAGCGACGCGGTGCGCGCGGGCATCGGCTATCTGTCCGAGGACCGCAAGCGCTACGGCCTGTGTCTCGGGCTTTCGGTGGCCGACAACATCGCCCTGCCCAATCTGGACGCGCTGTCCAGCGGCGCGGTGGTCAGCGACCGGCGCATCGAAAAGACGGCCGAGAAATACGTCCAGCTCATCCAGATCAAGACCCCGGGCGTGCACGCGCCCGCCCGCGGCCTGTCCGGCGGCAACCAGCAGAAGGTGGTCATCGGCAAATGGCTGGAGCGCGACTGCGACATTCTGATCTTCGACGAGCCGACGCGCGGCATTGACGTGGGCGCGAAGAGCGAAATCTACAAGCTGATGAACGATCTGGTTCGTCAGGGCAAATCCATCATCATGAT
>USDD01000068.1 GCA_900553265.1 uncultured Eubacteriales bacterium
CCATTGCCCTCGCTGTCCCGGCAGCATTGGCTCTAAAATTGCCCACGCTTTGTCGCTGATATCATGCCGATGCTGTGATTTCTCCATGATGACACCCTCTTTACTGTGATAGTGCCATTATATCACTTGACTCGTGTAGACGCAACCTAGATCCCGCAGCGCTCGCGAATTTCCTCAGCGATCTCTGCCGGCGTTCGGTTTTCGGCGGAAATCCACTGGGTTCTGCCGTCGCGGCGCAGCCAGGTGAGCTGGCGCTTTGCGTAGTTGCGCGTGGCCTGCTTCACCCGCTCGACGGCTTCGTCCATGTCCATGCGCCCATCCAGCGCGGCGGCGATTTCCTTGTAGCCGATGGCCTGGGCCGCGGTGGGATAGCGCGCCGAATCGCGCTTCAGGCGGCGCACCTCGTCGATGAGTCCGGCGGCCAGCATCGCGTCCACCCGGCGGGAAATGCGCTCGTAGAGCATTTCTCTGGGCCATTCCAGCGCGAAAACCTGCTCGTCGTAGTCGCCCTCGCGCTGCGCGTCGAGGCGCGCCTGCTCGGTCTGCGTCACGCCGGTCAGGCGGTAGATCTCGATAGCGCGCGTCACGCGCCGCACGTCGTTTTCGTGCAGGCGCATGGCGGAATCCGGGTCGATTTCCTCCAGCATGCGATGCAGCCGCGTCCGCCCGCCCGGCTCGTCGGCCATGCGCAGCAGCTCGTCGTGGAGCTTTTCGTCGCTGCGCTCCGAGAAGCTCAGCGGTCGGGTCAGCGCGTCGATGTACAGCCCGGTTCCTCCGCAGACGACCACGCGCTTTCCCCGGGCGAGAATGTCGGCAATGACCTCGTTGGCGCGGTCGCGATAGGTCGCGGCGGAGTACTTCTCCGACGGGTCGGCCACGCCCAGCATGTGGTGCTTTACGCCGCGCATCTCCGCCGCCGTGGGCATGGCGGACAGCACGTCCATTCCCCGATAAATCTGCATGGAATCCGCGGAAACCACCTCGCCGCCGATGCGCAGGCAGAGCTCCACCGCGCAGGCGGTTTTTCCCGAGGCCGTGGGCCCGGCGACGACGATCAGCTTGGGTTTGGACATACAAAAACGCTCCCTGTCAACGGGCGCCGCGCGAGGCGACGCCCGTTTTTTTATTGAATTCGCTTGAAGAGCTTTTCCAGATCGCGCCGGGAGACCTGCTTCACCACCGGCCGGCCGTGAGGGCAGGTGGGCGGCGCGCCGGTTTCCAGCATCTCGCCGATCAGCGCGTCGATCTCCGATTCGCTCAGCGCGTCGCCGCCCTTGATGGCGCTCTTGCAGGCCATCTGCATGATCTCCGCCCGGCGCGCGTCCAGCGTGGCCGCCTTCAGCCGGTTCAGGCTGTTGAGCATGTCCATGAACAGCGGCTTCAGCTCCGCCTTGCCCAGTACATGAGGCACGGCGCGCACCTGAATGTCGTGCTCACCGAAGGGTTCGACGGTGTATCCCGCGTCAGACAGCAGTTCGATGTTGTCCATAATCAGCGCCATTTCGCGCTCGGACAGGCGCACGATCAGCGGCGTGAGCAGCTGCTGCGAGGCCGTGCCTGACTCCAGCTGTCTGCAGTACATCTCGTAGCGCAGACGCTCGTGGGCCGCGTGCTGGTCGATGAGCAGCAGCGTGTCGTTCACCTCGAGGATAATGTAGGTCTTGAACGCCACTCCGACCACGCGATAGGACGGCCTGGATTCGATTTTTCCCGGAAGCTCAGGCATTCTCGGCATGGCTGCGGACTGGGAGTCATCGCCGCTGAACGCGCTTTGCCCGGCGGTCGGGCGCGCACTCGCCGCATCGCCGCCATTCGGCAGCGGCGGCAGATTCGCGGTGCCGCCCGGATGGGATGACGGATTCGCACTGCCAGTCGACCCATTTTGCGCCTGTCCTCCGACAATGCCGTCCGACGAAGTGCTCTGCCGCGCCGCTTCGCCAGGAAGCGGCGGCATGCTCGCCGCGAGACTCTGCGCTGCCTGCGCATTGCCCGGCAGATTCGCCGCGTCGCCCTGCACCGTCTGTGCACCGCCCGGCCTGTTTGCTCTGAAGCTCTGCGCGGCCTGCGCATCGCCCATCGCATTTTCCATAGCGCCGCGCGCCGGCTGCGCGTTTCCCGGCAGCGGCGGCATGGCTGCGGTCACGCTTTGCGCCGCAGACGCTCCGGCGGGAAGCGGCGGCATGCTCGCGGTCACGCTTCGCGCCGCAGGTCTGCCGCCCTCGACAATCGGCCCGTTCGCGTTCTGTGCATTGCCCGCCGTTCCGCCGGGGGCGTTCTGTCCCGTCAAGGGCATCGCCGCTCCCCCGCCCTCCCGCAGCGATGCTCCGCGCGTGCCGGTGGAGGTTCCGGCAAGGCCGTATCGGGCCCGCTCCCGATCCAGCGCGTCGGCGAACATCTGCGTCTGCACCGGCTTTTCGGGCTTCTTGTCAGGGATGGGCGGGTTCTGCGCCGTCTCGGCCTCGTTTCTCTGCTTCAGCGCCTCGGGCGTGATGTCGCGCACCGTCACGGTTCGCTGAACCGTCCGCGGCGGAGCCGCGTCGCGCTGCCAGTCCAGCACGCGCTCGCCCTCGAAGGCCGTTCCAAGCAGCTTCTCCACCACGGTCTGAGTCAGGATCTCGTCGCGGAAGCGCACCTCCAGCTTGTTGGGATGGACGTTCACGTCGATGGAATTGGGCGGCAGCACGAGGTTGAGCGCGCACATCGGGTACATGCCGATGGTCACTCGGCTGCGGCAGACCTGCTCCAGCGCCTTGGAGAGCAGCGCGCAGCGCACCGAGCGGCCGTTGATGAAGAACATCTGATGTGCGCGGGTGGACTTGGCCAGCTCGCCCACGCCGATCATGCCGTAGACGCGCGTGCCGCCCTCGGCCGCGTCCAGCTCGATCATCTTCTCGGCGGTCTCCTTGCCGTAGACCGCGAAGACGGCGTGGCGCAGCTTGCCGTCGCCGAAGGTGTGATAGACCGTGGTTCCGTTGTTGACGAAGCGCATGGACACGCCGGGATTGCCGAGCATCAGCCGCGCGGTCACGTCGCCCACCAGTCCGCCCTCGTAGGACGGCTTTTTCAGAAATGCCCGCCGCACGGGGATGTTGTAAAACAGATCGCGCATGACGAACGTGGTGCCTTCGGGGCAGCCCGCCTCCTGCACGCGCAGGTTCTGGCCGCCGTCGATGCTGACGCGCATGCCCGAGTCCTGATTCCGGGCGCGGGTGGTCATTTCCACATGGGAAACCGACGCGATGGACGGCAGCGCCTCGCCGCGAAAGCCCAGCGTTCGGATGTCGTCCAGCTGCTCGGCGTTCTGGAGCTTGGACGTGGCGTGGTTTTCGAACGCCAGGCGCACCTGCCCCGGCTCGATGCCGCAGCCGTTGTCCGTCACCCGCAGATAGTCGATGCCGCCGCCGCGAATTTCCACCGTTACGGCCGTCGCGCCGGCGTCCAGCGAATTTTCCACCAGCTCCTTGACCACCGAGCTGGGGCGCTCGACCACCTCGCCCGCCGCAATGCGGCCGACGGTCGCCGCATCCAATATGCGAATGAGCATAGTTTACCTCCGTATTTCGCTCAAAAAGTCAATTCCCGTTTTTTCGGAGACGATGCTCCAGCCCCTGATTTCTTCCTCCGCGCGCACCTCCGGCCGGAAGCCGAAGCGATGGTAGACCCTGATGGCCACCCAGCTGGGCGTCTGCGTGGTCAGAATCGCCTCGCGATGGCCCATCTCCAGCAGGCGGTTGACCGCCATTGCCACCAGCGGCTTGGAAAGTCCCCGGCCCTGATGCGCCGCGTCCACGCTCACCCAGTGGAGATGGCCCATCTGCTCCGGCTCGCCTTCGCCGCCGAACCATGCCGTGGCCGTGGCGAAGGGCTTGCCGCCGTCGGTGAGAAAGATCATCCGGCGGCGCAGCTCCTCCTCGGAGGGAAAGTACCTTTGAAAGGCCGGAAGGCCCTCCTCGGGCGCGCGGAATTCCCCGGCGGAGGTTTCAATCTCCGCCCAGACGCGCTCGTCGCCGGGGCGATAAAAGCGCCAGCCGTATTCCTCGGGAAGCACGAAGCCATCGGCGTGCTGAAGCGGCTTTGCCCGCATTTTCAGGCCGATGTTTTCCACAGAAAGATCCCACATGGCTATATCCTCTTTGCCTTTTCGTTCAGCTCGAACAGCTTGTTCAGCGCGTCGATAGGCGTCATGCTCACCACGTCCAGCTGAGAGATCTCCTCCACCAGCTCCATGGGTTTGAAGTCCAGCATGCCCAGCTGGCGGTCGCCGGCGCGGCGTTCGTCGAGTATGCTCCTGCCGATGGAGCCGCTGGTCTGGCTGTCCACCTCCAGCCTGGCCATGATCTGCCGCGCCCGGGCGATGAGGTTCCTGGGAAGGCCCGCCAGCTTGGCCACGGCCACGCCGTAGCTGCGATCCGCGCCGCCGGGCACGATCTTGCGCAGGAAGATTACGTCCTCGCCCTGCTCTTTGGCGGTGATGCGATAGTTCACCACGCCGGGCAGCGTGCCATCCAGCTCGGACAGCTCGTGGTAGTGCGTCGCGAACAGCGTCCGCGCGCCGCACTTTTCTCCGGCGATGTACTCCACCGCCGCCCATGCGATGGACAGGCCGTCGAAGGTGGATGTGCCGCGCCCCACCTCGTCCAGAATCAGCAGGCTCTTTCGCGTGGCGAATTTCAGAATGGTCGCCATCTCGCTCATCTCCACCATGAAGGTAGACTGGCCGCCGTAGAGGTCGTCCGACGCGCCGATGCGCGTGAAGATGCGATCGGTCAGCGCCACGTCCGCCGACTGCGCGGGCACAAAGGAGCCCATGTGCGCCATCAACACGATCAGCGCCGCCTGACGCATGTAGGTGGATTTACCGGCCATATTCGGGCCGGTGATGATCATCACGCGATGCTCGTCGTCCAGATGGGTGTCGTTGGGCACGAAGCGCTCCCGGCCGATGGAGTCCTCCACCACCGGGTGGCGGCCATCGACGATCTCATAGCGCCCCTCGTCGTTGATGGCGGGGCGCACATAGTCCCGCTCCGCCGCCGTCTGAGCCAGCGACAGCAGCGCGTCCAGCGTCTTGAGCGCCAGCGCCGTGTTCTGAAGCCGCGGCAGATGCTCCTTGAGCTTCTCGCGGATTTCGCAGAACAGGCGGTATTCCAGCCGCGTGGCGTTTTCCTCCGCGCCGAGGATCTTGTTCTCCAGAGCCTTCAAGTCTTCAGTGATGAAGCGCTCGCAGTTGGCCAGCGTCTGCTTGCGGGTGTAGTTGTAGGGAATCAGGTCGTAGAACGATTTGGTGACCTCTATGTAATAGCCGAACACGCGGTTGTAGCCGATTTTCAGGTTCTTGATGCCGGTCTTGTCCCGCTCCTCCTGCTCCATGGCGGCCAGATAGGACTTGCCGTTGGCCGACACGTCGCGCAGCTCGTCCAGCTCGGCACTGTAGCCCTGAGCGATCATGCCGCCCTCGCGCACGGAGAGCGGCGCGTCCGGCGAGATGGCGCTCCTGAGCGTGGCAGTCAGATCCTCCATGGGATCCAGCGCGGCCATCGTCTCGGCGATCAGCGGCGCGGAAAACTCGCCCGCCATGGCCTTGATGCGCGGCACAGCCTCCAGCGTGGCGCAAAGGGCGAGACAGTCCCGGGCGTTCACCGCGTCGTAGGCGATGCGGCTGAGCAGGCGCTCCACGTCGTAAACGCCCTCGAGCTGTTCGCGCAGCGCGTCTGCGGCCATGGGATTGGTCAGAAAGCCCTCCACCGCGTCCAGCCGGCGGTTGATGGCGCCTTTGTCCAGCAGCGGCCGCTCAATCCACGAGCGCAGCAGCCGGCTGCCCATGGACGTGCGCGTCCGGTCGAGAATGCCCAGCAGCGAGCCGCGGCGGCTGCGCCCCCGGTTGGTCTCGGTCAGCTCCAGATTGCGAAGCGCCACGCGATCCAGCGCCATATAGCGCTGCGCGTCGTAGGATTTTGCGGACACGATGTGCTTCAGCGCATTCTTCTGCGTGTCCGTCAGATACTTCAGCAGCGCGCCCGCCGCGTCCACCGCCGCGCGCTCCTCGCCAAAGCCCATCTCCTCCACCGTCTGTCCGAAGTGGGCCTTCATGCATTTGGCCGCGGCGGCATGGCGGAAGGACTCCTCGTCCGCCGCGCCGGCGATGCGCTTCATCTCCGGCACCAGCAGTCCGAAGGCCTCCACGTCGTTGACGATGATCTCGCTGGGCGCGATTCTCGCCAGCTCGTCGGCCAGCGAGACCCGCGCGTCGGGAATCTGATAGAGGTAGAACTCGCCCGTGGACACGTCGCACAGCGCGCAGCCGGCCAGGCTGCGCCTGAGGCAGATGGAGACGATGTAGTTCGGCCTTCGATCCTCCAGCAGATTGCTCTCGATGACCGTGCCGGGCGTGACCACGCGGATGACCTCGCGCTCCACCAGCCCCTTGGCCAGCGCCGGGTCGGTCATCTGCTCGCAGATGGCGACCTTGTGACCCTTTTCGATGAGCTTCTGCAGATAGGTCTCCACCGCGTGATAGGGCACGCCGCACATGGGCGCGCGCTCGCTCAGGCCGCACTCCTTGCCCGTCAGCGTCAACTCCAGCTCCTGAGAGACGAGCTTCGCGTCGTCGAAGAACATCTCGTAAAAGTCGCCGAGCCGGAAGAACAGAATCGTGTCGGGATACTGCTCCTTAATTCGCAGATACTGCTGCATCATGGGCGACAGCGCCATGGGCTCACCTCGCTTGTCTTTCGTGATAATCTCAATCAGTGGCAGCCGCCGCAGGACGAGCAGTCGCCGCCGCAGTTCTCCTCCTCCATCCGGCCGGTGACGATGAACTGGAGCACCTGGTTGACCTGATTGATGAGACCCGTGAACTCCGAGCGCGCCTGAGTCAGCTCCACGATGTCGTCCATCATCTGAAGGCGCTCCTGAATCTCGTCCATCTCGTCGGACAGGCGCTTGAGCGCGCCGGGATCGGGATTGGGCTGCTTCATCAGCTCCTGAATGCTGTTTCGCTTCTCCAGCAGATCGCTCATCGCCTGAGCGGCCTCCTGATTCTGCATAGCCTTGTCCTCGGCCGCCTTCATGCGCTGATAGATTTCGCTGGCCAGCAGCGCGTCGCCCAGCTCGCGGGTTTTCTGAAATACCATATCCATTTGCTTTTCCTCCCGTTTATTCGTTCACAAGCTCTCCGCGCAGGGTGTTGCGCCCCGCGGAGGTGATTCTGACCTTCACAATGCGTCCGATGAGCTCCTCGCCGCCGGGGAAATTGACCATCAGCGCCCGGGGCGATTTGCCGCCGACCCAGCCCGCGTCGCGGGCGGAGACGCTCTCCACCAGCACCTCGGCGGTGGTTCCGACCATGCCCGAGAGGATCTCGGACGTGATCGCCTGCTGCTTTGCGATGAGCGTCTGGATGCGCCGGGACTTCTCCTCGGCGGGCGTGTCGTCGGGCATGGAGGCCGCCTTGGTGCCCACGCGGGGCGAATAGATGAACGTGTACGCCGAATCGTAGCGCACCTCGTCCACCAGCGACAGCGTCTGCTCGAACTGCGCCTCGGTCTCGCCCGGGAAGCCCACGATGATGTCCGTGGTCAGGCCGATGTCCGGCCGCGCGGCGCGCAGACGGCGCACCAGGTCGAGATAGTGTTCCCGATTGTAGCGGCGGTTCATGCGGCGCAGAATCTCGTCGTCGCCCGCCTGCACCGGCAGATGCAGATGGGGCATCAGATGCTTAAGCTCGCCGTAGGCCGCGATCAGCTCGTCGGACAGATCCTTGGGATGGCTCGTCATAAAGCGGATGCGCGGAATCTCCAGCCGGTCGAGGCGATAGAGCAGATTGGCGAACTCCGCGCCGCCACCGCGATAGGAGTTGACGTTCTGTCCCAGCAGCGTGATCTCCTGCACGCCCGCGTCCCGCAGGCGCAGCGCCTCCTCGAGCACGGCCTCCGGCTCGCGGGAGCGCTCCCGGCCGCGGACATAGGGCACGATGCAGTAGGTGCAGAAGTTGTTGCAGCCGTACATGATGTTCACGAAGGCGCTGAAGCGGCTCTGGCGCGCCTCGGGCAGACCCTCGACGATCTCGCCGTCGGTCTCAACCACCTCCACCACCGGCGCGCGGTCGCGCAGCACGCGATGAAGATACTCGGGCAGGCGGTAGAGATTGTGGGTTCCGTACACCAGATCGATGAACGGATAGTTGCGCTTCATGGCCTCGGCCATGCCCTTCTCCTGAGTCATGCAGCCGCCCACGCAGATGAGCAGGTCGGGCTTGTCCTTCTTGAGCTCCTTGAGCCAGATGACGTTGCCCAGCGCCTTGTTCTCGGCGTTTTCGCGCACGCAGCAGGTGTTGTAGAGGATCAGATCCGCCTGCTCGCGCACGGGCTGCCGGGTCATGCCCATCTCGTTGAGCATGCCGGCGATGGTCTCCGAATCGCGCTCGTTCATCTGACAGCCCATGGACACGATGTGGTAGGTCTGGGGCCGGCGCTCCATGGCGCGGACGAGCTTCATGTATTCCTGCTGGCGGAGAATCTCGCTCTCCGGCACCTGTTTGCGTTCAGTCATAATTCATTCCTCATTTCAGCTCTCTGGCGCCCGCGGGCAGCGCGGCGCAGTCGGCGGGCGCGATGCGATAAGCCTCGCCCTCGGCCATTTCGGAAACCGCGACCCACGCGCTCACGTTCTCCGGCTTTCCAACGGTGCGCAGCCATCCGGCCACCGGCGCGGAGGTCTCCACGAGCAGTTTGCAGCCGGGCGCGGCTCTCCCCCGCGCCCAGAGCTCCCGGGCGGCGGCGTAGGCGATATTTTCGTAGGAATCCACGATTCCCGCGCCCTGACACGCCGGACAGACGTGCCCCAGCTGCTTGCTCAGCGGCCGGCGCACCTTCTTGCGCGTCATCTCCACCAGCCCAAGGCTGGTGAAGCCCACCACGTTGGTCCGGTTGCGGTCGGCCTGGGTCGCCTCGCGCAGAATCTGCAGCAGCCCGTCGCGCTGGGTCTGCGAATCCATGTCGATAAAGTCGATGACCACGATGCCGCCCACGTCGCGCAGGCGCAGCAGCCGCGCGATCTGCACCGCCGCCTCGCAGTTGAGCCTGTACACCGTCTCATCGAAGGACTTCCTGCCCACGAATTTGCCGGTGTTCACGTCGATGACGGTCAGCGCCTCGGTCTCGTCGATCACCAGCGTGCCGCCGCTCCTGAGCCATACGCGATGGGCCATGGCCTTGCTCAGCGCGGTATCCACACCGTGCACGTCGAACAGCGGCCGCTCGCCGGTGTATTCGACCACGCGATCCGCAAGGCGCGGCGTGAGCGCCCGAGCGTGAGCCAGAACCTCCTGAAACAGCGCCCTTCCGTCCACGCGCACCGCGTCCGTCCGCTCGTCCAGCATGTCGCGCACCACCTGAAGGGCGAGACTGCCGTCGGAATGGATCAGCTTCGGCGCGGCGGCATGCCGGGCGCGGTTTTCGATCTGCCGCCAGAGCTCCACCGCGGCGCGATAGTCCTCGGCCAGCGCCTCGGCGGACGCGCCCTCGGCAGCGGTGCGGCCGATCACGCCCATGCCGCCGTCGCCGATGAGTTTCTCGGCGATGGCGTGCAGCCGCTCCCGCTCGGCGGAATCAGTGATCTTCTTGGACACGCCGGCGTAGCTCACCGTGGGCAGAAGCACCGTCATGCGCCCGGGCACGGTCACATGGCTGGAAATGCGGCAGCCCTTGGTTCCGCCCGGCTCCTTGACCACCTGCACGAGCAGCTCCTGTCCGGGGCGGATCATCTTCTCGATGCGCGCGTCCTTCATCCGGTCGGCCAGTTCGTTGGCCTCCCGGGGATCCACGGGAATGTCTCCAGCATAGAGAAAGGCGTTCTTCTCCTGCCCGATGTCCACAAAGGCGGCGTTCATGCCCGGAAGGATGTTCTGAACCCTTCCGAGATACAGATTGCCCGACAGCTTTTCCTCGCCCGGGCGCTCATAGTACAGCTCGCTCAGCGCGCCGTCCTCCAGCACGGCCAGCCGCGTCTGGCCGCAGAAGGCCTCCAGCAAAAACTCCCTCTTCATGCTCATAGTTCCATTAGCGGCTTCAGCGCGCCGCTCTCGTCCTCGCCCAGCAGGCATCTGCGGTGAATGCGCATCTCAGGAACCTCCGCGCCGGCGATTTCCGCCAGTGCCCGCACCAGCAGATCGGGCTTGAGCGTGTCCTTCTCCGTCAGCATCAGCCGGGCAGAAAGCACGTCGCCCTCGCGCTCCAGCAGCAGCGCCATGGGGCGAATGTCCACCTCGCGCTCGCCGGACTTGGTCTTGCGCACGGCCATGACCGATTCCCGGCGCAGGAATTCCTCCGCCGCATCCAGCGTCGCCGCCGCGGTCTCGCCCGAGAGGGTAATCTCGTAATCCGACGCGCGCACCATGGCCATGGGCGCGGGGTGGCGGTCGTCCACCATGCGCACCTCCAGCACCGGAAGATCCACCGGCAGCGCCGCGCGCATCGCGTCCTCGGTGCGCCTGCGGCCCATGGGCGCGGAGAGCTTCACGTCCAGAATTTCGTATTCGCTGGTCCAGCCCAGCGCCAGCGCCGAGCCGAAGGACAGAATGGGATGGGGATTGAAGCCCTGCGTCCACGCGATGGGCAGGCCCGTGCGGTTCAGCGCGCGCTGAAAGAAGCGCTGAAGATCCAGATGGGAGATAAACCGCAGTCTCGGCTGCTTGCCGAATCGAATCATCGCCCGCATTCGCTCGCCTCCTCATAGCGGTTCACGCCGCAGCCCACGCAGCCCTTGCGGCAGTCGTGGGTCGTCTCGCCGCGCTGGGCCTTTTCCCACTCGCGCTTCAGGAACGACTTGGTGACGCCCGCGTCCAGATGGTCCCAGGGCAGCACCTCGTCCAGCGCCCGCTCGCGGCAGGCGTAGAAGTCGGGATCCAGCCCGCACTCGCGGATGGCCTGAAGCCAGAGATCGTAGCGGAACTGATCCGACCATCCGTCCATGCGGCAGCCCAGCCGATAGGCGCGCTCCAGCGCGTCGGCCAGCCGTCGGTCGCCCCGGGCGAACACGGCCTCGATGTAGCTCACGTCCGGCGCGTGATACTTGAAGTCCACGCCCTTCACGTCCCGCAGGGCGTTCCTGAGCAGCTGCTGGCGGCGAACCACCGTGTCGTAGTCCAGCTGCGCCGACCACTGGAAGGGCGTGAAGTTCTTCGGCACGAACACCGACGCGCTGACCGTGATGCGCAGGCCCGGCGCGCGCTGTTCCTTGGGCACGGCGAAATAACACCTGCGCACCTTCTGGGCCAGATCGGCGATGCCCAGCACGTCCTCGTCCGTCTCCGTGGGCAGACCGATCATGAAATAGAGCTTCACCGACGACCAGCCCTGCTCGAACGCGTCCGTCACCGCGCGCATCAGGTCGTCCTCGGTCACGCCCTTGTTGATGACGTCGCGCAGGCGCTGAGTGCCCGCCTCGGGAGCCAGCGTCAGGCCCGTCTTTTTGACCTTCTGAGTCTCCCTGAGCGTGTCCGTCAGCACGTTGTCGATGCGCTGAGACGGCAGCGAAATGCGCACGCGCTTCTGGGCGAACTTCTCCACCATGCGGTGCGCCAGCTCCGGCAGGCACGAATAATCGCCGCTGGACAGGCTCATCAGCGAAATCTCGTCGTAGCCCGTGGCCGCCACCAGCTTTTCCGCCATCTCCATGAGCCGATCCATGCTGCGCTCTCGCACGGGGCGGTAGATCATGCCCGCCTGACAGAAGCGGCAGCCTCGGGTGCAGCCGCGGAAGATCTCCAGCATGATGCGATTGTGCACCACCTCGCCGAAGGGCACAATGAGCTTTTCAGGATAGTCCGCCGCGGTCAGGTTCGCCACCATGGCCTTGCGCACCACCTCCGGCGCGCCGGAGCCCTCCTTCGGGCGGATGGACGCGACGGTGCCGTCCTCGTTATAATTTACATCGTACAGCGACGGCACGTACACGCCGCGAATTTTCGCCGCCGCGCGCAGGAATTCCTCCCGCGGCGCGCCCGAGGCCTTCCACGCCTTGTAGCAGTCGATCACCTGATGGGTCTCGTCCTCGCCGTCGCCGATGGCCACCAGATCCACAAACGGCGCCAGCGGCTCAGGGTTGAACGCGCAGGGCCCGCCGACGATCACGAACGGCCCGTCTGTGCGATCCGCCGCGCGCAGCGGAATGCCCGCCAGATCCAGCGCGTCGAGAATGTTGGTGTAGCTCATCTCGTACTGGAGCGTCACGCCCAGCAGATCGAAATCGCGGATGGGCGTGCGGGATTCCAGCGAAAACAGCGGAATGTCGTTTTCGCGCATCAGGTCGGCCATGTCCACCCATGGCGAGAACACGCGCTCGCACCACGCGTCGTCCCGGCGGTTGATGGTGTGGTAGAGAATCTTCATGCCCAGATGGGACATGCCCACCTCGTAGGTATCGGGAAACAGGAACGCGAAGCGAACGTCCACGTCCTCGGGGTTTTTCGTGATGGAATTAAACTCGCCGCCCATATAGCGCGCCGGCTTCTGCACCGACATCAGCAGCGATTCAATCCGGTCGGAAAGCGTCAATGGAATTCCTCCTGCGTTTTTCGGGAAAATCGCCGGAGCGACACCTTCCCTACAATAATCCTATACTACTTTATCACGAAACGAACCGCGTTGCAACGCCGAAATGTTAAACAATCCATTTCACGCCGGATGCAACAGTAACGCGCTTGACGGCGGGCGAAAAAAGGTCTATCATGGCTGACAAATATTTATACAGCCATTGCACCGCAGGAGTGGATATTTTATGCAGAAAAAGCCCTTTGTCAGCCCCGAAAAGCTGCGCGAAATCGCCGCAGTCTACCCCACGCCCTTCCATCTCTACGACGAGGCCGGTCTGCGCCGCACCGCGCGCGGCCTGCTCTCCGCCTTCGCATGGAACAAGGGCTACCGGGAGTATTACGCCGTGAAGGCCTGCCCCAATCCGTTCATTCTGCAGATTCTCAAGGAGGAGGGCTGCGGGCTGGACTGCGCGTCCATGGCCGAGCTGAAGATGGCCGAGGCGCTTGGCTTTTCCGGCGATCAGGTGATGTTCTCCTCCAACGAAACCCCGGGCGAGGAATTCGAATACGCCCGCAGGCTGGGCGTGAACATCAATCTGGACGACATCACTCACATCGACTTTCTCACCCACCACGGCGGCATTCCCGAGCAGATCTGCCTGCGCTACAACCCCGGCGGAGAACTGCATATCGGCGCGACCTGCATGGGCCAGCCGGGCATTTCCAAATTCGGCATGACCCGGGAGCAGATCTTCTCCGCCGTGGAAAGGCTTCAGCGGATGGGCGTGAAGCGCTTCGGCCTGCACGCGTTTCTGGCCAGCAACACCATCGAAAACGACTACTATCCCGCCAACGCCCGGGTATTGTTCCAGCTGGCGAAGGATGTGCATGAGGCGCTGGGCGCGGACTTTTTCATGATTAACCTCTCCGGCGGCGTGGGCATTCCCTATCGCCCGGAGGAACAGATGCCCGACATCGCGCGCATCGGCCGGAGCGTCCGCGAGGCCTTCGAGGAGGTCATGGTTCCCGCAGGGCTCGGCCACGTCCGCATCGCCACGGAGCTGGGCCGCTACATGACCGGCCCCAACGGCTGCCTCGTGGCCACGGCCATTCACAAAAAGCACATCTACCACGAGTATATCGGCCTGGACGCGTGCGCGGCCAACCTCATGCGCCCGGCCATCTACGGCGCGTATCACCACATCACCGTCGCCGGCAAGGAGGACGCGCTGTGCGACCACGTGTATGACGTGGTGGGCTCGCTGTGCGAAAACAACGACAAGTTCGCCGTCAACCGCGCGCTGCCGAATATCGACGTCGGTGATCTGGTGGTCATCCACGACACCGGCGCGCACGGCTTCTCCATGGGCTACAATTACAACGGCCGCCTGCGCTCGGCGGAGATCCTGCTCCGCGAGGACGGCACATTCCAGATGATCCGCCGCGCGGAGACGCTGAAGGACTACTTCGCCACCTTCGATTTCTGCGGCGTAATGGACAGGGTGCTTAAGGAGAACTGACGCGTCCCATACAGAAGGCCTGCGCATGGGAATTCCCATGCGCAGGCCTTCTTCTTTCAAAATTCACATTCGCCGAAATCGCCGTCTTGATTTTTCCCATCTGTCATGCTATAATCTTGGATAAGCGGTTTCATCCGGGGCTGTGGTGGAATGGCAGACACCTCAGACTTAAAATCTGATGAACATTCGTTCGTGCGGGTTCGAGCCCCGCCAGCCCTACCACAGTCCGTCCGAAAACACAGTTTTCGGACGGATATTTTATACCATACAACCAAAAATCGCCCGTACGGAGCCCGGAATCGCGGAAAAGGGGTTCTTTGTCAAATGTAGGGGTGTGTCCTTGAAGCGAGAAGAATCCTAGCCCTGAAGGTGCTGAAGCTTCTGAAGCCAAAGGCGAGGCGTTTGAGGGTTTTGATGGCGTTGTTGCAGCTCTCAGTAAAACCGTTGGACAGGTGAATGTCGAATGCATTTAGGATGTAGCGTCGCCAGTTGGCCAGCATTTTGCAGCAGGATTTGAACTCTGGGAGGTTCAGGTGGTCGCAAGCCTCCAGCCAGAAATCCAGCCGGCGTTCGGCTTCATTGCGAGTGGGCGCTGCCATAGCATTGAAAGGGTCTGGTGATCGGTACACGCCGCCCT
>USDD01000069.1 GCA_900553265.1 uncultured Eubacteriales bacterium
TGCTGGTGGGCGTGGCCAACGTGGTGGACATTCATATCGTGGGCACCGGCTCCGCGCTTCGCAGCGCCGTGATCTGCTTTTACCTGTCTAATGAAGGACTGTCCCTGCTGGAGAATGCGGCCCATATCGGGCTGCCCATTCCCGACAAGATGAAAGATGTGCTCGCGCAGCTGCACGGGCGCGAGGACAAGAACAATACCGATGCGGGCGACGGCGAATAACGGCAGACGGCCTCCGTCCGTCGCCTTTTGAATTTAGGAGGAAATTATGGCAGAAAGAAAAGATACGCCGTTCACCGGCGAGCATTTCGCCGCGTGGTGCGAAAAGATGGTGGGCCAGCCCTACTGGTATGGCAGCTGTGTTTACAAGTGTACCCAGAGCCTGCTTGACCGCAAGGCCAAGCAGTACCCGGCGCATTACACGTCCAGCCGCATGAAGCGTTACAAGGACGACATTGCGAAAAAGAAAATCTGCGCCGACTGTGTGGGCGGCTGCAAGGGCTATGCCTGGACAAACGGCGGTGTAGGCGTGCTGGAATCTATCGGCACGAGCAAGAGCTTTTCCAGCAAGTACGGCGCGCGACTGCCCGGACAAGAGTGCCAACGGGATGTTCAGCTACGCCAAGAGCAAGGGATGCGCGTGGGGCGATATTTCCACGCTCCCGGAGATTCCCGGCATCGCGCTGCGCTTTGACGGGCATGTAGGTTATTACGTCGGCAACGGCTACGCCGTGGAATGGCGCGGCTTCAATTATGGCTGCGTGCGCACCCGCGTGAAGGATCGCCCGTGGACGCACTGGTATAAGCTGCCGTTCATCGACTACAGCGCGGGCGTCGTTACGCCGTCTGACGAGCAGCCGGAGGAACCGCGCCCAGTGAATACCACCGTGGTCATTGTTTCCGGCGGCGGAAAGGTCAACGTGCGCACGGGCAACGGAACGAGCTTTGGCCGCATTGCGGCGGTCGCGCCCGGCACGACCTATGAATACGTCGCCACCGCCGCCAACGGCTGGAACGCCGTGGTGATCGGCTCCAGGGTGGGCTGGGTTTCTGGAAAATATTCCCGCATCATCTGAATAAATCTGAGACTACAGGCCGAGAATATCGGTGTTGGATATTGGGCCAACAGGGAGGAAAAGCATTGAGGATCGAAGCGGACAAGCAACAGCGGCTGGTTACCATTTGGCTTCCGAAGGGTGAAGCGGGAACCCAGCTCAACGCGATTGTCGATCAGTACTGCGGGATGCGTTATCGCGTGGCGGTTTTCCGCTCGGGGAAGCAGGATTTATTGGAATGCACCACCGGACTTTTGCTGAATAATCGAGGTTAAAAAAACACGCCGTGGCAGGAAAAAATTACCATTGATAGAATATGGTAAAAGCCTTGCCACGGCGGTTTTTGTCCCTTACACTGTTGTTCAGAAAGCCCGAATGAGGAGGAATGACAATGCAAGCAAAAGCCATGCAACCGGCCCTGCGCCTTGCCGGATATTGCCGAATCTCGGTAGACGTGGAGGCCGACCGCGATAATACCAGCATCGAGAACCAGAAATCCATCATCAGCGACTATGTGGAGAAGCACTTTCCGGGCAGCGAGCTGACGTTCTATGTGGATCGCGACCGCAGCGGCTACACCTTCGAGCAGCGAGAGAGCTATCAGCAGATGCGCCCGAGGCTGATGCTGGGCGACTACGACATTCTGATCGTCAAAGACCTTTCCCGCTTCAGCCGCCGAAATTCCCGCGGACTGGTGGAATTGGAGGATCTGCGGGACGCGGGCGTGCGCATTATCGCCATCGGCGACAGCATTGATTATCCCACTCACGACGACTGGACGAACATCCGCCTGCGGTTCCTGCTCAACGAAATGCCCGTGACGGATTCCAGCCAGAAGGTGAAATCCGTCATTCAGCGCCGCCAGCAGGACGGCAAATGGGTCTGCTCCGTTCCGTATGGCTATGTGATTACCAATCACAAGACCATGACCTACGAAGTGGACGAAGCCGCGGCAGCAGTAGTGCGAAAGATATTCGACCTTTATAACGAAGGCTGGGGCTACAAGCGAATCGCGAATTATCTGACCGATCAGGGCATTCCCACGCCGCGCATGACGGAAAAGGCGCGCATCGAGGCGGACGGCACGCCGTGCAAGCTGAAGGCGAGGCCGGAGTGGAGCATCATTACCGTTTCGGGCATTCTGCAGAACGACTTTTACATCGGCACGCTGCGCCAGGGCAAATACCGTCGGCGCGGCATCAACGGAAAGGACTTCAAGCAGAAGGACGATGAACATATCGTCTTTGAAAAGCACCACGAGGCCATCGTGGATTATCGCACGTTCGCCTATACGCAGGAGCAAATGAAAAAGCGCACCACCAGCGCCTATCGCGGCGTGGGGAAGTACCACAATCCCTATTCCGGATTCCTGTACTGCGGCGACTGCGGCAGCCCCATGTTCGCCATGAGCCGCGCTGATCTGGCACCGGCGTACACCTGCGGCAGCTATCACCGGCGCGGGCGCAAGGGCTGCACGGCGCACCACACGCGCATGGATCTGCTGGACGCGCTGCTCAAAAAGTACATTCTCCGCATCAAGCAGAACAGCGCCTTCATGCTGGAAACGCTGGACAGGGCCGTGGCGCAGGAGCGGGAGACCATCGAGCAGGGCGAAACGACGCTTGCGCTGCTGGAGCGGCAGATCGAGCATGTCAAGGAGCATCGAAAGCTGCTGACCAAGCAGAAGCTGGCGGAGCTGATGCGCAAGCCCGAGCAGGAGGACATCATCAACGAAACCTACGACGAGCTGGAAGCCGAGGACGCGGCCAAGCTGAAGGGCCTGCAGAATCAGCTGGAGATGTTCGCGGATCATCGCAACAACGTCATCCGCGTGAATCGGCTGGCCCGCACGGCGCTGGAAATCTTCGATTCCATTCTCGCCAAGGATCGGTTGGACAAAAAGGATCTGGAATTTCTGATTGAGCGCATTACAGTGTACGAGGATCGAATCGACATTCAGCTCAAGGCCGACGTCGACGCGCTTCTGCACGTCAGCCAGAGCGAGGCCATCGAACAGGCGGCAAACGGCGAGAAAATCACCTATAATCCGCCCGCGCACAGCCCGGTTCGAGAAAAAACTGTCACGGTTGTCAGCGGCGGCGACCCGCTGGAAATCTACACCGACCACGACGGCGAGGTGGTGCTGAAGAAGTATTCGCCCATCGGGGAGATTGCGGCCATCGCCAAGGATTACACCGAATCGCTCTATCGGACGCTGGGGCATGTGGCGCTCATCAGCGACCGGGACGCAGTTGTTTCGTCGTCGGGCGCGGCCAAGCGGGAGTATGTCGAGAAGGCACTCAGCGGCGAGGTGGATCAGATTCTGCAGAACCGGCAGGTGGTGGTGCTGAACCAGTCGGCGGGGGCGAAGATGCTGCCCGTGACCGGCGACGACCGCGCCGAGAGCTACACCGCCCAGATTATCGCGCCCATTCTGGCTGACGGCGAGATCATCGGCGGCCTGATGCTGCTCAGCCGCGAGAGCGGCGCGAGCATGACGGACGTGGACAGAAAGGTGGCCGAAACCACCGCCAATATCGTCGGCAAGCAGATGGAGCAGTAAACGCGCCTTGCCCCAACGCCGCTTCTGTGGTATAATTTCAATAATTGTACGAACGGGAGCGGTGGTTTTATGGGCAGAATTACGGTGATCGGAACGGGTTTCGAGGAAAAACAGCTGACGCTGGAGGCTGTGGAGCTTTTGCAGAGCGGGGCGAAGGCGCTGCTGCACACCGGGCGCTGCGGCTGTGCGGAATGGCTGGCGCGCAGGGGGATTCCCTTTGAGACGCTGGACGAGCTGTACGAGCAGTGCGAGGATTTCGACGAGCACGCGCGGCTGGCCGCCGAGGCCGTTTGCAGGGCGGCGGAGGCGGGAGACGTGGTCTACGGCGTGTTCGACGTGCGCGATCTGAGCGTGAGCGCGCTGCTGGAGCTTCGGAGCGATGCTTCTGTCGTGCCTGGCCCGCCGACGGAGGGCGCGCTGATGGCCTATGCCGGCGATTCGGTGCAGCTGCTGGAGGCATCTGACTGGGAAAACTACGTCCTCTCTCCGGCGCGGTCGGCGCTGGTGCGCGAGCTGGACAGCCGCGAGCTGGCCGCCGAGGTGAAGCTGAAGCTGATGGAGGTCTATCCCGAGGAGAGCGAAACGCTGGTGTGGATCGGCGGAGGACTGGCTCGCACGCCGCTTTACAACCTCGATCGGCTGAAGGGCTACGACCATCGCACCTGCGCGCTGGCTCCGGCGATCAATGACCTTACGCAGCTGGAGCGCTTCGACGTGGAGCGCTTCGAGAAGGTGGTGGAGGTGCTCTGCGCGCCGGGCGGCTGTCCATGGGATCGCCAGCAGACTCACGCGTCGCTGAGGCAGTACATCGTCGAGGAGGCCTACGAGGTGGTGGACGCCATCGACGAGGGCGATCCCGACCATCTCTACGACGAGCTGGGCGACATGCTCTATCAGGTGGTGCTGCACGCGGAGATCGGCCGCCGGCACGGCGAGTTCGACATGCGCGACGTGGCCACGGCCATCAGCCGGAAGCTCATTCGCCGCCACAGTCACATCTTCGGCGGCGACACGGCGCAGAATGCCGACGAGGTGGAGGCGCTCTGGAACCGCAATAAGATGAAGGAACGCGGCGAAAAGACGGCCTCCGAGTTCATGCGCGACGTGAGCCGCTCCATGCCCGCGGCCATGCGCGCCGCCAAGGTGCTCAAGCGCCGGGATCAGGCGACGAACCGCGCCGAGACGGAACGGGAGGCGCTGGATGCGCTGCGGCAGGCGGTTTCGAAGCTCGACGGTGCGGACGAAAGGGACGTGGGCGAGCTGATGCTCCGGGCGGCGGCCTTCGCCCGGGCGCGGGGCGTGGAGCCCGAGCTGGCGCTCAACGCGGCCACCGACCGGCTCATCGACCGCTTTGCCGAGGCTGAGAAACGCTGAAAAACGGCGGCAAACGGCCGCGGACGTTGAAAGCGTATTGGGATTTGGTAAAATTGTCTGTTCCGGGCAGAAAACGGCAGGAATTACGCAGGAGAGCGCGTAATATTATCACAAGCAGGACGCTGTTTCGACGTCGTGCACAGTGAATTATGGAGGGATTGATCTCATGAATAAGGCGACGATGATCGCGAAGATCGCGGAAAAGTCCGATTTGACGAAGAAGCAGGCGGAGGCGGCCCTGAACGCCTTCACCGAGACCGTTTTTGAAGCGCTGAAGGATGGCGACAAGGTTCAGCTGATGGGCTTCGGCACCTTCGAGGTCAAGGAGCGCGCCGCGCGCGTCGGCCGCAAGCCGTCCACCGGCGAGACCATCGAAATCCCCGCCAAGAAGATTCCGACCTTCAAGGCCGGCAAGGGTTTCAAGGACGAGTTCTGAGAAGGATAGAGGACAGGGCCGCTTCTGAAGGAGCAGCCCTGTTTGTTTCAAAGGAGAAAAGGCATGAGCAGAAAAGAGATCGAGGCCCGCAAGCCCGTGGAGCGCGTCGCGCCCACGTCCATCCGGCTGGATAAATTTCTGAAAATTTCCCGCATCATCAAGCGCCGCAGCGTGGCCAACGACGCATGCTCCACCGGACACGTCACCGTGAACGGCAAGGAGGGCAAGCCGGGCACCGACGTGCGCGTGGGCGACGTGCTGGGCATCCGTTTCGGCGAAAAGTACTCCGAATACGAGATTCTGTCCATCGCGGAGCACGCGGCCAAGCAGGACGCGGCGGACATGTACCGCGCAAAGTCGTGAGCGTCTGGGCGGTGGTGGTCGCCGGCGGCCGCGGCGCGCGGGCGGGCCTTGGACGGAACAAGGTGTTCTTCGCGTGGAAGGGGCGCTCGGTGCTGTCCCGCTGCCTGGACGCGCTGGAGCGCTCGGGCACGCTGGACGGCGCGGTGCTGGTGCTGGGCGCGGAGGACTTTGAGCAATACGACGCCCTCTGCGCGCGCGAGGGCGCTTCGCCGCTGGTGAAGCGCGTGGTCGCCGGGGGCGACTGCCGACGGCGATCGGTGCGCAGCGGCCTTGCGGCGCTTCCGGAGGAGGTCGAAATCGTGGCGGTGCACGACGCGGCGCGGCCCTTCGTGTCCCCGGAGGCGGTGCGCGAAACCGTTCAGTCCGCCCGGAAATGGGGCAGCGGCGTGATCTCCACGCCGGTGACGGACACCATCAAGCGCGTCGGCCCGGACGGCGCGGTGGAGACCCTCGACCGCGCGCAGCTGCGCGCGGTGCAGACCCCGCAGACCTTCGACTGCGCAAAATTGAAGGCCGCCCACGAGCGCGCCGAGGCCGAGGGCTTCGACGCGACCGACGACGCGGCGCTGTTTGAGCATTACTATGGCTCGGTGCGGCTGGTGACGGCCCCGGGCGCGGAGGCGAACATCAAATTGACGAATCCCGCGGATTTTGAAAAGCTCAGCCGACCTGCCATGCGCATTGGCAGCGGCTACGACGCGCATCGGCTGGCGGAGGGGCGAAAGCTGATTCTCTGCGGCATAGACGTGCCCCACACGCGCGGATTGGACGGCCATTCCGACGCGGACGTGGCCGTGCATGCGCTGATGGACGCGCTGCTGGGCGCGCTGGGCGAGGGCGACATCGGCCGCCATTTCCCGGACAGCGACCACGCCTACAAGGGAATTTCGTCCATGCTGCTGCTGGAGCGGGTGATGAAGATCGTCCGCGAGCATGGCTACGGCGTGGCCAACGCCGACGTGACCATCGTGGCGCAGAAGCCGAAGCTGGCGGCGTACATTCCCGCCATGCGGGAAAATCTCGCCCGGGCGCTGGGTACCGACGCGGTGAACGTCAAGGCCACCACCACCGAGCGCATGGGCTTTGAGGGCGAAGAGCTGGGCATCTCGGCTCAGGCCGTGGCGCTGCTGACGGCGGCGGAATAATCTTCCATATTCAGAAGTTTCCGGGCGGCGCGTCGAATTGCGCCGCCCTTTGCGAATTTGGGCGTGGCGGCCATAAAATTCATGGATTGTTCGCATATTAACGAAATTTGCCTCTTGCGTTTTCGGGACGGCTGCGCTATAATAAAGTCAAAGATGGTCAAATGGAGGCGATTCTTATGGCGCAGCTCAGCGATAACATTGAGCATTTTATCAAGGAGCTCATGTGCGAGGAGGCGCAGATCGACCTTCGGAGGAACGAACTGGCGCAGCATTTCGGGTGCGCGCCGTCCCAGATCAACTACGTTCTGGCCACGCGTTTCTCCGTGGATCATGGATATATCATCGAGTCCAGGCGGGGCGGCGGCGGCTATGTGCGCATCGTGCGCATGCAGGAGCGCGACGAGGGCAATCTGCTGGACGCGCTGCTCAGCCGCGTGGGCAATTCCGTCACCGAGGAGACGGCGAACGCGATCATCGCGCACCTGACCGACCGGAAGCTGGTCACGGCAAAGGAGGCGGCGCTGATGAAAGCGGCGATTTCCCGCAATGCGCTGGCCCTGCCGGTGAGTGCGAAGGACGTGCTGCGCGCGGCGGTGCTGCGCAATATGCTGATTCAGGTTTTTCGAAACAGCGAGGAGGAAGAGCGGAAATGATGTGCGAGGAGTGCGGAATTCGTCCCGCAAAATTTCATCTGATGACGATCACCAACGACGAGCGCGCGGAGCGGAATCTCTGCCCGGTGTGCATGGCAAAATATCAAAAGCAGCTGCCCGGCATCGACTTTTCCAATCTCGCGGGCATCCTGAACAACATTCTCGAAAACCACGCGGGCCGGGAGAAGGACGCGGCGGACGAGGAGCTCAGCGCGCTGACCTGCGAGCAGTGCGGCATGACCTACGCCGAATTCCAGAAGTGCGGCATGCTCGGCTGCGCCAACTGCTACAAGGCGTTTAAGGCGCCGCTGGACGCGCTGCTTCAGCGCATCCACGGCAACACCCAGCACGCCGGCCGCATTCCCGGCAGCGTGCGCAGCGGCGTGTCCATCCGCATGAACATCGACCGCCTGCGCCAGCGCCTTCAGAAGGCCATCGCCGAGGAGGAATACGAGCAGGCCGCGAGATTGCGCGACAGCATCCGCGCGCTGACGGCACAGCTGGCCGAGAACGAAAAGCAGACCGACATCAAGGTCGCGCCGCCGAAGCGGATCGTGGCCGAGGACGCGGAAGGGGGCGAGTTCGATGACTGAATACGTTCAGGCGCCCGAGCAGGACGTGGTCATCTCCAGCCGCGTGCGCCTTTCGCGCAACTACGACGATTTGCCCTTTTCGCCGAAGCTGACGAAGGAATACGCCGAGGAGGTCGTGGAGCGCACGGCGGACGTGGTGTTCAGCGGCGTGAACGGCAACGCATTCACCCTGCTGCGCATGTCGGAGCTGGAGCAGGACGCGCGCTCGCGGCTGGTGGAGCATCACTATATCAGCTATGATCTTCTGAAGTACGTTCAGCGCTCGGCGGCGATGGTTTCGTCGGCGGGCACAGTGACGGTCATGCTCAACGAGGAGGATCACGTCCGCTTCCAGGGCCTGCTGCCCGGGCTTCAGCTGGAGCGCGCGGCGGAGATGGCGCTGAATCTGGACGAGGCGGTGGGGGAGAAATATCCCTTCGCCTTCGACAGCCAGCTGGGCTTCCTGACGGCGTGTCCGGCCAACACGGGCACGGGCATGCGCTGCTCTGTGGTGCTGCATCTGCCGGCGCTGGCCGCGGGCGGCCAGATGGGCGCGGTGATGCAGGCGGTGGCCAAGCTGGGACTGACCATCCGCGGCCTGTACGGCGACGGCAGCGAGGCGCGGGGACATCTCTATCAGCTGTCCAATCAGGCGACGCTGGGCCGCAGCGAGGAGGACGTGGTTCGCTCGCTGGACGCGGCCACGGAGCAGATCGTCGGCCACGAGCGCGCCATGCGCGAAAGCGCCGAGAAGAAGGACATGATGCAGCTTCAGGATACGCTGCTGCGTTCCTGGGGAGAATTGATGTACGCCCGGCTGATGCCGACGAAGGAATTCATGCGCCGCTATTCGGATATCCGATACGCGGCGAGCATGGGCTATCTGCACGCGCCGCTGCCCGGGCTGGATCTGATAATGATGGACGTTCAGCCGGGGTCGCTGGGCGTTCGAGCGGGCAAGCTCATCGGCGACCGCGAGGCGGAGATCCTGCGCGCGAAGGTACTGCGCGAGGAGCTGTGCCGGCTGGTTGCCGAATAAATTGGGAGGAAACACATGGCTTATTTCGCAAAATTTACCGAACGCGGACAGCGGGCGCTTCTCGCCGCACAGGCGGAGGCCGCCAGGCTGGGCCGCTCGTATGTGGGAACGGAGCATCTGCTGCTGGGCGTGCTCACAGAGCCGGGCGCGGCGTCCATGGTGCTCAGGGGCGTGACGCTGGACGCGGTGCGCGCGGAGATCGTCCAGATCCTCGGCAAGGGCGAGGAGGAGCTTCAGGGCAAGCAGATGGTCTATACGCCGCGCACCAAGAAGGTGCTGGAGCAGAGCGTGCGCGAGGCGCGGGAGCTGAACCAGAATTACGTCAGCACCGAGCATCTGCTGCTGGCTCTCATGCGCGAGCGCGAGGGCGTGGCCGCGCACGTGCTGATCAAGATGGGCGTGGATCTGTCCAAGGCTCGGGAGGAGCTTCTGCGCATTCTCTCGGGCAGCGACGATTCCTCGGCCAACCATGAGGGCGGCGACGTGGAGACGCCGCTGCTGGATCAGTTCTCCCGGGATCTGACCAAGGCCGCCCGGGCGGGCGAACTGGATCCCGTCATCGGCCGGGAGAAGGAGATCGAGCGCATCGTGCAGATTCTCTCCCGCCGTCGCAAGAACAACCCGGTGCTCATCGGCGAGCCCGGCGTGGGCAAGTCCAGCATCGTCGAAGGACTGGCCGAGCTGATCGTCGAGGGCAGCATTCCGGAGCTGCTGCGCGGCAGGCGCGTGGTTTCGCTGGATCTGGCCAGCATGCTGGCGGGCGCGAAGTATCGCGGCGAGTTTGAAGAGCGGCTGAAAAACGCCGCGGCGGAGATCAAAAAGGCGGGCAACGTCATTCTGTTCATCGATGAGCTGCACACCATATGCGGTGCGGGCGCGTCCGAGGGCGCGCTGGACGCGGCGAACATCCTGAAGCCCCTGCTGGCGCGGGGCGAGCTGCACTGCATCGGCGCGACCACGCTGAGCGAATACCACAAGCACATTGAGAAGGATGCGGCGCTGGAGCGGCGCTTCCAGCCGGTGCAGGTGGGCGAGCCGACTCAGGCGGAGTCCGAGGCGATTCTGCTGGGCCTGCGCGACCGCTACGAGGCGCACCACCGCGTTCACATCACCGACGAGGCCATCCATGCGGCGGTCACGCTGTCCTCGCGGTATATCTCCGACCGTTTCCTGCCCGACAAGGCCATCGACCTGATCGACGAGGCGGCGTCCCGGGTGCGCATCAAGGCCTTCACCGCGCCGCCGGCCATGAAGGAGCAGCAGGCGCAGCTGGAGGCACTGAACAAGGAGACCGAGGAAGCCGTGGCTCACGAGGACTTCGAGCTGGCGGCACGCCTGCGCGACCAGAAGAAGGAGCTTCAGAACGCCATGGCCGAAAAGCGCCGCCAGTGGGAGCAGGCGCTCAACAGCAAGGTCGAAATCGTCGGCCCGGACGAGGTCGCGGCCATCGTGTCCCTGTGGACGGGCGTGCCCGTGGCAAAGATGACCGAGGGCGAGGCCCAGCGGCTGATCCATCTGGAGGAGACGCTGCACAGGCGCGTGATCGGTCAGGACGAGGCCGTCAAGTCCGTGGCGCGGGCGGTTCGCCGGGCGCGCGCGGGGCTGAAGGATCCCCATCGGCCCATCGGCTCGTTCATCTTCCTTGGCCCCACCGGCGTGGGCAAGACCGAGCTGTGCAAGGCGCTGGGCGAGGCGCTGTTCGGCGATGAGAACAGCCTGATCCGCATCGACATGTCCGAGTATATGGAGAAGCACTCCGTTTCGCGCATGATCGGCTCGCCGCCGGGCTATGTGGGCCACGAGGAGGGCGGCCAGCTGACCGAGCGCGTGCGCCGCAAGCCCTATGCCGTGATCCTGTTCGACGAGGTGGAGAAGGCCCATCCCGACGTGTTCAATCTGCTTCTGCAGATTCTCGAGGACGGCCGCCTGACCGACGGTCAGGGCCGCGTGGTGGACTTCAAGAACACCGTCATCGTCATGACCAGCAACGCCGGCGCGCATACCATCAAGAAGCAGCGCTCGCTGGGCTTCGGCAGCTCAGCCAATTCCGAAAAGACCTACGACGACATGAAGGACAACATCATGGGCGAGGTCAGGCAGATCTTCCGGCCGGAGTTCCTGAACCGCGTGGACGAGATCATCGTGTTCCATGCGCTCACCGAGGGCGAGATCGAGCAGATCGCGCGGCTGCTGGTGGCGCAGGTCTGCGCGCGGCTGTCCGAACGGGGCATCGAGCTTACGCTGGACGACGCGGCGATGAAGTTCATCAGCGAAAACGGCAGCGACCTGCAGTACGGTGCGCGCCCGCTGCGCCGGGCCATTCAGCGGATGGTGGAGGATGCGCTCAGCGAGGAGATCCTGCTGGGACACATCCATCTGGGCGACCGCGTGCTGGGCACGGTTCGCGACGGCGCGCTGGCCTTTGAAACCGTTCGCCCGGAGCCGGAGCGAAAGCTCCAGCCTGCGGGAAGCGAGGTCAATTGAATATCGACTGAATTTCCAGCGCGGTGGGCGCGGGCGAAGGCTCCGGGTCGCCGCGCTGGAACCAGTCCAGAATGCCGCCGGGCGAGTAGGTCACGGCGGCGCTTTCTTTGCCCGTGAGCAGCTCGCCGCGCTCGTAGAGCAACCGATGGCGGGGAAGAATGGCGTACTGAATGCGCCGGGTCGTGTCCGCATCCGCGTCGGCGAAGCGCAGCGTCTGTCCGGCTTCGCCCGTGAGGGTTCCTGCCAGCGCCGTCTCGCCGTCCATGGTGCGCAGCACGAGGTAGTCCGCCGCGGCGCTGCGCGCGGTGAATTGGAGCACCGGCGTTTCGCCGGATCTGGAGATGAGCTGAAGGTCGTCCACCATCTCGGGCGCGTCCCATTCTTCGGAGGTTTGGGTAGGCACGTTCTCCCGCAAAAACGGCTCGGCGGCGACGTATTCCTCGGGCGTTCGGCTGACGGCGAGGCGCACGTCGTGCGCCTGAAGCGCCAGCGTGTCGACGAGCACCGTGCGCACGCTGGACGGCTGAGCAAAGTCGCGACCGCTCAGCTGATCGGACACGGCGTTGAGAAACGCCGCACAGAGCCGCGCCGGGCAGCCGCTGCCGCCCTCGGAGGACGGCATTTCATGCTCGCCGTCGGGCGCATCGAAGCCCATCCACACCGTCAGCGCCAGATCAGGCGTGTAGGCCGCCGTCCACACGTCCCGCGTGGAGCCGTCGGGATCGGACACGGTGCCCGTCTTGGCGGCGACGGGAATGCCGGCGCTGGCCATCGCCCGGGCGCTGCCCTGAGAGGCGGCGGTTTCGAGCATGTCGGTGAGCATATAGGCCGTGGAATCGCGCACCGCGCGGGAATCCGGCGCTTTGAATTCGTACACCGCCGCGCCCTCCGCGTCGACGATGCGGCTTACGAGATGAGCCTTCACACGCGTGCCGCCGTTGGCCAACGCGGCGTAGGCGGCGCAGAGCTCCGCCGGGGATACGCCGTCGGTCATGGAACCCAGCGCCAGCGAAAGGCTCGCGTCCCGCGGGCTGAGCGTCAGCCCGAACCGCTCGGCATAGCCACGCACGGCGCTTACGCCGACCAGATCGGCCAGATCCACCGTGGCCACGTTCAGCGACCGGGACAGCGCCTCGCGCAGCGTCACGGTTCCGTAGGTGTTGCCGCCGGCATTGCCCGGAGAGTATCCGTTGCCGAAATCCCGCGGCGTGTCCTCCACCATGGACGTGGGCGAAAGGCCGTAGCGGTCGATGGCGGCGGCGTAGGTGGACACGGGCTTGATGGCCGAGCCGGGCGAGCGCCGGATGCCCGTGGCGCGGTTCAGACCCAGCCGCACGTCGTAGCTCCGACCGCCCACGAGGGCGCGGACGGCTCCGCTGGATGGATCCATCGCCACCAGCGCCGCCTGCACCGGCGTGCCGTCCGCCGCACTGTCGGGAAAGCGGTCGGGATCGTCGAACAGCGCGTCCGCCGCGCGCTGGAGCCCGGAATCGTACTGAGTTTCGATTCGATAGCCGCCGGACAGCAGTTCGTCCATGGTGAGGCTCAGCGCGTCGGCGGCCTCCTCCAGCGCCGCGTCCATGAACCAGCCGGAGCCGCCGTCGTCGATGTTCGCAGCGAGCTGCACCGTCTCCCGAGCCGCGCGGTCTGCCTGCGAATCGGTGATGTAGCCGCAGTCGGCCATGGAGCGCAGCACGTAGTCGCGGCGCTGAACGGACTTTTCCAGATTGACGTGGGGAGCGTAATTGGAAGGCGCCTTGATGATTCCCGCCAGCAGCGCGGCCTCTGAGAGGCTCAGCTCGGCGGGAGTTTTGTCGAAATAGACCTTCGCCGCCGCGCCCACGCCGTATGCGCCCTTGCCGAAATAGACGTTGTTGAGATAGCATTCCAGAATTTCGTCCTTGCTCAGGCGGCGCTCCAGCTGAAGGGCGAGAAAGGCCTCCTGTGCCTTGCGGGAGAGTGTCTTCGCGCCGCTTAAGTGCGTGAGCTTGACGAGCTGCTGGGTGATGGTGGACGCGCCCTGACCGTAGCTGCGGGACTTGAGATTGCTCAGCATGGCGGCGAAGATGCGCCGAAGGCTGACGCCGTGATGGCTGTAAAAGCGCTGATCCTCGGCGGCGAGGAACGCCCTGCGCACCGACTCGGGAATGTCCTCAAGCGCCGTCCATTCCCGAGATACGCCGGCGGACAGCGGTTCGCCCGCCGCGTCCACCACCATAGTGGTCTGCTTCGCAGCGTACAGGCGGCTCACGTCCAGCCTCTGCCAGTGGGGAATATCCAGCCTCCATACCAGCACGGCCAGCAGCGCGGTCAGCACCGCGGCGGCGGCGATTGCGATTTTCTTGCACATTTTTTATTTCCCCCGATTTCCTCCGCATATTGGACGCGGTGCGCCCGTTTCTGCTCTAATCTTTCCCAGAACCGACGGAAATAGACATCTCTGCCAGAAGTTGTTCGTGGACGCGCGGCGCTTCAGCGGTTACAATAGATGTGAAACCATTCGCGAGGAGAGGTAGAATGAAACGTTGGTTCACTGTTTTGATCGCGCTTGCGGCGGCGTTGGCCCTCTGCGGCGCGGCGCTGGCGCTGACGGCGGACACCCGGACGACGCTGCGGTCGTCGCTGGGGCAGGGAATGATTACCGCGTCGGTGATCGGGCTGCTGCTCTGCGCAGTTCTGCGGCCGAAAGCGGCGAAGGCGGACGCGGTGCAGGCCGGGAGCGGTGCGGTGAGCGCGGGCGAGCGGTCGCAGTGCTCTTTTGCCGACGTGGCGGCCAACGCCGAGGCGCGCGAAAGCCTTGCGCAGCTCTGCGATTATCTGAAAAATCCCGAAAAATATGCACGGTACGGCGCGCGGATGCCCCGAGGCGTGCTGCTCTACGGCCCGCCGGGCACGGGCAAGACGCTGCTGGCCCGAGCGCTGGCCGGCGAGGCCGACGTGCCCTTC
>USDD01000070.1 GCA_900553265.1 uncultured Eubacteriales bacterium
GAGGCGCGGCACCTGGCGGGGGAGCTTGCTCCCCCGTCCACCAGCTTGTCAAAAAAGTTTTTTGACAAGCTGTGGAGCGCGGAAAGCGGCTCCAATGGGGGATCCTTATTTCGGCAGCGTCACGCGGAAGGTCGTTCCGCGCTGCGCGTCGCTCTGGACGGCGATTTCGCCGCGGTGGGCCTGCACGATGCTCCGGGCGATGGACAGGCCCAGACCGTTGCCGGGATTTTCCCGGTTGTGGGAGTCGTCCACGCGATAGAACCGGTCGAAGATCCGGGGCAGCGATTCCGGGGGAATGGGCGTGCCGGTGTTCTGCACCTCCAGCACGGGTCTGCCGTCCCGGCGGAAGAGGCGCACGTCGATCTCGCCGCCGTCATTCGAATACTTCAGCGCGTTGCTGAGCAGGATGACCGCCAGCTGCTTGAGCATCTCCTCGTCGCCGGTGCATTCCACGCCTTCGTCGATGTGGGTTTTCAGCGTCCTGCCCGCCTCGAACACGGCGCTCTCGAAGGGCAGCGTCACGCCCGTCAGCGCGCGGCTCAGGTCGAAGGAGCGCAGCGCCGGCTGCATTCTGCCGCCGTCCATGCGCGCCAGCGTCAGCAGATTCTGCACCAGACGGTCGGTGCGGCGGATCTCCGACTGAATGTAGGACAGGCTCTCGTTTTCGCCGATTTCCGCCGAGAGCGCCTCGGCGTTGGCGGAGATGACGGCCAGCGGGGTTTTCAGCTCGTGGCTCGCGTCCCAGACGAACTGCTTCTGCCGCTCGAACGCGTCCTGCACCGGGCGGAGCATCCGCCGGATGAGCAGCAGCGCGCCCGCGGTGAGCACCGCCCAGGCCGCGGCGGTGACCCGCACGATGGACGTGAGCGACCGCCGGGCGCTCTCCAGATCGCGCCGCGCGTCGATGACCACCATCAGGCGGCCGTTCTCGGAGTCGGAGAGCAGATAGAACTGACTGCCGATGCAGCCGCGGGAGTCGCCCGATTTCAGCGCGCGCTGGACGAGCTGCGCCACCTGCTCGTCGGCGTACAGATCGGAACGGTCGGACGACCAGCTCTTCACGCCGCCGTCGTCGTCGATGCGCACGAGGTAGTGGTTGGTCAGATGGGCCAGCAAGACGTCCCCCGGCTGGCCGGGATCGCGGCCGCCGCTCTCGGGCGCGGGCGGCGGATCCTCCGGCGTAGTCCGGGTCTGAATGCCCATCAGCGTCTCCAGCGAGCGGTACATCTGCGCCTTCAGGCTGGCCAGATTGGACAGATACAGCGAAAGGACGATGCACGCCGACACGAGCAGCAGCGCGCCGCTGACCAGCAGCGACAGCCGCCGTTGAAGCTTTCCGATCATCTGGTTTCCTCCAGCGCGTAGCCCACGCCGCGCACGGCTCTGATCTCCACCGTGGAGCCCACGTACGCCAGCTTGCGCCGCAGGAAGGACAGATACACGGCCAGATTGTTGTATTCCGCATCGCTGTCATAGCCCCAGATGCGCGTGAGGATGGTCTCCCGGGGCAGCACCTGACCGGCGTTGCGCAGCAGCAGCTCCATCAGCTGATATTCCTTGGCCCCCAGCTTGACCGACTGGCCCGTGGCGGCGCAGGACAGCAGCATGCCGCCGGGGCTGAGCGCCGCGTCGCCGAAGGACAGGCTCTTCAGCTCCCGGCCGTCGCCCCGGCGCGTGATGGCGTGCAGACAGGCGATCAGCTCGGACATCTGGAAGGGCTTGGGCAGATAGTAGTCCGCGCCGCTCTCCAGTCCCCGAACGCGATCCTCCAGCCCGCCGCGCGCCGTGAGCATCAGCACCGGCGTGGCCACGCCCTCCCGGCGCAGACGCGCCAGCACGGAAAAGCCGTCCATGCCCGGCAGCATCACGTCCAGCACAATCGCGTCGTAGCCGCCCGTCAGCGCGTCGTCCAGCCCTTCCGGGCCGGTGTAGGCCGCGTCGGCGACGATCTGCTCCCGGGCGAGCACCTTCTGAATGGCGGCGGACAGGGGCTTTTCGTCCTCGATGAGCAAAACACGCATGGAATCGCCTCCATTTGGGATATGAACCTATTATAATCGCCCGGGCGGCGTTCGTAAAGCCCCTTTCGTCACACGCGCAGCAGGATCCACATGGCCGGGCGCAAATGTCGATATACCCAATCTGGGTATATCGATTAAATCCTTGAGACGTTCCCTCTTCCCATTTGGCGCGGATTGTGGTATGATGTCAGGCAGAAAACTTTCTATAATAAATATAGGAGGAACGCTCATGGCTTTTTTTGAAAAGGCGGTTCCCGTGTGGATCGCGGGACGGGAAAGGGAAAAGAACTTCACCTGCGGCTTTACGGCGAGGATCGACTTTGCGCCGGGCAAGCGCGTCGTGCTGCGCGCGGCGGCTTCGGCGTATTATCAGCTCTATGTCAACGGCGCGTTCGCGGGCTACGGCCCGGCCCACTGCGCCCACGGCTTCTTCCGCGTGGACGAAATCGATCTGACCGGGCGCCTGCGCCCGGGCGAGAACTTCGTGGCGCTGGAGGCGGGCTGCACCAACGTCAGCGCCTTCTCCGTGCTCAACCAGCCGGGCTTCGTGCAGGCGGAAATCTGCGTGGACGGACGGGCGGAGGCATGGACGGCGGCGGAGGGCGGCGGCTTCGTCGGCTGCGTGCCGGGCAATCGCGTGCAGAGGGTGGAGCGCTACAGCTTCCAGCGCAGCTTCGCCGAGGCCCATCGGCTGGCTCCGGGCTGGGACGCGTGGCGCGTGGGCGAGATTTCGAAGCCCGCGGCGCTGGCCGGGCAGCCGGCGGTTCGGCTGATGGAGCGCGGCTTCCCGGATTTCCGCTTCCCGGAGCTGAAGCCCACTGCGCTGACGGCGCGGCTGCGCGTCCATCGCGACGAAAACTCGAACTGGCGCTGGGTGAACCGCTGCGTGGACGAGGCGGTTCCGGTCATCGGCGGCTATCGCCGGGACGAGCTGGAGCTGAAGCTCAGCGACGAGGTGGGCGCGCTGCGCACCGACGAGAACCGCCCCGCGGACGAGCCCTGGAGCGGAACGCTTTCGCTGAAGGACGGCGACGGCGCGATCGTGCGCTTCGACGGCGAAAAGGCCGGCTTTCCGGCGCTGGACGTGCGCTGCACGGAAAAGACGGAGCTGTATCTGACCTACGACGAGATTCTCACCGGGGACGGCGACGTGGACGCCTTCCGGCTGAGCCTGCTGGGCGCGCTGAAGCTCGAGATGGAGCCGGGCGAGTATCACTTTGTGGCTGCGAAGATCATCGGCGCGCAGTACGTGAAGCTCTGCTGCATCGGCGGCGCGTGCGAGGTGCGCGGCCTCAGACTGCTGGAGGCGGCCTCGCCCGTGCCCGTGACGGCGAAGTACGGCGGCGGCGATCCGGAGCTTAAGCGCATATACGACGCGGCGGTGGAGTCCTTCCGGCAGAACGCCTTCGACGTGTTCACCGACTGCCCCACCCGCGAGCGCGCCGGATGGACCTGCGACAGCTTCTTTACGGGTCGTGCGGAATTCGCGCTGACGGGGAAGAACCTCTCCGAGCGGCTGTTTCTGGAGAACTACTTCCTGCCGAAAGAGTATCCTTGCCTGAAGCACGGCCAGGCGCCCATGTGCTATCCCTCCGACCATGCCGACCACGCCTTCATTCCCAACTGGATGATGTGGCTGATGCTGGAGCTGGAGGAGTACTGCGGCCGCACCGGCGACGCGGCCATGGCCGATTTCGCCAAGGCGCATGTGGACGAGATGCTTCAGTACTTCGCCGGCTTCGAGAACGAGCGGGGCCTGCTGGAAAAGCTGGAGGGCTGGGTGTTCATCGAATGGTCGAAGTGCAACGAGCTGACGCAGGACGTGAACTATCCCACCAACGCCCTCTACGCCGGCGCGCTGGACGCGATGGCGCGGCTGTACAGCCGTCCGGAGCTGTCCGAAAAGGCGGCGCGCATCCGCAAGACGCTGCGCGGATGCGCCATGCACGGACGGCGGTTCGTGGATCGCGCGCTGCGGGGCGCGGACGGCGTGCTGCGCAATGGCGGCGAGGAGACGGAGACCTGCCAGTACTACATGTTCTTCTTCGGCGTGGCCGATCCGGAGACGGACGCGGCGCTGTGGAGCGAGCTGCGGACGGAGTACTCCGGCCTGCGTGCCGAGCGCGAGAACGAGACGCAGATGTATCCCGCCAACGCCTTCATCGGCAAGGCGCTGCGCATGCTGCTGCTGGATCGCTATGGCCTGAAGGAGGAGCTCATCGCCGAGCTGCGCGCGGTGTACGCGCCCATGGCCGCTCTGACGGGCACGCTGTGGGAGAACCTGACCACCTGCGCCAGCTGCAACCACGGATTCGCGTCCATCATCGGTCAGCTGCTGCTGAAGAACGCGTAAGCAGACACAGAACGCCCGGGCGATTTTCGCCCGGGCGTTCAGCTTGTCAAAAAGACTTTTTGACAAGCTGAGCATCACCCGTCAGTCGAGAATTCCCTTGATCGTCGGCCGCACCATGGCCGGGGCGCGATGGTACTCGGAGCGGATTTCCGTCCAGCAGCCGGTTCTGGCGCTGGTTTCGAAGCCCTCGATGATCTCCAGCACGTGATAAGTCTGCTGCACGGCGCAGCGGGCCTCGCGGCCGGTGGTCAGCGCCTTGGCCATGTCGGCCAGACCCAGCGCGCGGGAGTTCTCCGGATAGCCGTACATCATCGGAATCTCCCTGGTCACGCCCTCCTCCGGGCGATACAGCTGGATGGTTCCGGAGAAGTCGTTGGGGTCGGGCACGAACAGCGTGCCCTCGCTGCCGTAGATCTCGATGAAGCGGGACTTCTCACGGGGGAACTGCACGTCGAAGGTGGTGAAGATGGTGCCGATGGCGCCGGAGGCGTACTGCACGGTGCCGGCGATGTAGGTGTTCACGTCCACGTCCATGACCTTGCCCGCCAGCGGCTGGCTGGTGATGGTGCGCTTCGGGAAGGTGATTTTGCTGGCGCTGAACACCCGCTGCACGCCGCCCATGAGGTTGATCATGGCCGTGAGATAGTACGGGCCCATGTCGAACATCGGGCCGCCGCCGCGCTTGTAGTAGAATTCCGGGTCGGGATGCCAGCTCTCGTGGCCGCAGCCGATCATGTAGGCCGCGCTGCCGATGGGCGTTCCGATGAAGCCGTCGTCGATGAGCCGGCGGCAGGTCTGGATGCCCGCGCCCAGGAAGGTGTCCGGCGCGCCGCCCAGCATCAGTCCCTTTTCCTCGGCGATGCGGCGCAATTCTGTCCCCTCGGCCAGCTCCGCGCCCAGCGGCTTTTCCGAATAGACGTGCTTGCCCGCCAGCAGCGCCGCACGGCTGACCTCGAAGTGCTCGTAGGGGCGCGTCAGGTTCAGCACGATCTGCACCTCCGGATCGGCGAAGGCGTCGTGCATGGTGTCGTAGATTTTGGGCACGCCGTACTCGGCGGCGGCCTTCTCGGCGCGCTCGCGCACGAGATCGCACACGCCGATGAGCTCCAGCTCCCGGAAGGTCTGGGTGATGTTCTTCAGATAAATTCCGCTGATATTGCCCACGCCGATCATGGCGACCCTGACTCGGTTCATGGTTCTCCTCCTCAATACATCTTGGCGGTGTTTTCAAACCGCTCGGTGGTCAGATTGTGCTTTTTCGCATAGTCCCGGCCCTCGGCGGCCCAGACCATGCCGCGCTCCATCAGCACCGCCGCCGACGGCGAACGGTCGAACACGTCGTCGTGATGGCCCAGCGAGGTGTAGAACACGCGGCCGTTGCCCCAGAACTTCGTCCAGGCCACGGGCATGTCCACGGGTTTGTTGGAGATGTGATAATAGGGAACCGACGGAAAGCGCGTGGTGGCCAGCACCTCGATGGCCGGATCCACGTGGAGATAGTAGTGCTCGCTGCACACCTCGAAGTCCTCGAGGCCCTCGACGATGGGGCTGGAGCCCCGGCAGACGTTCACCGTGTAGTTCACGCCGTCTCCGCCGGGATGGGAGACCCACTGACCGCCGGTGATGAACTGCCACTCGGTGTCCTGTCGGAAGGAATCGCACATGCCGCCGTGGCAGCCGGCCAGACCCACGCCCGCGCCCACGGCCTTGGCCACATTGACGGTGTATTCGCGCCTGATCTCGCCCATCGTCCAGCAGAACACCATCAGATCCAGCTGCATCAGGTCGTCCAGATTGCCCAGCGGATCCAGCGTGTCGAAGATGGTCGCCTCGTAGCCGTGCTTTTCCAGCATCGCCTTGAAGCGCGCGGAGGTCAGCGCCGGCTCGTGGCCGTCCCAGCCGCCCTGAAAAATCCATACCTTGCCCAAATAAAACGCCTCCTTTTGTTTTGCTTCCTGCTTGCATTATAGCACGCGCCGGGCTATAATGAACGAAAGAAGCGCCCTTTTTGTAGACAAAAAATGCACAGTGAGGAAAACGCCATGCGCCCCTATTTCGAGGATCTCTCCTGCCGGCTCAGGCTTTCGCCGGGCTTTCCCGCGTCCTTTCCCGAGCATCTGCACACCCAGCTGGAGCTGGTCTGCCTGTTCTCCGGCCGGGCGCGGATGCTCGTGGACGGACGGACGCTCTTTCTGGAGCCGGGCGACGTGTGCCTGTGCTTTCCCGGCGCGACGCACGGCTACGCCGGCGCGGAGGCGGCGGAGGGCCTGATGCTCATCGCCGCGCCCGAGCAGTTTCCCGACTTTGCCGAGCTGCTGGAGCGCCGCCGCCCGGCGAGCCCGGTGGTGCGCATGGACGACCTTCCGCCCGACGCGGCGCTTTGCCTCGACCAGCTGCGCAGGGAATGCGCCCGGGAGACGAGCGAGCCTGCGGTGCGCGGCTATGTGCAGGTGCTTCTGGCGCGGATGCTGCCGCGGATGGAGCTGGTCGACCCGCCGGCGGAGCACTCGGACACGGCCTATCGCATCATGCGCTATCTCTCCCGCCATTTCGCCGAGCCGCTGACGCTGACGGAGCTGGCGAGGGCGCTCAGCGTCAGCCCGTCCCACCTTTCCCACACCTTCTCCCAGCGGCTGCACACGAGCTTTCGCGCCTACGTCAACGCGCTGCGGGCAGATCACGCCTGCACGCTGCTGCGCAGCACCGACTTCAGCGTCACCCGCATCGCCTACGAATGCGGCTTCGAAACCCAGCGCACCTTCAACCGCGCCTTTCTGGAGCAGTGCGGAGAGACCCCGTCGGAATACCGCCGGAGGGCGCGGCCCGAGCTGAACGACAGATTTCAGCGTTAATTTCAACAATACGATAAGGAAGGAAAACCGCCATGAAAGCCATTCCCGCCGAGCGCGTCCGCATGGGCGGCGAGGTTTACGCCCGCGCGCTGAAGAATTTTTCCCGCCTGCACGATCTGCCCTATCGCCCCGGCCACGCAGGGCGCGCGCCCTTCGATTCCGCCGACTGGCCCGGCGACTGGGAGGGGCGCACGCTGCTGGCGCTGGCGCTGCACGCCGGCACGCTGCACGCCCGCCCGGCGTTTCTGGACGCGCTGGCGGAGGACGTGCGCAGCCGCTGCAACGCCCATGGCTATCGCGGCGAAGTCATCGACCCCGAGGCCATCAACGAGCAGGTCTACCCCTCCCACAGCTGGCTGCTGCGCGGGCTGATCGAATTCTACCGTCTGACCGGGCGGGAGGACATTCTGGACTGGATCAACGCCCTTTTAGACAATCTGTTTCTGCCCATGCTGCCCCATCTGGAGCATTATCCCGTCACCCGGGCCCAGCGCGGCGAGCGCGAGGGCGGCGGCGCGTCGGGCTCGCTGCGCAGCCGCTATCGCGAATGGCTGCTGTCCAGCGACGTGGGCTGCGTGCTGATTCCCGTGGACGGCCTGAGCGCCGCCTATGAGCTGACAGGGCGAAAGGAGCTGCTGCCGCTGATCGACCGCTGCGTCGCCCTCTTCCGCGCCGGCGACGCGCCGGACATGAAGCTGCAGACCCACGCTTCGCTGACCTTCGCCCGGGGCGCGCTGCGCATGGCGCGGCTGACGGGCGACCGGTCGCTGGTGGAAACGGCGCAGAAGCTCTTTGCCGGCTACAAGCGCTTCGGCATGACCGCCGCGTGGGCCAATTTCAACTGGTTCCGCACGCCGTCGTGGACGGAGCCCTGCGCGGTAATCGACTCCTTCATGGTCGCCCATCAGCTCTGGGAGCTGACCAATGACCCGGCCTATCTCGACGACGCGCAGATGATCTTCTACAACGGCTTCTTCCGTGGCCAGCGGCCCAACGGCGGCTTCGGCTGCGATTCCACCGGCGAGGACGGCTTTCTGCGCGCCGTTCCGGGCTCCTATGAGGCCTTCTGGTGCTGCACCATGCGCGGCGGCGAGGGGCTGGGCGCGCCCTCGCGCACGGCGGCGTATCCGGACGGCGGAGCCGTCGTCCTTCCATGGCATCTGACCATGGAGCTCGATCTCGGCTGCGCCGTGCTGCGCGAGGAGACGGACTATCCCGCCGAGGGCCGCACGCGCTGGCGCGTGGTCTCCGGCGACGGCTCCATGCGGACGCTGAAGCTGTTCGTGCCCGCCCGCGCGGAGCGTCCGCGGCTGTTCGCCGACGGACGGGAGCTCCCCGCCGAGATGGAAAACGGCTTCGTCTCCGCGCGCCTGAGCCTGCGCCCCGGCGCGGAGGTCGAGCTGCGCTTTGACCTGCCGCTGCGCTTCGAGGGCGTGCTCAGCGAGGTTTACGGCGACCGCCCCGGCTCGGTGATCGTCCACGGCACGCAGATTCTCGCCGCCGAAAACGCCCCGGAGGAAATCGACCTGTCCAAAATGGAGCGCACGCCCGACGGCTGGCGCTGCGGCGAAGCGCTCTTTAAGCCCATCGCCGACGGCTATCTCGAGGAAAAGGAAGCGCTTCTGAAGGAAAATCTGAGGCTTCGCTTCCGCTGAGGGCATGCCGTCCAAAGCGAAACCTGTGAACGCCATAACCCAAAACACAAGCCCGCCGTGCGGCGGAGAAAACGCTTCTCCGGCCGCACGGGGGGTTTTTCTTTATGGAAAGGACTTATTGCAGCGCGATGGGCAGGATTTCCTCGGGGGAATGGGCTTCGTACTGCGCGTGCACGCCCTCGGGCAGGGTCTTGCCCTCGGCGTTGAACCAGCACACGTCCACGCCCGCGCGGTTCGCGCCCAGCACGTCGCTTTTGATTCCGTCGCCGATCATCAGCGCGCGTTCGGGCGCGGTTCCGTCCAGCGCGATTTCGAAGATGCGCGGGTCGGGCTTGGACACGCCCGCCTCCTGGGAGATGACCACCTTCGCCGCAAATTCCGTCAGGCGCGAGCGCGACAGCCGCGCGCGCTGGATGGCCGTGATGCCGTTGCTCAGGAACACCACGGGCCGGCGGGCGGCGATGGCGCGGAGCATCTCGTAGGCCCCCGGAATCTCCATGCTCTGCCGCCCCAGCAGCTCGGCGAAGCGCTCCGCCGTGCGCGCGGGGTCGTCGCCGCGGTTCTTGGACGCGAGAAAGCGGCGGAAGCGCTCCACGTGCAGCGTCTCCTGATCCATCTCGCCCCGCTCCAGCGCCGCCCAGCAGGCGTGGTTGACGGCCTGATATTCGTCGAACACCGTGTCGGACGCGAGGTTCAGCTCCTCCGTCAGCGCGGCGACGGCGCGGCGGTTGGCGGTGTGGAAATCCAGAAGCGTGTCGTCCAGATCGATCAGTATCTTGTCGTAGCGCATGGGGCAATATTCCTCACAGATCAAAGTCGGAAATCGCGTCGGAGATGGACTTGGCCTTCTCCTGCTGCTCGTATTTGGAGAACTGCACGCGGTTGCGCGCGCCGTGGCTCAGGCAGGCCGGGCCGCCGATGCAGCCGCTCTCGCAGGCCATGCCCTCGATGAAATTTTCGGCAAGCTTGCCCTTGGAGGCCTTCAGAAGCGCCGTGTTGCAGTCGGCCAGACCGCTGCAGGACACGGCCTTCAGGGAGAACTGCTCCTCTGTCACGCCCTGCTCCCGGAGCGCCTGACCCACGGCCTCGGCCAATCCGCCGCAGCGGGCGAACACGCGGCCGTAATAGGACGCGCGGTCCAGCGTGACCGGGTCGGTGGCCTTGAGATCCACGCCCTTCGCGTCGAACAGCGCCTGCATCTCCTCGAAGGTGATGGTGCAGTCCACGTACTGCCCCGCGTCGCCGTAGACCGTTTCGGCCTTTTTGGCGATGCACGGGCCGATGAAGATGATCTTCGCCGTGGGATCCTTTTTGCGGATGAGCATGGCCATGTGGGCCATGGGCGAGAGGTTGTGGGAGATGTTCCTGGCCAGCGTGGGGTAGTTCTTTCGGACGAAGGACACGAAGGCCGGGCAGCAGGACGAGGTCAGGAATTTCTTCTCCGCCAGCTCCTGCGCCTCCAGATAGGCCACGAAATCCGCGCCCCACGCCGCCTCCACCAGATAATAGAACCCCAGCTTGAGCAGTCCGCCCAGCACGCGGCCCATCTCCACGTCGGCGTACTGCGCGCCCAGCGACGGCGCGACCACGGCGTAGGTCTTGTAGCGTTTGTTGTGGTCGGATTCCTTCAGGATCCTGACCGCTTTGGTGATGTAGGATTTGTCCGAGATGGCTCCGAAGGGGCACTGATAGACGCACGCGCCGCAGGAGATGCACTTCTCCTCGCTGATGCGCGCCTTGCGGGTGTCCGGGTCGATGGAGATGGCCTTGGGCTTGCAGGCGCGGATGCAGGGGCGGGTCTGCTTGATGATGGCGGAATAGGAGCAGGCCTCGGCGCAGCGGCCGCACTCGACGCACTTCTCCCGGTCGATGACCGCGCGGTGATCCACGATGGAGATGGCGTTTCGCGGGCAGGCGTTCTGGCAGCGATGGGCGATGCAGCCGCGGCAGGCCTGCGTGACCATGATGCCCTCCACCGGGCACTCGTCGCAGGCCACGGGCAGCACCTCCACCATGTTTTTGGTATGGCTGTCGCCGCCCAGCGCCAGACGCACGCGCTGGTTGATGATGGCGCGCTCCTTGTAGATGCAGCAGCGCATTTTGGGCTTGCCGTCGGGAATGATCCTCTCGGCCACGCCCAGCAGCTCCTCGGGCACGAGCCGTCCGTCGAAGGCCAGCTCCGCCACACTGCGCAGCACCTTGTTTTTCAGCTCCTGAACGTCGGTATCAAAAAGCGGCATGAAAAAATCCTCCTCCACCCTCTGAATGCATAAACTCCTGCCTTGATTATAGCACAGTTTTTCCCCGGGGACAACCGCACTCTGACGCGAAGTCCGGCGAAATTGCATCACCCGTCCACGCAAAGAATCCGGGACCGTTCATAAATACATATTTTTATATACGTTCAACCAATAAAAAATCATTTCAGCGAAATAATAAAATTTTGTGCATGCCTATTGACATTTTTTTTCGAATGTAAATATAATATTATCAACGCACTGAGTGCGAATAGAAGGAGGAAGAATCCATGAAGAAGTTCCTGACTCTGCTGATGGCTGCTCTGATGCTCCTTATGATCGTTCCCATCGCCAACGCCGAGGAAACGACGATCACCTTCGCTTTCTGGGACACCAACCAGGAACCCGGCATGCGCGCCATCGCCGACGCGTATGAAGCGGCGCATCCCGGCGTGAAGATCGTCACGCAGGTCACCCCCTGGAGCGAGTATTGGACCAAGCTGGAAGCGGCGGCGATGGGCGGCGAAATGCCCGACGTCTACTGGATGCATTCCAACCAGTTCTTCAAGTATGCCGACGCGGGCATCATGCTGGATCTGAGCGATCTGGACATCGACTACAGCGTCTATCCCGAGGGCATCACCGCGCTGTACAACTTCGACGGCACTCAGCTGGCGGTTCCGAAGGACTACGACACCATCGCGCTGGTCTACAACAAGGAGATCTTCGACGCGGCGGGCGAGCCCTATCCGGACGACACCTGGACCTGGGACACGCTGCGCGAGGTCGCGAAGCGCCTGACCGACACCGAAAAGGGCATCTACGGCTTCGGCGCGCCCAACGACACCCAGTCCGGCTACCTGAACTTCATCTACCAGAACGAGGGCTTCGCGTTTGAAAACGGCGAGTCCGGCTACAACCTCGACGCCACCAAGGAAGCCGTTCAGACGTGGGCGGATCTGATGCTGGTGGACGGCGTGTCTCCGTCGCTGGAGTCCTTCGTGGACATGGGCGTGGACGATCAGTTCCGCGCGGGCAAGCTGGCCATGTGCTTCACCGGCTCCTGGAACATGAGCGCCTACACCGCCAACGAGGTCATCAACGGCAAGTTCGACCTGTGCGTGCTGCCCCAGGGCAAGGTTCGCGCCAGCATCTACAACGGCCTGGGCTACGCCGGCAGCGCCAGCACCGCCAACCCCGAAGTGGTGAAGGACTTCATCAAGTACTGCGGCTCTGAGGAAGCGAACATTCTGCAGGCCCAGAACAAGGCCGCCATCCCGGCCTACGCGGGCACCGAGCACTACTTCACCGAGCTGTTCCCCGACATCAACATCGGCTGCTACACCGAGATGATCGAGTACGGCGTGCAGTTCCCCTTCTCCCCCAACAAGTCCCTGTGGGAGGGCACCGAGACCGAGCTGATGACCAGCGCGTACACCGGCGCCATCACCTTCGAAGAGGCCTGCGATCAGCTGCATGCGGCGATCATGGAGGTTGAGGGCTGATTTTCCCGCCTTCTCTCCCGGAGAGAACGGTTCCTGAGTAAACACGGTCATGCCGCGGAATCCTCTGGCACGCCATGGTTCCGCGGCATTGTGGTATTCTGAAGTTGAGGAGGAGTGCCGGATGAGCCAGGGAGGAACGATCCGGTATAAGCGGCCAAAGTCCGACCCGAAGACGTGGGCGTGGGCCTATGCGCTGATTGCGCCGACGATCATCGGACTGTGCGTCTTGAATATCTATCCGTTTTTCTACACGATTTATCTGTCGCTGCTGAAATACAAGGGGCTGGGCAAGCCGAAATTCATCGGCCTGGCGAACTATGCGGCGCTGCTCAGGGATCCGAAGCTCGGGCAGTTCACGGTGAACACGCTGTACTTCCTGGTTCTGACGGTTCCGGTGGGCATTTTCATCGCGCTGGTGCTGGCCGCGCTGCTGAACAACAAAATCCGCGGCCGCGACGTGTATCGCGGCATCTACTTCCTGCCCATGGTCGTCGCTCCCGCAGCGGTGGCGATGGTGTGGAAGTGGATCTTCAATTCGGACAACGGCGTGCTGAATCTGCTGCTTTCCAAGATCGGCATTCAGGGGCCGACATGGCTGTCGAACCCCAACACGGCGCTGCTGTCCTGCGCAATCATCAACATCTGGAGCGCGGTCGGCTACGATCTGGTCATGATTCTGGCGGGACTGCAATCCATCTCGCGGTCGTATTATGAGGCGGCGGAAATCGACGGCGCAAACGCGATGCAGAGCTTCCGGCACATCACGATCCCGCTGATTTCGCCCACGCTGTTTTTCGTGGTCATGATGCGCGCCATGAGCGCGCTGAAGCAGTTCGACACGGTGTATCTGCTGATCAAGTCCAGCAATCCCGCGTACAACCGGGGCATGACGCTGATGACCTGGTTCTATCGCGAGGCGTTCGAGAAGTTCGACAAGGGCTTCGGCTCGGTGATCGTGCTGTACAGCTTCATTATCATCAGCATCTTTACGATGATTCAGTTCCTTGCCGAGAAGAAACTCGTGCACTATGAATGAGGAGGGGACGAAATGGCACAGGTTAAAAACGCGCCGGCGATGGATTATCGCGTCCGCAGCAAAATCCTGATTCACTTCGTGCTGATCCTCGGCTCCGTGATCATGATCTTTCCGTTCGTCTGGATGATGCTCACCAGCGTGAAGGGACTGGGCGAATCCATGCTGATTCCGCCGACCTTTCTGCCGAGGGTGTGGCGCTTCGACAACTACACCGAGGTTCTGAGAACGCTTCCGTTCGACAAGCTGTATCTGAACACGCTTTTGCTGATGTTCTGGCGCATTCTCTGCGCGACGGTGTTCAGCTCCATGGCGGGCTTCGCCTTCGCAAAGCTCCAGTTCCCGGGCAAAAAGCTGTTCTTCTTCATCGTGCTGACGCAGCTGATGCTGCCGAGCCAGATTTTCATCATTCCCCAGTATCTGATGCTGTCGAAGATGGGCCAGCTGAACACGATCTTCGCGCTGGTCTTCCCCGGTCTGGTCAGCGCGTTCGGAACGTTCTTCCTGCGGCAGTTCTACATGAGCCTGCCGAACCAGCTGATGGAGGCCTCGGTGCTCGACGGATGCAGCGTCGGTCAGACGTTCCTGCTGATTATGATGCCGCTGACCCGCACAGCCATGATGGCACTGGCGGTGTTCACCGCGCTGTTCGCCTACAGCGACATGATGTGGCCGCTGATTGTGAATATGAACATCGACAAAATGACCCTCTCGGCGGGCATCAGCTCGCTGCAGGGTCAGCATTCGACGGAATATCCGATCATGATGGCGGGCTCGGCACTGGCGATGATTCCGATGCTGGTTCTGTATCTGCTGTTCCAGAAGCAGTTCATCGAAGGCATCGCGCTCACGGGCACAAAGGGCTGACGGCGCACAAAAACGCGCGAAGGATGAAAATCCTT
>USDD01000071.1 GCA_900553265.1 uncultured Eubacteriales bacterium
GTACAGCGGGTACTCCTCGGTCACGGTGTTTTTCACCTGACCGGTCTCGTCCACCAAAAGCAGTTTGCAGGCAGACGTGCCCAAATCGATGCCAATGTACAGCATACTCTCACACTCCTTGTTGATTTCAGTATAAAAGTCGGGACCTGTCCGCGCTTTGTCAAAGCTTGGAATCCCATTAGACAAAGTTACGATTTTGCAAATTTCAGCACTTTGCACAGCCTTTTTTGTACAAAAAACAGGCCCTTTTCAAGAGCCTGTTTTTCAAAGCAGTTTCAGCAGTTCCAGGCTTTTCTCCCGGGTGTAAAAACGCTCCAGCGAGTGAATGCTGTGGTGCAGTTGGGTCTGGTCCTGCACCAGGGGCTGCGCCCGGCGGCAATACTCCTCGGGCGTGACGCCCAGCCGGTCCCGGAAGGCCTTGGCAAAATAGCGATAGTCGGAAAAACCGGATTCAATGCACACGTCGGTCATGCGGGTGCGGCCCGCATCCATGAGCTTGCAGGCGCAGTGAAAGCGCACGGCGTTCACGTACTGCTGAAAGCTCTGGTTCAGCGTACGGTGCACAAAGAACGACATATGGTTCACGGAACATCCCTCCGCGCGCGCAAAAACCGAAAGACGGATACGCCGTTTGTAGTTTTCCTCCACAAACCGGAGCAGACGCTGCGCACGGGCGCTGCGCTTCGCCTCCTGCGAAGCCTCCTCCGCGCTCACCGTGTGCGTCGGCATCTGCGACAGCAGCGCGTGCCAGACAAGGCACACCTGCCCGGCGCAGCAGAGTTCATAATACGGGCGGCGCTCCAGATACGCCCGCGCGAGCGTGCGGACGCGCTCTTTCAATTCCGCAAACACGTCGTCCGGCAGACAGCCGCCCGGAAAAGGATAGTCCCAGCGCGTGCGCGCGCAAGCGGGGAAAAAGCGCTCCAGCACATGCGGAGAAACCTGCACACAGAGGAACGTGCAGCTTTTGTCTGCACAGAACAGCTCGTGGACCTGATCCGGGCAGAGCACCGCCCACTCGCCCGGGCCGAGCGTCCGGGCCGACGCGTCGCTGCGGATGCGCAGCGTCTCCTCCTCGACCTGCGCGTCGTTTTCCAGCAGCACCACGTCGATTCGACGGTTGGCAAAGCATGCCGACACGTCCGTACAGCTCTCACGCTCGACTGCAATGGCTCCCTGCAGGCGATTGATCAGCGTCGCCGCCTTCCTCCTCATGCGCTCATTTGCGCCAATTATGAGTATTTTGCGCTTATTCATGATCAATCCCTGCCTTTCTTTTTGTCGCAACGGCATAATCATACCAGAAAACATACAAATTATCAAAGCAATTTTTTAAATTCGGCACAATAATTGGCATCATGATTCAAATCTTGGATGACATGTAAAGTATTAAATGATATGCTGTCAGTGGTTGGAGGTGGAAGCCATGAACACAAGGCAGTCGTCTAAAAAAGAATGGACGCTGGAACGCAAAAACGCACTGATGGGATATATCATGGTGTCCCCGATTCTCGTGGGCATCCTGCTGTTTACCGTCGTGCCGGTTTTCTTCTCGCTGTACATCAGCTTTACGGATTGGGACATGCTCCATCCGCAGACCTGGGTCGGCCTGCAAAACTACCAGACCATCTTCTCCGACAAGATGCTGGGCATCGTGACGAAGAACACGCTGGTCTACTGCGTCATCGCCATTCCCGGCGCGATTCTGTTCGGAATGCTGCTGGCACTGGCCATGAACACGAAGATTCGCGGCGTCGCGCTGTACCGCACCGCCTTCTTCATGCCCAACATCACCACCACCGTGGCGGTGTGCATCGTCTGGAGCTGGCTGTACAACAAGGACTACGGCCTGTTCAACAATCTTCTCAAGATGGTGGGGCTGGAGCCGATCAAGTGGATTTCCTCCAAAAAGATGGCCATGCCGTCGGTGGCGATCATGTCCGTCTGGCAGGCCATGGGCTACGACATGATTCTGCTGACCGCCGGTCTGAAGGGCATCAGCGAGACCTACTATGAAGCGGCGAAGATCGACGGCGCGAACGGCTGGAACATCTTCTGGAAGATCACCCTGCCGATGCTGACCCCCACGCTGTTCTTCCTGGTGGTCACCCACTGCATCAGCTACATTCAGATGTTCGACGCGGCCTACATCATGACCGAGGGCGGCCCGGGCCACGCCACGCGCAGCTTCGTCATGCAGATTTACAACACCGCCTTCGAGTACTTCCGAATGGGTGAGGCCTCCGCCTATGCCTGGGTGCTGTTCATCGCGGTCATGATTATCACCGTAATCCAGTTCAAAGTTCAGGATAAGTGGGTGAATTACGATGCCTAAGAAGATGATTAACGGGCGCGAAATCGAGCTCAACCGCCAGCGCGTCAACTGGGGCCACCTTATTCTGCACATCGTTCTGCTGGGCGTCTGTCTGATCTCCATCTTCCCGTTCATCTGGATGATCTCCTCGTCGCTGAAGGATTCGGAGCTGATCTTCAGCTTTCCGCCCCAGATGATTCCCAATCCCGCCACCTGGCAGAACTATCCCGAGGCCTGGAAGGCCACGGCCATGGGCCGCGCGATGATCAACAGCCTGTTCATCGCGGTGGTGGCCACCGGCGGCGGCTGTCTGGTCAGCTCGCTGGTCGCCTACGGCTTCGCCAAGATCGACTTCAAGTTCAAGACCGCGCTGTTCATGGTGGTGCTCAGCACGATGATGATTCCCTATCAGGTCACGCTGATTCCCCTGTTCATCATCTTCAAGCACCTGGGGTGGATCAACACCTACAACCCGCTGATCGTTCCGTCCCTGTTCGGCACGGCGGCCAACGTGTTCATGATGCGCCAGTACATGCTCAAGATCCCCAACGACTTCCGCGACAGCGGCTTCATCGACGGCTGCGGCCACTTCCGCATCTGGTTTAAGATCATCCTGCCCATGTGCGTGCCGACGCTGGTCTCGCTGGGCGTGCTGACCTTCATGGGCCACTGGAACAACTATCTGGGGCCGATGATCTACCTCAGTTCCCGCGTGAAGATGACCGTTCCGCTGGTGCTGCGCAGCTACAAGGGCAGCTACTCCACGCAGTGGCATCTGCTGATGGCCGCGTCGTGCATCGCTCTGGCGCCGGTGGTGCTTCTGTACATCGTCAGCCAAAAGTTCATCATCAGCGGCATCATGATGGGTGGTATCAAGGGCTGAGAGCCCATTGATAATAAAAAGGAGGAGAACAATTATGAAGAAACTGGTTTCTCTGCTGATCGCGCTGCTCATGGTTCTGACCATGGTCTCCGCAGTTGCGGAAAGCGACGTCACGACGGTCAAGCTGATCGTCCCGTCCGACCATCTGGAATTCATGGAGCAGCTCTTCGTCCCCTTCATGGAAGCCAACCCCGACATCAAGGTTGAAGTCGACGGCACGGCCAACGGCTGGGACGGCGTCTCCACCAAGGTCATCACCATGCTCGCCGGCGGCGAACAGGTGGACATCGCGGCGGTCTCCACTTCCTACTATCCTCAGTTCGCCTCTCTGGGCCAGCTGCTGGACATCACCGACCACGCCAAGGAGACCTACTCCGAGGACGAGTACTACTGGTCTGTGTTTGACGGCCTGATGATCGACGGCCGCCTCTACGGCGTGCCGATCTCCGTCTACACGCTGGTCAATTACATCAACAAGGACATGTACGATGCGGCCAGCGTCGCCTATCCGTCTCTGGAGTGGGGCGAGAGCGCCTGGACTTACGAGGACTGGAAGAACATCGCCAAGACGCTGTCTCAGGGCGAGGGTCTGGATCGTCAGTACGGCGTGTACATCGAGTATCAGCTCGAGCGCACCGCGTGCTTCCTCTTCCCCGAGGGACTGAACTACTGGGGCGAGGATCTGAAGCCGCAGTTTGACAACGAGCGCATCCGCGAGATCCATCGCGAGCTGTACACCATGCTGCACGAGGACGCCTACATGCCCAACGCCGACACCGTCGCCACCACCGGCATGGATCAGCTCTTCGCGGACGGCAAGGTTGCCAACTACATCACCGGCACCTGGTCTCACAGCAGCCTGGCCAAGGCGGGCGTGAACCTGGGCGTTTCCCCCACTCCGGGCGGAAAGACCGTCGGCTACGTGGACGTGTACATCCCCATGGCGAGCACCGAACATCCCGACGAGACCCTGCGCGTGCTGGACTACCTCATCAGCTACGACGCCTGCGTCATGAAGTATGAAAACGACCGTCTGGGCCCGCAGGTCAACAAGAAGGCCACCGAGGACTGCAAGGATCGCTGCTTCTCCGGCCTGACCCCGGAAGAGGTGGACTGCATCTTCGCCTCTCTGGACAACTGCCAGCCCCTGACCGTGTTCCCCCAGTGGGCGGAGTTCCTGTCCGACAGCCTGCTGCCCGAGTCCAGCCTGATGGCCTACGGCGAAGAGACCGTGGACGAGGCCTTCGACGAGCTGCAGGAAGCGGCCTGCGATCTGCTGGGCTTCTGAGCCTTCTGATTGAGTCACAGTCGCATGAATTGAACAGGCGGCAATCGGTTCTGCCGGTTGCCGCCCATTTTCTGAAAAAAATCATCATCGGAGGAAGGTTTCCATGCTGAATCCATCCAAATTTCAGTTCTTTACCCACGGTGAAATCAAGCCCGAGGGCTGGCTCAGGCGCCAGCTGCGCATTCAGGCCGACGGTCTGAGCGGAAATCTGGACAAGGTCTGGCCCGACGTGCGCGACAGCCAGTGGATCGGCGGCAATCGCGACGGCTGGGAGCGCGTTCCCTACTGGCTGGACGGCTTCATCCCGCTGGCCTATCTGCTGGAGGACGAGGATCTCATCGGCCGCGCGAAGAAGTATGTGAACGGCATTCTCGAGCGCCAGTGCGAGGACGGCTGGCTCTGCCCCTGCTCCTATGACGAGCGCCGCAATTACGACCTGTGGTCGGGCATCCTCATCGCCAAGGTGCTGGCCATGTACGCCGACCTGAGCGGCGACGAGCGCATCGAGGAGGTTCTGTATCGCTTCTTCGACAACATGCGCGTGTTCACCCGCCACACCACCATCGACAACTGGGCCGCCACCCGCTGGTTCGAGACGCTGATTCCTCTGTTCTGGCTCTACGAGCGCCGCCCCGAGGACTGGATGCTCCGCCTGGCCTATCGCCTGGAGCAGCAGGGCTACGACTACGACAAGCTCTTTGCGCCCTATCTGGATCAGGAGCCGCGCCGCGTCTGGACCTATTCCACCCACGTGGTCAACATGGCCATGGCCATCAAGCAGGGCGCGCTGGTCTGGCGCATGCACGGCGGCTCGCCCGACGAGTTCGCCCATCGCATGCTGGACAATCTCTTCAAGTATCACGGCATGGCCGTCGGTCATTTCACCGGCGACGAGTGCGTCATGGGCGACAGCCCCGTGCAGGGCAGCGAGCTTTGCTCCGTCGTGGAGGCCATGTATTCCTACGAGCAGCTGCTGTCCATCTCCGGCGATCCCCTCTGGGGCGACTATCTGGAGCGGCTGGCCTTCAACGCCCTGCCCGCCACCATCAGCGCCGACATGTGGACGCATCAGTACGATCAGCAGACCAATCAGGTGCGCTGCGCCCGCCTGCCTGAGGATCACGTTATCTTCGGCACCAACGGCCCCGAGAGCCATCTGTTCGGTCTGGAGCCCAACTTCGGCTGCTGCACCGCCAACTTCAACCAGGGCTGGCCCAAGTTCGCCCTGTCCGCGTTCATGCGCGCCGAGGATGGCATCGTCTCCACCGCGCTGATTCCGGCCTCCGTGACCACGGAAATCGGCGGCCATCGCGTGACCTGCCGTCTGGAGACGGAGTATCCCTTCCGCGACCGGCTGACCTACACGGTCACGACCGACGCGCCGGTGGATTTCGCGCTGAAGCTGCGCATTCCCGCCGCCGCGGCCGCCGCCACGGTGGACGGCCAGACCGCCGCGCCCGGCAGTTTCTTCGAGCTGCGCCGCACCTGGAGCGGCGAGACGAAGGTCGAGGTGCAGCTGCGCTTCGAGTGCAGGCTCGCGGAGCGTCCCCGGGACATGAAGGTGCTCTGGCGCGGCCCGCTTCTGTACTCCGTCGCCATCAAGGAGCACTGGGAGATGCTGGAATACACCCGCGCCGACGTGGAGCGCCGCTTCCCCTACTGCGACTACGAGATCTATCCCGAGTCCGAGTGGAACTACGGCTTCACCGACGACGAGAACTTCGCCGTCACCGAGCACGCCATCGGCGAATATCCCTTCTCCGGCACCGAGCCGCCCATGGAGATTTCCGCCCGCCTCGCGCCGGTAGACTGGCCCGAGGAATACGGCGTGGCCGCCAGGGAACCGCGCTCCCGCAAGGCCATCGGCGAAGCGCGCCCGGTTCGCATGATCCCCTATGGCTGCGCGCGCCTGCGCATGACCGAGATGCCCACTGTGGAATAAGGCAGCGCAAAAGGCCGAAGCGCGCCGTCCGGTTTTCTCGGGCGGCGCGCTTTCATAATGACCAATTCAGTGCTCTCAAGGCAATCGAGCAGGACGATTCATTCACATCCGCATCCAAGGCAATTGGCCGAAGCCAAAGCGCCCATTCCATGCAAAAAGCCGCCCCGTCCGCCGGTTCTCCGGTCGGTCGGGGCGGTGATTCTGTTCGATTTCAGTCCGTCGCGCAGAGCCAGACGTTGGTTTCGGAGTCAATGCCCGCCATGCTCACGCGGATGAACTCCGCCGCGGAGGTCGGAATGTTCTTGCCGACGAAATCCGCGCGGATGGGCAGCTCGCGGTGGCCGCGGTCGATGAGCACCGCCAGCTGAATGCGTCTGGCGCGGCCCACATCCATCAGCGCGTCCATCGCCGCGCGGACGGTGCGGCCGGTGAACAGCACATCGTCCACCAGCACCACCGTGCGGCCCTCCAGATCGAAGGGAATCTCCGTGCGGTTCAGCTGCGGCTCCCGGGAAATGTGGGTCAGATCGTCGCGATAAAAGGTGATGTCCACGATGCCCACCGGCAAGCGCGTGCCCTCCACGCGCTGAATCGCGTCGGCGAGCCATTGCGCCAGCGGCTCGCCCCGGCGGCGAATGCCCACCAGCACCACGTCCTCCACGCCCTTGTTGCGCTCGATGATCTCGTGCGCCATGCGCGTCAGGCTGCGGCGCATCTGCGCCTCGTCCATAATCAGCGCTTTCTTCTGCATCTGACGAACCTCCCGACGGTTAAAGTGCGGCTGACAATTTCATTATATCAGCCCGCCGCAGTGCTCCCAAGCACTTTTGAGTTAATTCTCCGCCGGGTTGGCGATCACCGACGCGAAGCAGACCGTGCCGGTTTCCTCCTCGGCGATCACCGCCACGAAGGGGCGATCCAGCGTGAAGTCCACGGCCGGCAGCGGCGCCGCCATCGCGCGAATACCCACCTCGGTGGCCGCGGCGGCCTTCGTGCCGTCCTCGTCCACCACCAGCCGCGCCTTCTGCACGACCTCGGCGATCTGAAGGGACATGCTCTTCGTGATGTCGGAGAAGTCCGCGCTGTCGCTGAAGGCCGTGCGGACGCCCAGCGCCTGCAGCGCGTCGTTGAGGGTGTTCTTCGCCGAGAGATCGATCTTCGGCATGGTCAGGGAGACCTCAGTCATCTCCTCGGGGAAGCTGAAGTAGGGCAGACCCTTTTCGCTCAGCTTGTCCAGCACGCCGGTCACGCTCTGGCCGTCCTTGGGCAGCGCCAGCAGCATGCTCAGGCCGCTGTCGGAATAGGTCAGGCGAAGGATCAGCGCCTCGTCAGTCTCGGCATAGTCGGCGTAGAGCGTCTGATGCATCATGGACGCCGTCACGTCGCCGTCCGGCGCGTGGAAGGTTCCGTCCGCGGTCTCATCCGCACTGAAGGGGGACGACCACTTCGCGTCCATGGCCACGGCGTTCACCAGCACCAGCTGGGACAGGGGATCCAGCTCGCCGTCGATGAGCTTCTCGATCAGGCCGTCGGTGTGCTCCTTCGTCCACTGGTTGATTTTGTCCGCCATGTTGTCGGACATCTCGAACCATTCCGCGCCGAAGTCCTTCTTCAGGTCCTCGATGTAATCCGCGTCGGGCTGAATTTCGCCGGTGATGAAGGCGGCGTTGGCCAGCTTCAGGCCCGCGGCGGTCAGCTTGGAGCCGTTGTACTCAATCCAGTCGTCCAGATCGTCGGTGCCCAGGGCCTTTTCGATCTCGTCCTCGGTGGCGCCCTCCGCGCCCTCCAGCGCCATGCCCAGCGCATAGGCCAGACTGACGGGCGAAAACACCTGATTCTTCGTTCCGTCGGTCAGCGCGCGCAGCACGTCGAAGCCCAGCTGGTTGCCCGGAGCCTCGGCCAGCGCCGCGCCCGCGGTCAGCAGCATCGCACAGATCAGCAGCATGGAAATCACTTTTTTCATCATTTCATACACCTCCATACTCGTTGGACAGAAATCCGGGCCGTTTGGTTCCAAAAAGATTCCCCAACCGGAAAATTTTCCAATCGGGGATTGCCTTGCGTCAGGCGATGCGGCTGCCGCCCTCGTCGAGGAGGTTCTTCGTCTGACGGCCATGGGCGTCCAGACGCTTGAAATTGCCGATGACGTCGCTCACGCCGGAGAGTACCGCGAAGGTGTGGGGATATTCCTCCAGCAGCTCGGCCAGCTCGGGAATCTGGTTCCTGTTCACGATGCACAGCAGCACGTGGGTCTCCTTGTTGGAGTACATGCCCCGGGCGGGCACCAGCGTGGCCGTGTGGTGCATGCGCGTGATGATGGCCTCGGAGATCTCCTCGGGGCAGTCGGTGATGATCTCGCAGCGAACGGCGCTGCGGCGGCCGCGGACGACGCGGTCGGACACGGTGCTGGACATGAAGCTGTACAGAATGCACAGTATGACCGGCTCCACCTGATAGCCATAGACGAAGTAGCTGCATCCGGCCACGATGGCGTTGATCAGAAAGATGATCCAGAAGAAGCCCATCTCCGGGTGCTTCTTGTGCACCACCGCCGCCACGAAGTCCATGCCGCCGCTGTTCGCGCCGCAGCGCGCCAGAATGGAGTAGCTCGCGCCGTTGATGACGCCGGCCACCAGCGGGCCGAGGATCTTGCTGGTGCCGTTGGCCGTCTCATAGGCAAAGCGGGACAGATCCACGCGCTGAAGGAGAATCAGCGCCAGCGAAAACGCCACGACGTACACCATGCTGCGCACAGCCATGGTTCTGCTCACCTTCACCATCGCCCAGATGGCCAGCGGAATGTTGATGAGCAGGCTCATGTATCCCACGCTGATGTGGAACAGATACTGAATCATCGTGCACAGGCCGTTCAGTCCCGCCGGCGCGAACCGGTTGGGAAACACGAACAGCTGATAGTTCAGCGCACACGCCAGAGCCAGACCGACGACGACCAGATAGGACAGCAGCTTCTTCTTCATTGGTTCTTCCCTCATCGCGATTGTTTTTGCCAAATACTTTCCCAGTGCCCGCAGCTATTTGCAGGATTCCATTCATTTCAGATTATAGCCGCACGCCGCCCGCGCGTCAACCTCCCCGTGTAAAGCCTGCGCAAAAAAGCCGCGCGGCGCGCCGTCTTGACAAGGCGGGCCCGTCGGGGGTATACTCCAGAAAGAGGGGGATGTTTTATGGGGGAAACGCAGGCTGAATTCATGCTCCGGGACGAAATCGCCACGGAGATCGTACATATTTCCCGGAGGCTGATGCAGCGCACGGCGCGGGCCATGGAGAGCCTGAACGTGGGCTTTGGGCAGGCGGCGATTCTGAAGGTGCTCAGCGACCACGGCGAGATGGCTCAGCGGCGGCTGGCAGAGGAGATTCGCGTCACGCCCGCCACCGTGTGCGGCACGCTCAAGCGCATGGAGCGCGCCGGGCTGATCGAGCGCAGCGCCGCCGAGGGCGACGCGCGGGTCTCGCTGGTGCGGCTCAGCGCGGAGGGGCAAAGGCGTTTCGCCGAGGCCTCTTCGGCCATCGAGCGCACCTATTGCGAAATGCTTTCCGGCTTTTCGGACGACGAATGCCGGCTCATTCTCGGCGTAGCGCGCCGAATGGGACAGAATCTGACGGGCGGCGCGGAGGAGCAGACGGATGCACATCGGAACGATTGAACTGGAAACCGGCGCGGGTCTCGCGCCCATGGCCGGCGTGACCGACGCGGCCATGCGCCTGCTCTGCCATGAGCAGGGCGCGGCCTGGGCGGTCAGCGAGATGCTCTCGGCCAAGGGCTGGATCTATTCTCAGGGCAAAAACCGCAACGCCGTGGAGCTGCTGGCGCGCCTGCCCGGCGAGGGCGTTGCCGGACTTCAGCTCTTCGGCCGGGAGCCGGAATACGTCGGCCGCGCGGCGCGTCAGCTGGAGGACGCGGGCTTTTCGTTCATCGACCTGAACTTCGGCTGTCCCGCGCCGAAGATCACCGGAAACGGCGAGGGCAGCGCCCTGATGCGCGAGCCGGAGCGGCTGGCCGAGGTGGTGGCCGCGGCGGCGGCCGCCACGCGCCTGCCTGTGACGGTGAAGATTCGCTCGGGCTGGGACGAGGACAGCGTCAACGCCCCCGAGGTGGCGCTTCTGTGTCAGCAGGCCGGTGCGCAGGCCGTGGCCGTCCACGCGCGCACGCGCATGCAGCAGTATTCCGGCAGGGCCGACTGGTCCATCATCCGCCGGGTGAAGCAGGCCGTGACCATTCCCGTGCTGGGCAACGGCGACGTGCGCTCGGGCGCGGACGCGCTGCGCATGATCGCCGAGACGGGCTGCGACGGCGTGATCGTCGGCCGCGCGGCTCAGGGCAATCCGTGGATCTTCGGCGAAATTCGCGCGGCGCTCCGGGGCGAAAGCTGGACGCCGCCCACGGCGCAGCAGCGCGTGGACATGGCGCTTAAGCACTTCGAGCTGGAATCCCGGCTGCACGGCGAAAAGCGCGGCCTGCTGGAAATGCGCAAGCACATCGCGTGGTACGTAGCCGGTCTGCCCGGCGCGGCGAAATTCCGCGAGCGCATCAACACCATGTCCGGTGCGGAGGAGGTCTGCGCCGCGCTGCGAGAATACGCCCTCACCGCGGAGTAACATTGGAAAAGGCGCGGGAGAGCCGCGCCTTTCGCGTTATATAAGGATACATTTTTCTTCACAGCGCCTTCTTTGGACAGACCTTCGTACACTCCATGCACAGGATGCATTCGGTTCCGTTTTTTCGATTTCTCGAATTGTCGGTGACGTCCACGTCCATCAAGCAGACCTGCCTGCACCTCCCGCAGGAAACACACTTCTCCTTATCGCACTTCACCCGGATTGCGGAAAAGTAGCTCATGGGCTTCAGGAAAACCGTCACGGGACAGATATATTTGCAGAACGCCCGGTTGTCCCTGAACGCAAACGCCAGAGCGATCCCCACCGCGTAATACAGGACATTTCCGACGATAAAGGCGATGAACATAATCCTCTCCATGTTTTGAGCATGGCTCAGGAAGAGCGCGCCCACAAAGGCGAGCGACGCCGCGAAGGTGATATATCGGATAAAGCCGATCCTTTTTCTCGGGCCGCACGGGGTCTTATAGGGTAAAAAGTCCAGCGCCATCGCCGTCCAGCAGGCGTAGCCGCACCATCCTCTTCCAAACAGCAGCGGCCCGAATATCTTCGCGACGGCGTAATGAATCGTAGCCGCTTCGAACACGCCCGTAAACAGATAGTACCAGAATCCCTCGATCTGCATATTCTCCCGGCAGATGAGTCCCAGATAAATCAGCATATACAGTCCGACCATGAGCTGAACGATCCTTCGGGCGTGTCTGTAGTTCAACTGAAACAGCAAAAGTCCCAGCGAAATCGACGTTCCGATATAGCTGAAGTTCAGAAGATAGAACAGATTCTTCTTTGAAAGCCAGAGTGTAACCGCGACGATTTCGAACACCGTCCACATTCCAAGGGGAATCAGCCGCTTTCGTTTTGCGTTCATATGCTCTCTCCACAGATTTCGATCTGCGCTTCCGCGCGGTTCTATTTTACCATAGAACGCCGCAGAATGCCAGACGCCTTTCCCCGCCGACGCAAAGCGGCCCGCTCTCCATTGCGGAAGAGCGGGCCGCTTTTATTCTTATTACAGCGCCTTGCTTTCGATCTCCTCGCGGAGCTTCTCCAGCAGCGCGTCGGGCGTCATGGTTCCCAGATCGCCGTCCCTGCGGGAGCGAACGGCCACCACGCCGGCCTCGGCCTCCTTGTCGCCCAGCACCAGCATGTAGGGCACCTTCATCATCTGCGCCTCGCGGATCTTGAAGCCGATCTTCTCGTTGCGCAGATCCATCTCGGTGCGGATGCCGGCCTTCTCCAGACGGTCGCGCAGCGCCTTCGCCGCGTCGTCCGCGCGGTCGACGATGGTCATGATTTTGACCTGCACCGGAGCCAGCCACAGCGGGAACGCGCCGGCGAAGTGCTCCGTGATGATGCCGATGAAGCGCTCAATGGAGCCGAACACCACGCGATGGATCATCACCGGGCAGTGCTTGCTGCCGTCCGCGCCCACATAGGTCAGGTCAAAGCGGCCGGGCAGCTGATAGTCCAGCTGGATGGTGCCGCACTGCCAGGTGCGGCCCAGAGAATCCTGTATGTGGAAGTCCAGCTTCGGGCCGTAGAACGCGCCGTCGCCCTCGTTGACCTCGTAGGTCTTGCCGATGGACTTGATGGCGCTGGCCAGCGCCTCGGTGGCCACGTCCCAGTCCTCCACGGAGCCGATGTGATCCTCGGGCATGGTGGACAGCTCGATCTTGTAGGGCAGGCCGAAGATGGAGTACACCTCATCGAACAGGCGGGCGATGCGCACCACCTCGTCGGTGATCTGATCCTGGGTCAGGAAGATGTGGGCGTCGTCCTGGGTGAAGCAGCGCACGCGGAACATGCCGTGCAGCGCGCCGGACAGCTCATGGCGATGCACCAGACCCAGCTCGCCGTAGCGCAGCGGCAGATCGCGATAGGAATGGGTGTCCATCTCGTAGGTCAGGATGCTGCCGGGGCAGTTCATCGGCTTGATGGCGAAGTCCTCGCCGTCGATGACGGTGGTGTACATGTTCTGCTTGTAGTGATCCCAGTGGCCCGAGGTCTCCCACAGCGTGCGGCGCATGATCTGGGGCGTGGAGATCTCCACATAGTCCCACTTGCGATGGACGTCGCGCCAGAAGTCGATCAGCGTGTTCTTGAGGATCATGCCCTTGGGCAGATAGAAGGGGAAGCCCGGCGCCTCGTCGCGGAAGGCGAACAGATTCAGCTCGCGGCCCAGCTTGCGGTGGTCGCGCTTCTTGGCCTCCTCAATGCGGTCCAGATAGGCCTGCAGCTCGGCCTTGTCGGTGAACGCCGTGCCGTAGATGCGCTGGAGCATCTTGTTCTTCTCGCTGCCGCGCCAGTACGCGCCGGCGATGCTCATGAGCTTCACGGCCTTGATCCTGCCGGTGCTGGGCAGATGCGGGCCCGCGCACAGGTCGGTGAAATCGCCCTGACGATAGAAGGACAGCGTCGCGTCCTCGGGCAGATCGTTGATGAGCTCCTGCTTGTAGGGCTCGTCCTTCATCAGCTCCAGCGCCTCGGCGCGGGGCAGCTCGAAGCGCTCCACGCGGTCGTTCTTCTTGATGATCTTCTGCATTTCCTTCTCGACGGCGGCCAGGAATTCGGGCGTGAAGGGCTCGTCCACGTCGAAGTCATAGTAGAAGCCGTTTTCGATGGCCGGGCCGATGGCCAGCTTGGCCTCGGGCTTGAGGTGCTTGACCGCCTGAGCCAGCACATGGCTGGCGGTGTGGCGCAGCGTGCGACGGCCGTCCTCGTCCTCAAAGCCGACGATTTCCAGCGTGCCCTCCTCGTTGATGGGCGTAACCAGCGAGATGACCTCGCCGTTCAGGCGCGCAGCCAGCGCTTCCTTCTTCAGTTCCTTCGAAATCTCGCCCGCGAGATCCAGGGCGTTTTTGCCCGCCTCGACTTCCATTTCCACTCCGTTGACAACCAGCTTCATGTTTCTACCTCCTTTGCATGCTCCAAAAAGAAAACCCGTCCCTTACCAAGAAGGGACGGGAGATACCCGTGGTTCCACCCAACTGACCTTTCGGCCGCTCGTGTGGGCTGTATCGCGCCCGCGCGCCGAGGGTCGGAGGATGGTAGCTTCGACGCGTTTTCCGAAGCGCGCTTGCAGCCCATCGGCGCGCTCTCTCTGGCGGATCGATCCATCGAAGTCATGTTCCTCGTCATTCCAACGGAAACTATGCTGGTATTATAGCCCCATCCGCCGGGCTTGTCAATACGGCCGCACGAAAAAATAACCTGCCGGTTTCAGGCGAGAATTCGGCAAAATTTAACGATAAAGGCTTGCACAGGGGGACAGAATCATGGTATAATGCTTCGGTAAAACGCACTTTTGCCGATTCACGCGGCGGTTGACCGTAGAGGAAACTCATGGTGCCGCGCGAAGCTGAAGCAAGAGGTGGAAAAAACAAGGAGGAATCCCACAATGGCAGTTATTTCCATGAAGCAGCTGCTGGAGGCCGGCGTACACTTCGGCCATCAGACCCGCAGCTGGAACCCCAAGATGGCTCAGTACATCTTC
>USDD01000072.1 GCA_900553265.1 uncultured Eubacteriales bacterium
CATGGAAACCGCCCCTTCCGGGGAGCGCACCACGCGGATGAGCTCCCGCTTGGGCTTCATCTCGCGGCAGCCCACGCACATGCGCATGGGAATCTTCTTGGGCTTCATCCTTGCTTCTATCCTCCGAAAATCCATTCAGTCAGCCGCTGTTCCACCTTATTGCCGTCAGTAAGCTGAAATCGTATCCCCCGGCTTTGTCGAGTGCGGGGCGCATTTCAATACACGCCCCTATGCCGAGCAGATGCCGGTCTGCCAGCGCCGAAAGCAGGTCAAGAATTTCAATCCACGCCCCCGCTGCAAGCAAACGCTGTTCTGCCAGCGCCGAAAGCAGGTCTTGGCGCTTATTTCAATCCACGTTCCCAGCGTCATGATCCCCTAGAGCATATAAGTCGAAAAAATTTTTCAGCCAGCCTTACAGGGTGTCGTCCTCGTCCATCGCGGGTACTTCCGTTTCCGCGAAGGCGGGATACATCGCAGGAGCCTCCATCGGCGCGGGAACCTCCGGCGCGTTGCCGTTTTCGTCCACCATGTCGGTCATTTCCGCCGCCTGACTCTGGCTCTTGATGTCGATCTTCCAGCCGGTCAGCTTGGCGGCGAGGCGGGCATTCTGGCCTTCCTTGCCGATGGCGAGCGACAGCTGGTTATCCGGCACGATGACGCGCGCGGACTTCTCCGTGTCGGAGACGTAAACGCCGATGACTCGGGCGGGATTGAGCGCGTTGGCGATGAACTCCGCCGGGTCGTTCGACCATTTGATGATGTCGATCTTCTCGGTCTTCAGCTCGTTGACCACGTTCTCCACGCGCATGCCGCGCGGGCCCACGCAGGAGCCCACCGCGTCGATGAGCGGATCGGTGGACACCACGGCCATCTTCGTGCGGAATCCGGCCTCTCGGGCGATGGTCTTGATCTGAACCACGCCGGAGACGATCTCGGGCACCTCCAGCTCGAACAGGCGCTTGACCAGACCCGGATGGGTTCTGGAGACGAAGATCTGCGGACCACGGCCCGAGCGGGAGACCTCCAGCACGTAGACCTTGATGCGGTCGTCGGGCTTGAGCTCTTCGGTGGGCATCTGCTGGTTGGGCTCCAGCACGCCCTCGATGTGGCCGATCTCCACGAAAACGCGCTTGTCCTCCACGCGCTGCACGATGGCGGTGAGAATTTCGTTTTCCTTCTGGCTGTACTCCTCGTAAATCACGCCGCGCTCGGCCTCGCGCAGATGCTGCACGACCACCTGCTTGGCGGTCTGCGCCGCGATGCGGCCGAAGTTCTTGGGCGTGACGGCCACCTCCACCAGATCGCCCAGCTCGTACTGCGGGCGAATGGCGCGCGCCTCCTCCAGCGTCATTTCGCACAGAGGATCGCTGACCTCCTCCACGACGGTCTTGCGGGAAAAGACCTCCACCTGCCCCTTCTGGGGATCGATGGTCGCGCGGACGTTGGACGTCTTGCCGAAGCTCTTCTTATACGCGGAGATCAGCGCAGACTCGATGGCCGTGTAGAGCACGTCCTTGTTGATGCGCCGCTCCTTGCTCAGCAGATCCAGCGCGCCGAAAAACTCAGCGGAGTCAATGCCGCCATTATTTGCCATGGACAATTCCTCCAATTCTCTTCGAATCTCCGCGCGTCACGCCTGAGGCGCGTCGTCCTGAAGATCCGACTCGTCAAACTCAATCAGCAGGCGAACAATCGCCACATCTTTTCTGTCAAAGCTCATCGTCTCGGTTTCACCGGTCTGAAGGACGATTTTGCCGTCCACCAGTCCCACGAGATCGCCGGTGAAGCGCTTCGCGCCGTTCACGGGACGATAGGTCTTGAGCTCCACCGCCTCGCCCCTGGCGCGCTCGAAATCGCGCTCAGTCTTCAGCGGGCGGTCTGCTCCCGGAGAGGAAACCTCCATGTAATCGTACTCCACCGCCTCAACCAGCGGCAGAATTCTGCGATGAAAGCTCTCCAGCTCGTCCAGCGCGATCCCGTCGGGTCTGTCGATATAAAAGCGCAGAAAATGGCCGGTCGGTTCCTTGACCAGCTCCACGTCGACCAGCTCCAGCTGCATTTCATCGGCGATTTTCTGTGCAATTCGCGCTGCTTCCTTGACCGGCATCGACTGCCTCGGCAAGCAAACCCCTCCAAATCCGTTCGTCCGTGTAAAAACACACCGCCGTTGGCCGGCGGTTGTCTGAATCTCCGTTTGTCTCCGCAGACACCGTGTCCGCGAAATTCCAACCGTCTGCACGACTTCCAAACGCCGTGCAATCATAAAACCGTAGTCATTATGCCATAATTGTCAGCGAACCGCCTTCGGCGTTCCGCTGACCCGGCCAAGCCTTCGGCTTTCCTGATCATTATACCACGATTTTCCCGCAATTACAACCAGATTTTGACCTGAAAACCCCTGCCGACACGACATTTTGTGTTATATTCTTGGTCGGCGACCCTGAAAATGCTGGAAATCAATATTCCCCGTCCGGAATTTTCAGGTGCTCGATTTCCGCGCCCAGCGCGCGCAGCTTGTCGTCGAAATGTTCGTAGCCTCGCAGAATATAGCTCACGCCGCCGATTTCGGACACGCCCTCTGCCATCAGCGCCGCGATGACCATCGCCGCGCCGGCGCGCAGGTCGGTGGCGTTGATGCGCGCGCCCACGAGATTCTCCACGCCGCTGATGATGGCGGTGGTCTCGATCACGCGCACGCTCGCGCCCATCTTGCGCAGCTCGTCCAGAAAGCGAAAGCGCGACTCGAACAGCGTCTCGGTAACGATGCTGGTGCCGTTGGCCACGGTCAGAAGCGCCGAAAGAGGCTGCTGAAGATCCGTGGGAAAGCCCGGATAGCCCTGGGTTTTGACGTTGACCGCCCGGAAGGAGCCGTTGGAGCGCACGCGGATGCGGTCGTCCTCGGTGGTGACGTTCACGCCCATCTCCAAGAGCTTTGCCGAGAGCGCCTCCATATGGGTGGGAATTGCGCCCGTGATGGTCACGTCGCCGGCGGTAGCCGCCGCGGCGATCATCAGCGTGCCCGTCTCGATCTGATCCGGAATGACTGTGTAATTCGTGCCGTGCAGATGCCGCCCGCCGCGGATGCGGATCACGTCCGTGCCCGCGCCCTTGACCGACGCGCCCATGCTGGACAGGAAATTGGCCAGATCCACGATGTGCGGCTCCTTGGCAGCGTTGTGGATGCAGGTCATGCCGCTGGCGGAGACGGCGGTAAGCATGCTGTTGACCGTCGCGCCCACGCTGGGCATGTCCAGAAAGATATCCGAGCCGATCAGCTCGTCCGCATCGGCGACGATCACGCCGCCCAGCGTGCGGATGTTCGCGCCCAGCGTGCTCATGCCCTTGACCGTCTGGTCGATGGGCCGCGCGCCGATGTCGCACCCGCCCGGCAGCGGAACCTCCGCGCGCTTGAACACGCCCAGCAGCACTGGCGCGAGATAATAGGACGCGCGCATGCGGGACGCGAGCTCGTAGGGCGGATTGTATTTATCCACCGTCCGCGGGTCGATCCAGACCGTGTTGTTTTCGAATTCCACCCGCGCGCCCAGCCACCGAATCATGTCCAGCACCACGTGCACGTCGTTGATGTCCGGAATGTTCTCGATGGTCGACGGGGAATCCGCCAGCAGCGCGGCGGGAATGATGGCCAGCGTGGCGTTTTTGCCGCCGCTGACCGCAACCTCGCCCTCCAGGCGGACGCCGCCGTGAATTCTTAACTTTTCCTTCATATTTATCTCCGGCGCGGGCGCCGGCCCCTTTCATCCACTCAGGCTTATCGTTCGCCGCGGCATCCGGCGCATCCGGCGCAGTTGCCGCTGCATCCGCCGCCGCCCTTCACCGCGCCGAAGGCGCAGCGTCCCTGATAGACCCGTTCCACCTTTGCGCCGCACTTTTCACACACCGCGTCGTCGCGATGGGCGATGGAGCGCAGCAATTCGAAGCGATGCCCGCACTGGGTGCACCGATATTCATACAAGGGCATTTTCTTTTCCCTCCATGCGGACGGAGCTGTCGCTATGCCCGCTCAGTTTATTATACATGATTCTCCCCGCCGGTGCAAGTCCATTTTCGAAGAAGTGGCCGTTTTTCCCGAGCTTTTACGCGTTTTGCCGCCATTTGTCCCATTCGCACGTTGCCAAAATCCGGTGAATATGCTAAAATGGTCTCATTGTGTCGAAAGGGAGAGGGTGCGCGCGTGGCCGAGGAAAGCCGATTTCTGACCTTCATGGGCATGCGCGTCCATTTCTCCGTCTCCCGCCCCGAGGGCGAGCCGAAATCGCGGATGCTGCTGCTGTGCTCGCCGCTGATTACCACCTTTCACTGGCGCAAGCTGCTGCCAGAGCTGGAGCAGCTGGGGTGTCTGACCGTGATGGTCGATCTGCCGGGCTTCGGCCTGAGCGACTGCTCGGCGGAAATTCCGCAGGATCCGCTGACCCGCGCCAACATCCTCTGGGGCATTCTGGACGACGTGGATCGCTCGGCCCAGTCGCCCATGTCGCTGTGGCATCTGGCCGGACACGGCAGCGCCTGCGCCACCATTCTGCACATGGCGGCGCTGTGCCCGGACTCCACCCGCTCCATGATTCACATCTCCCCCCTCTTCCGGCCCTCCAAGGCCGACCCGGCGGAGCTTGCCCGGCGCTACGACGGAATCGTCCGCTCCGAGGCGCGCTTCCGGTCGTTCATCGAGCACTACTGCGGCTATCAGCTGGACGATTACATTCTCGACCGCATGCGCCGTCCGCTGCTGCGCCCCGGCGCGCGGGAGAGCTTTGCGCGCATGCTGCGGCGGTCGATGGCTCCGCCGGAGGAGACGCCTTCCTTCTGTCCCACGCTGGCGCTCTGGGGCGGGCGCGATCAGTGGATGGATTCCGCCGCGCAGGCGCGCCTCCATCGCCTGCTGCCCGAGGCCGAGAGCCACATTCTGAAATCCGCCGGTCATTTCCCCATGGAGACCCACAGCCGCGCGCTGCGCGATTACCTGCGCGGCTGGCTGAAATTCAACGATTGATTCGCAAAGGGCGGAACGTTGTTCCCCCTTTTTTATTATACGGCGCGCGATTCATAATATATCCGTTGACACGGCGCGAAAACGAACGTACAATAAGAACAGATCATTTTCCCACGGAGGAATGGACATGCCGAAGCTGGAGCCTTATTCCAAAAAACTGACCTACAGCTATGCGCTGGGCGCGTTTCCGTCGCTGGCGCTGCTGGAATCCCGGCCCGACCGCGCGGTGCGGCTGCTGCTGCATCCAGACGGGCTGGAAAACGACGGCGTGCGCAAGCTCCGGGCGCGCTGCGCCGAGCTGGGCGTGCGCGAGGAGATGGCCGACCGCGTGCTGCGGCGGGAATCCAAAAAGGACAACTGCTTCGTTGGCCTGGTGTTTGAAAAGTACGAATCCGACCTTGATCCCGCTCAGAGCCACGCGGTGCTGTGTCAGATTTCCGACGCAGGCAACGTGGGCACGGCGCTTCGATCGCTGCTGGGCTTCGGCGTTCACGACGTGGCGCTCATCCGCCCCTGCGTGGACGTGTTCGACCCCCACGTGCTGCGCGCTTCCATGGGCGCGTTCTACAAGCTGCGCGTGCACACCTTCGACGCCTTCGAGGACTACCGCGCGCTGTACCCCGACCGGCCCCTCTACCCGTTCATGCTGGACGGCGCGAAGAGCCTCAACGAGGTTGCCGCCGCCGCCGAGCCGCCCTTTTCGCTGGTGTTCGGCAACGAGGCCTCGGGTCTGCCCGCGCGCTTTGCCCAGCTGGGCCAGAGCGTGCTGATTCCCCAGAGCGACGAAATCGATTCGCTCAACCTTGCCGTCGCCGTTTCCGTCGGCAGCTATGTCTTTATGCACGGAGGAAAAAACCATGACTGAACTTCAGCAGAGAATCTTCGACGCGGCCACCGCCGCGCTGACCGAGCTGGTCGATCTCGACCGCCCGTTTTTCAATCCCGTCCGACTGCTGGTCGTCGGCGGCTCCAGCAGCGAGATGGCCGGAGGAACCATCGGCCATCAGTCCACCTACGAACTGGGCGAGGCGCTGGCAGAGGCCGCGCTGACGCTGGCCAAAGCCCGCGGCTTCGAATGCGCCTTCCAGTGCTGCGAGCATCTGAACCGCGCGCTGGTGGTGGAGCGCCGCACCGCGGAAAAGTACGGTCTGGAGATCGTCTGCGCCGTTCCCCGCCCCAAGGCCGGCGGCTCGCTGGCCACGGCCGCCTATCGGCGCATGGAGAACCCCGTGCTGGTGGAGCGCGTCGAAGCCGACGCGGGGCTGGACGTGGGTCTGACGCTCATCGGCATGCACCTGCGCCGCGTGGCCGTGCCTGTGCGCCTCTCCACGCAGAAGATCGGCTGTGCGACCGTCACTGCCGCGCGCACCCGCCCCAAGCTCATCGGCGGCGAGCGCGCGAAATATACCGTCGAGGACTGAGGAAAGCCTCACCCTCGCAGTATGCGCAGCGCGTCGAGACCGACGCGGGGCTGGACGTGGGTCTGACGCTCATCGGCATGCACCTGCGCCGCGTGGCCGTGCCTGTGCGCCTCTCCACGCAGAAGATCGGCTGTGCGACCGTCACTGCCGCGCGCACCCGCCCCAAGCTCATCGGCGGCGAGCGCGCAAAATATACCGTCGAGGACTGAGGGAAAGCTCACCTCGCCATATGCGCAGCATCGGAAGTTTATTCCAAGCCGCACGCTATGCGGACGGAACGCATCTGTGAGCGCTTTCCCCAGTAAGTCCCGACCGCCGCGCAACGGAATTTTCTCACATCATTTTCGCAGAAGGGAGTCGTCGCCATGTTTGCTCAGGGAACTTCCTCGCTGACGCGCCTGACCCCGGACGCCGTGCCGGTTCCGCGCGCTTCCGGCGCGCGGGCGGCGCGGGTGGATTCGGACGCGGCGCGGGCGCTGCGCGCCGACCCGGGCTGGATGACGCTCTCCGAGCGTCTGCGCGATCCCGAGGGCTGGCGGCGGATTCAGCGCCGGCGGCGGAGCGCGCTGGAAGCGCTGCTGGCCGCCGAGCCGACGCGTGAAACCGTCGCCCGCGCCGCCGATCTGCTGGCCGCCATCGCCGAGGAGCTGAGCTGGGCGGAGAGCGCCGCGCCCTTCGACGACGACGCGCATCCGGAGATCGACTTCGCCTGCGCGGAGACCTGCGCGCTGCTGGGCTGGACGCGCCGCGTATTCGGCGATGCGCTGGGCGAGTTCTCGCCAAACTTACCCGGAAAGCTGCTCTACGAGGTGCGCCGCCGGGCGCTGACTCCGCTGATGGCTCACGACGACTACCCGTTTCTCACCGGCGGCGGCGCGCGGCCGCTGAGCGTCTGCGCCGACCTGCTGCTGGCGGCGCTGTTTCTGGAGACCGACGACGCGCGCCGCGGGCGCGTGGTGAAAAAGCTGCTGCGGGCGCTGGACGAGTGCTGTGCTCAGCACGGACGGCGGCTGGATCCGCTGGCCGATCGCGTGGCGGACGTGGCCGCCGCGTCGGATCTGGCGCCGCTGCTGGCCCGGGCGACGCGGGGCGAACTCGACCTGACCGACCGGCTGCCCATGCCCGACTGGCTGGACGAGATTCTCTTTGCGTGGATTCAGGACGACCGCTTCGTCGATCCCGGCGCGGAGGGCATGGTTCCGCCGCTGTCCGGCAGCGACGTGTTCCGCGTGGGCCTGTACGCCGGCGACGGCGCTCTGACGGCGCTGGGCGCGCAGCTGTTCCGCCACAGCCGCATGCCTGCCGCGTCCGTGACCGGGCGCATGCTCGAGGCGGCGGACTGCGCCATGCTGGAGGCCGAATCGGGTCGCCCGCCCCGGCTGCGCTATGCCGCGACGGCGCGCAATCTGGTGATGTCCGCGCGCATGCCGGGACTGTACTGCGCGCTGCACGTGGGCGGCGGCCGGAGCAACGCGGGCGACTGCCTGCTCTTTTCCGACGGACAGCCCATTCTGACCGAGGCCGGCGCGGACTGCGCCGCGCGCAACCTGCCGACGCTGAACGGCCAGCCACAGCTTGCCGCGCCCGATCCCGCCTGCATTGCCGACTTCGAGGCCCGCAGCGACCGGGAAATCCTGTCCGTCGACCTGACGGGCGCGTATCCAAAGGCCTGCGGACTGCGCGCCTACCAGCGCACGCTGCTGACGCTGCGCAGTGAGCAGACCATCCGGCTGGTGGACGCGCTGACGCTGGAACCCGCCGCCGAGGTCGCCTTTTCCTTCGTCACCCCGGAGCGTCCCGCAGCCGACGGCGATTACCTGCGCCTCGGGCCGGTTCGGATGAGCTGGGAGGGCGCGCTCTCCCCGGAGCTGCGCGCGCTGGGCGGAGGGCTGACTCAGATTCTGCTGCGCCCGACTCAGCCCGTGTCCCAGGGGCTGTTCACCTTCGATTTCGAGCTTTTATAAAAAATGACAGGCAGCCGGAGAGCGAATTCTTCTTCGCTCTCCTTCAATTTACCAAATTTTCGCCTGAACCGATAAATCCCGCCTGGTCGAGCGTCTAACAGTCGGAATTCCAAATACAGAAACTCAAAGGAGTGGGCTGCGATGGACAATCAGGAATTTCAGGATCGCGTCCGCGCGTGCGAGCGAAGGCTTTACGCCACGGCCTATCTGCTGCTGCACGTCACGGCGGACTGCGAGGACGCGGTGCAGGAAGCGGTGCTGCGCGCATGGCAGCGGCTGCCCGGACTTCAGAACCCGCAGTTCTTTGAGACATGGCTGACGCGCATCGTCATCAACGAGTGCAAAAGCCAGCTCCGCCGCCGAAGCCGTCGGGGCGAGACGGAGCTTTCGCCGCGGCTGGCCGCGCCGGTTTCCCCGGAGCCGGAGCTGCACGCGGCGCTGACCGCGCTAAAGTGGAAGTACCGCGTGGTGCTCACGCTGAAGTACATCGACGGATACACCATCGAGGAGATCGCGCGCATACTGACGCTGCCCCGAGGCACCGTGGCCTCCCGGCTGGATCAGGCGAAGCGGCTGCTCAGAGCTCAGATGAAGGGAGAGATCTGAACATGAAGAATCGATTTGATCACGTCGTACCCGAGACCCCGGCTTCCTTTCACGATTCTCTGGAGCGCGCGCTGCGCGCCACCGCGGAGAGGGAGCGCCGAAGCGTTCGGCTGCGCCCGGCGGCACTGATCGCCGCGGCGCTGGCACTGGTTCTCGCGGGCGCGGCCCTCGCCCTCGGCGACCGCATGGGCCTTTGGAGCTTCCTCAAGCAATATGCCGGCCGGGAGATTCCCGCGAAGCAGCCGCCCGCGGTCGAGGTTCTGGATCGCTCCGCCCGGTTTGGCGACTACATTCTCACCGTGAGCGAGGCCTATCGCGAGGGCCGCACCGCGTCGATACTCGTGGAGATCGCCGAGGACGCGGAGGTTTCCAGCCTCTCCGAACCGCTCCCGTGGGAGATGCTTCAGGTGGAAACCGACGACGGCAAAGAGCTGGACGTGCTGAGCGACGATGAGCGCATCATCGATGGGCGCATCTACCATCTGCTCACCTGCATGCTGCCGGAGGACGCGCCGGAGACCGTAAGCCTGCAGGTGAGTCTCGCCTTCCGGGATGGACAGAGCATTCCCGTTTCGCTTCAGAGCCGCGAGGCGAGCGCGTCCGCCGGCGTGTCCGCCGGCCATACGGAGCTGGCTGGCACCGGTCTCAGCTTTACGGACTTCAATCTGGAGATCACGTCGCTCAACCGAACGCTGACGCTGCGCTACACCTTCGATCCCGCGCAGCTGACCGCGCCCACGCTGCCCAGCCCGTATTGCACCTATTACACCGGCGGCGACGGCGTTTACCACACCGACCCCCAATGCGCTCAGCTTTCAAGCGCGCGGGAAATCACGCTTGCGGACATTGCCGGCGAGGGACTGACCGCCTGCGGCGAGGAGGACTGCAATCCGCTCGCCGAGGTCTACGAGCCGCTGCCCGACGGCGTCTATCTGGAGCTGCTGGACGCAGAGGGCAATCCGCTGCCCTGCGAATTCCTCGAATCCGAGCCGCTTCTTTCGAGCGAATCCCGGAGCGGAGAAACCGTCTTCCTGCTCGACGGCCTGCCCGAAGTCGTTCAGCTGCGCGCCTACGACTGCTGGACAAAGCACCGCTGGGCGGACACGATCACGCTGCACATATCGGAATAGACACAAAAGCGCCCCGGCCAGATGGTCGGGGCGTATATTCTCTACTTTCCGCTTCGATCCGGCGTTCGCTCGTCGCCAAAGAAGAACGCCGCCACCGTGCCGAAGCCGCAGTGACCGGCGATAATGGTTCCGATGTCGCAGATCCTGATTTCGCCGTCGATGTTCGGGAAGTGCTCGCGGATCGCGTCGCGGGTCATCTTCGCCGTTCCAAGGCAGTCGAAATGGCAGATCCAGCACTTGCCCGAGTAGTCCCTGCCGCCCGCGGCGTGGGCCTCCATGGCGCGGACGGTCTCGCGGATGGCGTTCTTCTGGCCGCGCACCCTGTCGTAGGCGATGATGCGCCCCGCGTCGTCCAGGCGCATGATGGGGCAGAGGTTCAGCACCGTGCCCAGCATCGCCGCCGCGCCGGACATGCGCCCGCTGCGGCGATAGTACGTCAGGTCGGTGGAGAAGAACTGATGGTGCACGCGCCGGCGGTTGGCCAGCAGCCACCGCTCGATCTCCTCCATGGACGCGTCCCGGTCGCGCAGATCCGCCGCACCGTCCACCAGCAGGCCGTAGCCCGAGGAGCTGCACAGCGAATCGACGACGACAATTTTCCGCTCGGGATACTTCGCCCGCAGCTGCTCCGCGGCCTTCAGGGCGTTGGCCACCGAGGCGGTCATGCCGCTGCCGAAGGCGATGTGCAGAAGATCGCCCTTCTGAAGCTGCTTTTCGAAAAAATCGAGATAGCGGAACTCGTTGATCTGGGACGTGGAGGGCAACCTGCCCTGAATCAGCTGAGCGTAAAACCACGTCAGCGCGTCCGGGTTTCTGCCCATGTCATCCTCGTACTCCATGCCGTCGATCCGATAATTGTAGAACAGCACGGGAATATTCCGACCCTGCATGTAGGAAAAGGGCACGTCCACCGTGGATTCGCAGGACAGGATCATCGGTTTCGGCATATCCGTTCCCTCCGTCTATTGCCCGGCCGTGTTCGGCGCCCTGTCCGCCCGCTCGGGCAGGCGAAACAGTCCGCGCTTCTTTTCCGTCCTTTTTTCCTCCGCACCGCCCGCGGCCGCGGCGTGAATCTTCTCCATGCGCTCGTCCAGCACTGCGCCCATCTCGGCGCACTCGAAGAGCTCCTTTTCGATCTGCGCCGGATCGGGCACGTCCTTCTTGTAGCGGATTTTATGCTCCAGGCTGGCCCACCAGTCCATGGATATGGTGCGCAGCTGCACCTCCACCTTCATTCTGCGGGTCTGGTTGTGCAGGAATATGGGCGTTTCGACGATCAGATGCAGGCTGCGGTATCCGTTGGACTTAGGGTTGGCGATGTAGTCCTTCTTCTCCACCAGCGTCACGTCGTCCTGCCGGAGCAGCGCCTCCGCCAGCATGTAGATGTCGCTGGGAAACGAGCAGATGACGCGGATGCCCGCGATGTCGTTCAGGTTTTCCTCGATGGCTGACACGGTGAGGGGGATGCCCTTGCGCGCGGCCTTGTCCATGATGCTCTCGGGCGACTTGAGCCGCGATTTGATGGATTCGATGGGATTGCGGTCGTAGAGCAGCGACAGCTCCTCGTTCAGCACGTCGAATTTCGTCTCGACCTCCATCATCGCGCAGCGATAATAGGCCATCAGCTCCCGATAGGGCATCGCATAATCCCTAAGCCAGTTCTTCAGCTCGCTCTGGTTCAAGCGCGTCAGCAGCGCGCGCTCCAGCGGCAGCATTTCGTTGTTCATGGCTGAAAAGAATTCTCCTTCTTCCGGGTCGGCGAGCGCCGCCCGTTCCTTTCCTTCTATTATATACCATTTTTATGCAGAAGAAAATGGACAAAGAAACGCTTTTGTACAAATTTGTTTCTCTGTCCATTTTGGTTTCTTATTCGGACTCGACGACGTTGATTCCGCTTCGGATCATGCCCATCCAGCAGCTGTAGGGCACTGTTCCGGCCTTTTCGGGCGTAAAGGTCACAAGGTTGTCTCCCGCCTCCAGCGCGACGCTCAGGCCGTAGGCCGGAATGACGATTTCGTTGTTGCAGCCGTTGAGCTTTTCCGCGTCGGCGTGGATCGTCCACTCCACCGGGATTCCCGCCTGCACAGTGATGGCGGGATAGCTGCCGTAGTCCAGCTCGGTGCGCACCGTCTGCTTTCCGTCCCGCGCCACGGCCACGCCGTCCGGCGCGCTCTCCACCGCCGCGCCACCCACGCCCGCCAGCGCAAGGCCGCTGGTCAGCATGCTCAGACTCATCAGGATGACCAGCGCCGCCGAGGCCAGCCGCACCGGCTTTGCGAACCGGCGGTTCAGCCGCCCGCTGAGCACGCCCACGCCCAGCATCAGCGGTGTCGTGCCCAGGCTGAAGCACAGCATCGCCGCCGCGCCGCGCAGCCAGCTTCCCGAGGCCAGCGCGTAGAGCTGCATGGACTGAAGCGGCCCGCAGGGCATCAGCCCATTGGCCAGCCCGACGCCGAAGGACGAGCGCGGCGTGAACCTGCGTTTGGGAAAAAATCGCGTCAGAGAAAACCTCCGCAGCCATTCGAAGCCGTCCAGCAGCTTCAGCGCCATGATCAGCATCAGCACAGCGGCGGCGATCTGTATCGCACCCTTCGTCTGGGCGCTGACGGAAACGCTCTGCCCCAGCCCGCCGGCCAGCGCGCCGATGGCCGTATAGGACGCGACTCGGCCGAGGTTGTAGCTCAGACTGCTCTTCCACGGCTGAGCGCTGCGCCGCGCCGCCTGGGCGCTCTGAGCCAGATTGACGCCGCCGCACATGGCCACGCAGTGCAGCGAGGTCATCAGTCCCACCACGAACAGCGCGCCGAGGCTCATGCCCTCCCGGGCCACGGGAAAGGCGGCCATCCACGCCGCCGCGGGCGAGCGCGTCAGCAGCAGATACAGCCCCGCCGCAGCGAGCAGGCTCTTTTCCCATCGTCCGCGCCCGACGCAGAGCCGATAGCCCAGCGGCGCGAGACGCGCGTTCAGCTCCGCCTCGGACACAGCCTGCTCCTCCCAGAGGGCCGTCAGCGTTCCCTTGGCATAATTTACCTCGATTTGAGAAAGGCCGTCCACTCCTCGCAGCGCCCGCTCAATGGTCTCGGCGCAGTGCGGACAGTGCATGCCCTCCACGCGCCACATCTTTTTCACCGCGCTCATGCGCCCTTCTTCCAGTTGGCGAAGAACGCCGCGTTGGCCGCCAGCTCCGAGGCGGGAATGGTGATGCTGTTCTCCGTCACCGAATACTCACCCACCGGAAGCGGATTGCAGCCGCCCGCATCCGCGCCAACGGTGGAATAATCGAAGGCATTGCCGCAGTTTTCGCAGACCAGCGCGCCGTCGTGCAGCTCGAAATAGGCGTAGGGCGAGCCCATGCAGACCTGACAGGTGTCGTAGGCCAGCCGGGGCTGCCCATCCGCGCCCAGCATGGCGATCACACCCATGGTCGTTCCGTCCTGATTGCGGGTGTAAAACGTGGGCGAATCCGTCAGAAGCGACAGTCCGATCTCCCAGTCGCCGCTCACCGCGGCCGGCTTCGTTCCCGCGCATCCGGTCAGCAGCAGCATCGCCGCCGCGATCAGCGCACAAAGGCGCGCCATTTTTTTGCTCATTGCATCGTTCCTCCTTGAAATTCCCGTTCCGGCATGATATGATGGTAGTCAGACAGGAGATGATTGTTTTGAAAATATCCACTCGCGGACGCTACGCGGTGCGAATGATGCTGGACGTGGCCCAGAATCAGGGCGAAAACTACGTCGCGCTGAAGGACATCGCCGCGCGCCAGAGCATTTCCAAGAAATATCTGGAGCAGATCGCACTGGCGCTGACGCAGGCGGGAATGCTGCAGGCCGCGCGCGGCCATCAGGGCGGCTATCGGCTGCTTCGCGCGCCCGAGGACTACACGCTGCTGGAGATTCTGGAGATCACCGAGGGCTCCCTCGCTCCGGTGGCCTGTCTGGATCAGGAGCCGAACGTCTGCGAGCGCTGCGATTTCTGCCTGACGCTGCCCGTCTGGGAGGGGCTTAACCGCGTCGTCCGCGAATATCTCGGCGGCGTCACGCTGGCGGACGTGCTGAACCGCACCGTAAATTTCAAAAACGCCTGAGGCATCGGGAGTTTTTGAAGCGCCAATAGCATATCAGCATACTGGGCAGATGGATTATAACGCATTCCATCAGAATTGTCAACCCCGGCAAAAGACGCGCGGCGGAGCAAAAGCTCCGCCGCGCGTCAGGCTGTCAAAAAACCCACGGAGAGCT
>USDD01000073.1 GCA_900553265.1 uncultured Eubacteriales bacterium
GTATGGAGAACAGGAAATTGCCTGTGGGCATTGACAGCTTTGAGAAGCTGCGAAAAGAGAATTTCTATTACGTAGACAAAACAGGACTGATTGCGGATCTCATGCGGAATTGGGGCGAGGTCAATCTTTTCACGCGCCCGCGTCGCTTCGGCAAGACGCTGAACATGAGCATGCTCAAGAGTTTCTTCGAGATCGGCGGCGACAAAAGCATTTTCGATGGGCTTGCCATCCGCCGAGAAGAGGAGCTTTGCGAAGCGTATATGGGAAAGTTCCCGGTGGTGTTTATATCGCTCAAGGGCGTGGATGGGCTGACGTTTGAGGATGCGTATGAACGCCTGAGGCAATTGATTCGCAATGAGGCGTTCCGCCTTGCCGAGCTGCGCGGAAGCATGGCGATAACCGATGAGGAAAAGAGCAGTTACCTGCGGATAATCAACGAAAAAGACGCCTTTTCCGACATTTCGGAGAGCCTGCGGATGCTATGCGCGCTCCTCGAAAAGCACTATGGTCAGAAGGCCATTCTGCTGATCGACGAGTACGACGTGCCGCTGGACAAGGCCTACGCCCATGGCTATTACGACCGAATGATCGACCTGATCCGCGCAATGTTCAGCGCGGCGCTCAAGACGAACGACAGTCTGTTTTTCGCCGTGATGACAGGCTGCCTGCGCGTGTCCAAGGAGAGCATCTTCACGGGGCTGAACAATCTGAAGGTTCATTCTATCTCGGATGTAAAATACGACGAGTATTTTGGCTTCACTGATATGGAAGTCAGAAAAATGCTGTCGGAATACGACTTGGAAGCACACAGTGCTGAAGCGCGCGAGTGGTATGATGGCTATCTCTTCGGTGAACAGAATGTGTATTGTCCATGGGATGTGATCAATTACTGTGACGATCTTCGCAGCGACCCACAGGTTGAGCCGAAGGCCTATTGGCTGAACACCAGCGGCAACGCCATGGTGCGCAGTCTGATCCAAAAAGCAAAGACAGGTACGGCTCGGATGGAAATCGAAGAGCTGATTGCCGGCGAAACCATCCTCAAGACACTGAACGAACAGCTTACGCATAATGAAATCGACGACAGCATCGAAAACGTCTGGAGTTTGCTGTACATGACGGGCTATCTGACGATCACCGAAAGGCCCTCCGGCGGAAGGTATGCACTGCGCATTCCCAATCGCGAGGTGCGGCAGATCTATACGCAGCAGGTACTGTCATGGTTCAGGGAAAGCGTGCGGAAGGACGCGGACAAGCTGACGGCCCTGTATACCGCCTTCGAGACGGGAGATGCGGAAGCCATCGCGAATGATCTGAACCGGCAGCTGATTACTACCGTGAGCTTCCACGATGCGCGCGAATCCTTCTATCACGGCTTCCTGCTGGCGCTGCTGAGCACCTGCGCGACGTGGGAGGTGTCTTCGAACGCAGAAACGGGAATCGGACGCGCAGATATTATCGTCGAGCGTGAAGACGGACAGCTCGGCTTTGTCATCGAGATCAAGGACGTCAGGGACAGGCAGAAGATGGACGCTGCCTGCAAAGCGGCGATGAAGCAGATTGAGGAGAAGGATTATACTGCAGTATTGCGTCGGTATGGGGTTGAGAAAATCTGGGCCTACGGAATCGCTTTCTGCGATAAAAAGTGCCGAATCGTCGCTGAACGCGTAAGCTGAGACGGCGTTGATCTGAGGTGCAGCTTCCTTTCCGAATGCAAGTCTGAAGGTTTTCGACCGACAATGGTGCAGAATATTTGAGCGCCAACACTACGACCAGCCACTGCTTAACAGGCGGCGGCTGCTTTTTTTACCCCCGTGTCGTAAGTATCGGATAATGCGATAAGGAAAGGATGGCAGACGACTCCGCCGACCGCGAAAGAAATAAGAATCAAAAAAAGAAAAGAGGCGGGTATATTTCTTCCACGAAGTATCATCGAATCGTTGTCAAATTATCCGCATTGCCAGCGCGCTGCAATCTCAGCGCGGCGCGGTGGATTCATCGTCCCGGGTGTTGGACGACGGCGTGCTGGACGTGCTGGGCACCGGTCGCGGCGAGCTTTGGGACTCCACGCCGTAGTAGACGATGTCGTTGTTCGAAAAGTTCGTCAGGAAGATCTCCGGATAGTCGCCGGAGGAGACCAGCAGAGTCAGCATTTCGTTGCCGGTGCTGACGACGAAGTCGAACTTGACGTTGGCGAGGACGTCTTTTATCCCGGCGCGCTGTTCCGCCTGAGCATTCTCCCCGACGCAATCAAGCTGCACACCATGCAGGCCATTGCCCGCTGCAAGCATCAGAACGACTATCGGGAATTCGCGCCCAGCGTCATGGAGATTCTCACGCCGATTCTCGAGCTGATCCGCGCCCGCAGCGAAACGCCGCGCCAGCCCCAGCCGGGCGAGCAGATCGTGGAGTATCTCCGGTGCCATCTGTCGGAGCCTTCGCTGTGCCTCAGCGCGCTCGCCGAGCATTTTCAGATGAGCGAGAGCTCCGTCTCCGGGCTCATTCGCAGCGCCACCGGCGAATCCTACAAGGCCTACTGCGACCGGATTCGCGTCAACCGCGCCTGCGCGCTTCTGAAGTCCGGCGCATCCGTTCAGGACGCCTGCGAGCAATCGGGCTTTTCCTCAGCCGCCACCTTCCGGCGGACGTTCAAGAAGCTCATGGGCGTTCCGCCGTCGGAATATCTCGCCGCGCCGGACGAGGACGGCGAAGCGGAAGAGGCGCAGTAGAGCGGGGATGATAGAATAGAAAGAGCACTGAGGCGAACGGCTCAGTGCTCTTTCCATAAGCGCCGCGGCCTGCGGTCATGGGCCGCGGCGCTTGCGTGCAACGGTTCTCCGGCGCGTTGGCGGGGGAGGCGTGTGAAACGCCCGCATATCTGCGCCGGAGCGGGGAAGCGGCGCGCCTCAGCGACTGGCCAGCAGCTCGGGATCCAGCGCGTTCAGCAGGCGCAGATGGATGCAGCCGAGCATGTCCGGCCAGCCGCGGACGTGCTGCATGTACACCATGGAGAGGCGGTTGGCGGGATCCGCGGTCAGATCCGCGCCCGCCGCGCCGTCCCAGCCGAACTCGCCCCGGCCGCCGGGCGTGCCGTTGTCGAAGGCCACCCGGGTGCGCACGCCCAGACCGTAGCCGTAGTCGCTGCCGCAGGTGCAGGAGAAGCTGCCGTCGACGCGGAAGGCGGGCAACTGCTCGGCGCGCATGAGGTCGATGGTCTCTGGCCGCAGAATGCGCGAGCCGTCCGCGCCCACGCCGCCGCAGGCCAGCGCGTCGGCAAAGAGCAGATAGTCCTCGACGCAGGAGGTCAGCCCCGAACCGCCGGAGAAGAAATTCGGCAAAAAGGCGAACTCACTCTGGCCGCTGCGCGGGGCGAGGCGGCGCGACGACGGGTCGAATTCGTACAGCGCGGCGAGGTGGGGATTGGGCCGGCAGTTGGGCTGAAAGTCCGTGCGGGTCATGCCAAGGGGCTCAAAGATGTTCCTGCGCATGAAGTCGCGCAGCGTCATGCCCGAGGCCGCCTCGATCACGCCGCCCAGCACGTCGTGGCAGAGACTGTACTGAAAGCGCGCGCCGGGATCGAAGTCCAGAGGATCGCCGCCCAGACGGTCGGCGATTTCCCGGGCCGAGCCTTCGGAGAACTCCGCGAGCCATGGGCGGTTCAGATTGTAGTCCAGTCCCGCGGTCATGGTCAGCAGATGGCGCACGGTGGGAGCCGTCCTCGGCGCGCGCAGGGTTTCGCCGTCGCGCACACGGACATTCGCCCAGTGGGGGAGATACTTCTCCACGGGGTCATCCAGCGCGATCAGGCCGCGCTCCAGGCACTGCATCGCCGCTACGGCGGTGACGGGCTTGGTGCAGGAGCAGAGCAGATAGCGGTCGAAGGGCGTGGCGGGGCGCAGCCGCGCCGCGTCGGAAAAGCCGGCGCACTCGTGGAACAGCACCTTGTGGCCGCGGCAGACGGCCAGCTCGCAGCCGGGCACGCCCTCGGCGACGAGCGTCTCCATCAGCGTGCGCAGGGGTTCGAAATTCATGGGTTTGCACCTCGGAAAAATGAAATGGCCGTGCGCAAAAATCGCACAGCAACCATTATAGCACCTTTCGAAGAATTGGAAAAGGCGAAAAACGGAAAAATTTCTCCGGATTCGGCGGATTTCGTGGGAAAATCGCCGCCGAAGCACGCGAACGGCCTCGGCGGCGATTTTTCATGTGGAAGCCTTTCTGCGAAAGCAGCATCCGCGCCTTTGGACGGGGCGCGGCTCGATTTCGATGACGTGGCTTTTCCAGGCGTTGATGACCACGGTGTCGCCGTAGAGCTGCTCCCGGCGGAAGCGGAAGTCGTAGCTCTTGTGGACGTGGCCGTGGACGAAATAGGCCGGATGGTATTTATCCACCGCGTCGCGCAGCGATTGAAAGCCCTGATGGGGCAGGTCGTCCGCGTCGCCGATTCCCTTCATGGGAGAATGGGCCAGCAGAATGTCGAAGCCGCCGCTGCGGCAGAGCCGAAGGCGCAGCCTGCGAATGCGCCGGGCCATCTCCCGGTCGGTGTACTGGTGCGGGCCGGGCTTGTAGCGCATGCTGCCGCCGAGGCCGAGGATGCGCACGCCATGGAAATCATAGACGCTGTCCTCGACGCAGACGCAGCCCTCGGGCGGGTTGCGGTCGTAGGAGACGTCGTGATTGCCGTGGATGTAGAGAATGGGCGCGTCCGTAAAGCAGGTCAGAAAGGACAGATAGGACGCGGGAAGATCGCCGCAGGAGAGAATCAGATCGATTCCCTCCAGCAGCGTGCGATCCAGATAATCCCACAGGCGCAGGTTCGGCTCGTCGGCGAGCAGCAGTATTTTCATTCGTCAGTCTCCATCCTTGGCGGGATCGGTCCAGCAGATGTCGGAAGCGTCGGGCGCCTTGATGCTGTGAATGCCCTGCATTTCCACGAAGGGCAGCGCTTCGGGCTTCATTTCCTCGGCGGACGGGATGGAGCCGATTACGCTGTCGGCCAGCCAGTCCATGGAGATGATTTCCGCAGGGGTCAGGGTGCTGCCGGGCGTGCAGCGCAGCGTGCCGTCCTGAGAGAGAATGGTCTCCGAGAAGGGCTTCATCGCGCCGTCGCGCAGCTGATGGCGCAGCAGATCGGCCAGCCGGCGCGTGCCCACGTCCAGCTTGTGGGAATAGAACACGTCGATGGCGTTGGAGTCCATGCCCCACCAGTAGTTCATGGCCTGCGCGCCGTTGACCAGCGCGTCGGTGCGCCACATGCCGCTCTGAACGCGCCTGAGCAGATCCTCGTACAGGCGGCCCCAGTTCCAGACCGGCATGGCAAGGTTCCGGGTGGTTTCGCCCTGAATGGAGTACAGGCCGAATTCCATGGACTGATGGGACGGCGCGGAGATGTCGCGGTTGCAGATCACGCGCACGCCATTGCGCTTCAGGGATTCCAGCGGGTCGTGGTCGCGGATGGTGGACCACTCCAGATAGACCTTGGCCCGGGGATTGGTCAGCCGCGCGCCCAGCGCGAAGGCGTTGATGCTGGCGGCCGAGCCGTAGACCGGGTAGTCGGCGATGTAGCCGATGCGGTCGTTTTCACACACCGCGCCGGCGATGGCGCCGATGACGAATTTCGCCTCGTACATGCGCAGGTAATAGGAGCGCACGGTGTGGTAGCTGGGCAGCAGCGAGCAGTTCAGAATCTTCACGTCGGGATAGCGCACGGCGGCCTTCATGGCGCCGTCCAGCAGCACCGGCGACGTGGTGAAGATGATGTTGGAGCCCTCGGCGATGAGAGACTCGATGGTCTGCTGGCAGTTCTCGGGGGTCACGTCGTTGACCATGCGGGTCTCCACCTTGTCGCCGAACACGGTCTCGATGCGGTTCTTGCCCAGCTCGTGCCAGTAGGTCCAGCCGGAGACCTCCGGCGAGCGGCGGTTGACGAAGGCCACGCGCATCTTGCTGGGGCCGGAGTAGATGAACTTGTTCAGCAGGCCCGGCTTCTGGCCGTCGGCGGTCATCAGCAGCGAGATGGATTCCTCCTGAGCCTTGGCGCGGAATTCGTTGCGCAGCCGGTTCAGGTTGGTGCGAATCTCCGAGGACACGGCGAAGGATTCCTTGCGATAGCCGTAGACCTTCAGATAGATCAGAAACGCGTCGCCGGGGGTGATCTTCAGCAGGTCGCCGCCGGCCAGCTCGAAGGCTTCGCTGAAGCGGGTGTAGGCGGCGCGGAAGTCCGCCTGCTCCTCGGCCGTCCATTTGACGCCCGGGGTCTTGCCCGTCAGGTCGTAGAGCTGGGCGAAGCCGCCCTCGTCGGAGAACCATATGTAGTTGATCTGAGTGTCCTTGTAGAAATCGAGGAACTCAAAGTAGATGTTGTTTTCCTTTTCGCCCGTGCGCGGCGGGATGATGCGCGTGACCTCGGCCTCCGTCATGGGCGAGCCGAGATATTTCAGCACGCTGACGCGCTTGTTGCCCTCCACCACGTAGTATTTGTTCATGTACTCCAGCGCCTTGATGGGCTCGCGCACGCCGTTTTCCACGACGCTGGCGTACAGGTGCGACCACTTGCCGGAGAACTCGCTGCCCTCCTCCAGCATGGGCATGAAATTGCACGCGAAGGCGTTGGTGCGGCCCCGGGTGCCCGTGCCCACCACGCGATCCATGGGAATGGTCACCAGTCCCAGATTGACGTGGGGATAGGACAGGTTGTCGGGCGCAACCTCGTCCAGCACCGGAAGATAGGGCGTTTCGTGCCGCTGCACCGCGGCGTGATAGGCCTTGCTGCCAAGCTTTTTGGCCTTGATATAGGCAGCGTCGTTGCTTGCATCGTAAGAATAGGCCATGATAAATTCGCCTCCCCTGCATCCTTCCCGGATGCTCGTTCTTTCATTCTTTCTTCTGTTTACGCCTATAGAATAGCGGCGCGCGGGCAAAGTTTCAATCACAGATATATTGGGATTTTGTGAATTGTCCATGGCCGCGCTTGCGCGGCGGGGAAAAAGGGGCTATAATGGCGCAATGAGTCACAAAAAAAGGGGCGGATGCGAATGAAGTTTACCAGGGGACAGCGGCGGATCCTGTTTTTCTGCGTGCTGTGCTACACGGCGGCCTACACGGGCCGGCTGAACCTCTCGGCGGCGCTGGTGGGGCTGAAGGAGAGCTTTCAGATGTCCGACGCCCGGGCGGGCGGCTTTCAGACGGCCTTCGCGCTGGTCTACGCCGCCGGGCAGATCGTCAACGGCGCGCGGGCGGATCGAGTCAGCCCGCGGCGGCACATCGCGTTGGGACTGACGCTCTCGGCGCTGTGCAATCTGCTGTTCGGCCTGAGCAATGCCTACGGCGCGCAGCTGGCGCTGTGGATGCTCAACGGCGCGGCCCAGAGCATGCTCTGGACGCCCATCGTGCGCCTGACGGCCCAGTGGTTCCGCGGCGAGCGGCGCACCCGGGCGAGCTTTGTGCTGTCCATGACCATCGTGGCGGGTCATCTGCTGGCATGGGGCGTGGCCGGGGCGATGTCGAGCCTGCTGGGCTGGCGGTATTCGTTCCTGATTCCCGCGGGTGTGCTGGCGCTGGCCGCGCTGGCGGCGTGGCGCGGGCTGACGGGCGCGCCCGAGGAGGCCGAAGCGGACGAGGAGACGGTCGTCGCCGCCGCGCAGCCCGCGCCGATGGGCCGGCTGCTGATGGGCACGGGCCTCGGGCTGGTGCTGCTGTGCGGCGTGTGCAACGGCTTTGTGCGCGACGGAGTGGTGTCCTGGGGGCCGACGATTCTGGCCGAGACGAGGGGCGGCGCGGCCATGAACCCCACGCTGCTCTCGCTGGTGATTCCGGCGCTGAACCTGCTGGGCATGCTGAGCGTGCGCGCGTGCTTTGGGAGGCTGGGCAGCCCCCGGCGCGCCACGGGCGTGCTGATGCTGCTGTGCGCGGTCATGCCGGCGGCGCTGGCTGCGCTGGACGCGAACGCGGCGGTGCGGGCGCTGCTGCTGGGGCTTTGTTGCGCGGCGTGCTACGGCGTCAATCCCATGCTCACGACGCTGATCCCCATGGAATACGAGCCGGCGGGGCGCGTGGGTCTGGCGGCGGGTCTGGCGGACAGCTTCATCTATCTCGGCTCGGCGCTGGCCGGAACGGCGGCCGGCGCGCTGAGCGATCGTGCGGGCTGGCCGGGCGTGTTCGCGGCGTGGACGGCGGCCTCGGTCGTGGGCGCGCTGCTGGCCTTCGCGTCGGCGCGCGGGGTGCGAAAAATCGGCGAAACTGGAAAGAATTGATGGACAGACCGCGGCGGAGCCTCGCCGCGGCCTGTTTTTTGCCCGGCGCTATTGACAAAGGGCGGCGAAAAATCTATCATGATATTATATATTGTAGGGAAATTCCCTGTGCATGAGAGAAGGACGGAGAGGCCGATGGATGCGAAGCGGTTTGTGGAATATCGAAATGCGGTGGTCGGAGAGGTTTCCAAGGCCATCGTGGGCAAGGACGATGTGATCGAAAGGGTGCTCAGCTGCTATCTCTGCTCGGGCCACGTGCTTCTGGAGGACGTGCCGGGCACGGGCAAGACGATGCTGCTGCGGGCGTTTGCAAAGACCGTGGGCGGCAGCTTCAGCCGCGTGCAGTTCACGCCCGATCTGCTGCCGTCGGATCTGACGGGCATCAACTTCTACAATCAGAAGACGGGCGAGTTCCAGTTCCGAAAGGGGCCGCTGTTTGCCGATCTGGTGCTGGCGGACGAGATCAACCGCGCCACGCCGCGCACTCAGTCGAGCCTGCTGGAGGCCATGGAGGAGCGGCAGATCTCCGCCGACGGAACCACCTATCCGCTGGGCGAGGGCTTCATGGTCATGGCCACGCAGAACCCGCTGGAATCCTACGGCACGTTTCCGCTGCCCGAGGCGCAGGTCGACCGCTTCTTCATGCGGCTGTCGCTGGGCTATATGACCCGGCAGCAGGAGCTGAGCGTGCTGTCCCGCCGGGACACGACGGACATCATCGCGAATTTGAAGCAGGTGGTCTCCGCCGAGGAGACGCGGGAAATGCGCGAGGCTTATCGCGAGGTGCGCGTGTCCGACGACGTGCAGGGGTATCTGATGGATCTGGTGGAAAAGACCCGGTCGGAGCAGTTCTCGGCGGGCGTGTCCACCCGCGGCGCCATCGCGCTGTACAAGGCCATGCAGGCGCACGCCGCCATGGCCGGGCGCGAGTTCGCGCTGCCCGAGGATCTGCGCGCCGTGGCCGTGCCGGTGCTGGCTCATCGCGTGACGGCGGGCGCGGGCGTGAAGCGCGCCGACGCGGAGGCGCGGCTTCAGATGCTGGTGGATCAGATTCCGGTGCCGCTGGAAGACCGGCCATGACGGCGTTTTTCTGGGCGCTGCTGGGCGTCTGCCTGGCGGCGGAGCTGATTTCGCTGAGGCACGCGCTGGACGGCGTGGAGTACGACTGCCGCGTGAGCAAAACCGTCGTCGAGCCGGGCGAGGAGCTGGAGCTGATTACGGTGCTCACCAACCGCAGGCGGCGGTTTCTGCCCTTTCTGCGCATCGTTGAGGACGTGCCGGGGGACATGCGCTGCGGGCAGGAGCTGGAGACGCTCAGCGTGTCCGGCCATCGCGCCGCGCTGCGCTCGTCGGCCTATCTCACGCCGCGCCAGCGGCTGACCCGGCGCACGGCCTTTTCGCTGCCGGCGCGCGGGCGGCATCTGTTTCTGGGCGCGTCGCTGGCCGGGGGCGACTTCCTCGGCCTGAGCGAGCGCAGCCGCGCGGCGGAGGTCATGCGCGAGGTGGTCGTGCTGCCGAAGAGCGTCGGCTCGGACGCGCTGGACGCGCTGCCCGGCGGGCTGATGGGCGAGAAGAGCGTGCGCAGGTTCATCCATGAGGATCCCATACTGACCATGAGCTTTCGGGAATACACCGGCCGCGAGCCGATGAAGCGGATTTCGTGGGTGCAGACGGCGCGCGCGGGGCGGATGATGGTCAGAAACATGGACTACACCATGGAGCGCACTGCCTCGGTGATTCTGAACGTGCAGACCTTTGCCTTCGGAAGCTACGGCGAGGAGCTTCTGGAGAAGGGCTTTTCGCTGGCGCGCGGCGTGTGCGAACGGCTGGAGGAGCTGCGCGTGCCCTATTCCTTTTACACCAACGCGCGCATGGCCGGCGGCGAGGGCCTGACCGGCGAGGCGGGCGACGGACTCGGACAGGCGCATCTTCGGCCCATTCTGGAGGGGCTGGGCCGGGCGACCTGCGACTGGACGGACACGCTCTGGGCGCTGATCGACCGCGCCAGCGCCGCCGCCGGAGACGGGCGCACGGTGATCCTCATCACGCCCATGCGGCAGGATCTGGCGGATTCGGGCGTGGAGCGCATCGTCGAGCGCACCGGCGTGGAGCCGCGGATCCTGACGGTGATGGAGGTGGAAGCGTGAGCATTGTGTACGGCCTGAGGCTGACCTGCGATCTCTATCTCTATTATACGGTGCTGGCGCTGCTGGGCATTGCCGACGGGCGGCACGCGGCGGTGCTGGCGCTGCCGGCGCTGCTGGGCGTCGGCGCGGGCATCGGCTATCGAAACGCCGCCCGCGGCGAGAGGGCGCGGCTGCTCCCGCTGGCGCTGGGGCTTCTGGTTGCGCTGCTGCGGCCGACGAACGGCGAGTGGACGCTGGCCGTGCCCGCGGCGATTTACGCGGTGATGTACGTGCGGCGCAATCGCCGGGCGACGGACTATTACTACGCCTTCGAGCGGCTGAAATTCAGCATGATTCCGCTGGGCACGGCGCTGCTGATGATGGCGCTGGGCGGCAGCGGGGGCTTCGGCGCGGCGGTTCCGGCGCTGTTTGTGTACCTGGCGCTGTCGGTTTCGCTGCTGAGAATGCTGCGCCACGAGGCGGCGGTGATCGCTCAGCGGCGCTTTCAGGCGCTGAATCTGGCCGGACTGGCGGGCGTGTGCCTGCTGGGGCTGGCGCTGAGCACGGATCGCGTGCTCCGGGCGCTGCGCGCCGGCGCGGAATGGGTGGGGCGGTACGTGCTGCTGCCCATCGCATGGGCCGTCTGGAAGGTGGTCGAATGGGTATTGTCCGGCGTAAACTGGCTGCTTTCGAAGATTTCGTTCGGCGAAAACCCGGTGGAGCTGGATCTGAGCGGCATGCAGTCCATGGGCGGCGACGAGCAGATCGGCATGACCGAGATGGAGCAGTTCGCGGCCAATCCCGCCCTTCAGCAGGCGCTGAAGATCGTCGGAATACTGGCGCTGTGCGTCGCGGGATTCTTCCTGATGCGCGCCCTTTCGAAGCACGCTCAGCGCGGCGCGGAGGCTGAGCGGCGCGAGGAGCGCGAGCGGCTGGACGAGCCGCTTTCCCACGGCGGCGGCCTGAAAACGGCCATTCAGCGGCGCGGCGATCCCGTCTGGAGCGTGCGCAGGCAGTACGCAAGGTTCCTGCGGCGCGCCGAGGGCCGCGGCGTTTTGCTGAACGGACGGCAGAATTCCCGGCAGGTGCTGGAGCTGGCCAGGGAGAAGGAATTCGATTCCGACGCGATGGAGGCGCTGCGCGAGGTCTATGTCCGCGCGCGCTACGACGCGGACGCGGACGCGCAGAGCGTCCGACAGGCCAAGGCGGCGCTGGAGAAGCTGAGGTGACGCGGAGGGGGCGGTGGCGCTGCGCATGATACGCGCGCTGCGCCGCGGCAGAGAACGTCCCTGCATAGACGCGCAGAACCTCGCAAAGCGGCGTCTGCGCGGAACGACGCGGGCGGCGCGTGCAGCGACGGCAGGTATCCGAGCATAATTGCGGTTTCCCAATTCTACGAAAGCGAAAGAGCGTGCGATGTATTACGAACCCTATGAGAAGAAGCGCGGGCGAAAGCGGCGCAGGCGGCGGAGCGGGTGCCTCGGACGGCTGATCGGGCTGCTGCTGAAGCTGCTGGCGCTGGCGCTGGCGGTGTGCGCGGGGCTGTATTTTCTGCCCACGTCGCTGATGATGGTGGAGAAGAGCGAGGGCCTTTCGCCCACCGACGGGCTGCCCGGAAGCCCCTACAACCTCCTCGTGCTGGGCGTGGACACGCTCAGCGAGGGCGCGCAGCGCAGCGACACGATGATGATCGCGTCGGTGAGCGGCGGCGGTGTGAAGCTGACCTCGCTGCAGCGCGACCTGATGGTGAGCATTCCCGGCCACGGACAGGCGAAGCTCAACGCGGCCTTCGCCTACGGCGGGCCGGAGCTGACCCTGCGCGTGGTGAACGAGACGTTCGGCATGAATCTGGTGCGCTACGTCGTGGTGGATTTCACGGCGCTGGTGAAGATGGTGGACGCGCTGGGCGGCGTGGAGGTGGACGTCACCGAGGCCGAGCGGGAGCAGATCAACAAAAACGTGCGCTATTCCGGAAGGGTGTTCGCGCCGCTGGGCTATACCTACGAGGAGCTGACGGTCTGCGGCGAGAACACGCATCTGAGCGGTCTTCAGGCGCTGGGCTACGCGCGCATTCGCAAAATCGACAGCGATTTCGTGCGCACCAGCCGGCAGCGCACCGTGATTTCGGCCATGCTGGACGCGCTGAAGGCCCGGCCGTGGCGGCTGGTCTCCTTTGCCCGGGCGGCGCTTCAGGGCATTGACACGAACCTCTCCGCGGTGGAGCTGGTCTCGCTGGGAGAAAAGGCGATCGTCGGCGGCGTGGACGGCGCGCTCCGACTGCCCGTGGACGGCTCGTTCACCGACGACGGCTCCAGGTTGACCATGACCGATGCGCAGCGCAACATCGACGCGCTGTACGAGTTTCTGTACGGCGACACAGAAAAATAAACATGTGTTCGATGGCCAAAGCGGGAATGGCGTGGTATAATGATTAGGCAAGTCGGAGACTTGGCCGGGTCGGCGGAGCGCCGCAGGCGGTTCGTCGACAATCATGGTATAATGATTAGGCAAGCCGAAGGCTTGGCCGGGTCGGCGGAGCGCCGCAGGCGGTTCGTCGACAATCATGGTATATAAGCAGGAAATTCAGGCCGCGCGCGGCGGCGGAAAATACGGAGGAAGATTATGGCGGAGAAGAAAGCGGACAAGAAGCCCGTTGCGGCGCAGAAATTCGGCGACGACCGCAAGAAGGCGCTGGAAGTGGCGCTGGGCAAGATCGAAAAGGACTTCGGCAAGGGCTCGGTGATGCGTCTGGGCGACGCGGCCAACCATCTTCAGGTGGAGGTCATCCCCACCGGCTGTCTGCATCTGGACTTTGCGCTGGGCGTGGGCGGACTGCCCAAGGGCCGCATCGTGGAGATCTACGGCCCGGAATCCTCAGGTAAAACCACCTTCGCGCTGCACTGCATCGCCGAGGCGCAGAAGCAGGGCGGCACCGCCGCGTTCATCGACGCGGAGCACGCGCTGGATCCCATCTATGCGCAGAAGCTGGGCGTGGACATCAACGAGCTGTACGTCTCCCAGCCGGACAACGGCGAGCAGGCGCTGGACATCTGCGAGGCGCTGGTGCGCTCCGGCGCCATCGACGTCGTGGTCATCGACTCGGTGGCCGCGCTGGTGCCCAAGGCCGAAATCGAGGGCGACATGGGCGACAGCCACGTGGGCCTTCAGGCGCGCCTGATGTCTCAGGCGCTGCGCAAGCTGGCCGGCGTAATCGCCAAGACCAACGCCATCGCCATTTTCATCAACCAGCTGCGCGAAAAGGTGGGCGTGGTCTACGGCAATCCCGAGACCACCACCGGCGGCAAGGCGCTGAAGTTCTACGCCTCCGTGCGCATCGACATCCGCAAGGGCGAGGCCATCAAGGTTGGCACCGAGGTCATCGGCAACCGCACCAAGGTCAAAATCGTCAAGAACAAGGTCGCGCCGCCGTTCCGCACCTGCGTGGTGGACATGCTCTACGGCGAGGGCATCTCCCGGGCCGGCGAGCTGCTGGATCTGGCCGTGGAGCACGACCTGATCAAGAAGTCCGGCGCGTTCTATTCCTACGAGGGCGAGCGCATCGGTCAGGGCCGCGACAACGCGCGCACCTATCTGAAGGAGCATCCCGACCTGTTCGATCTTCTGGAAAAGAAGATTCGCGAGGAGTTCCTGGCCAACCCCAACGAAGTGCCCATCGACATGGAGGAGGGCGAGAGCGAGGAAGAGGAGGAGCTGGACGAGAGCTCTCTGGACGACGAGTTCGAGCTGTGAGGAAAAAGAAAGCGGCGGGAAGG
>USDD01000074.1 GCA_900553265.1 uncultured Eubacteriales bacterium
AATGTTCTTCGGAGTGACCTCTTCGCGGATGTCCTCCGGCAGCTGCGCGCGGCGATAGCGGTTGCGCAGCGCCACGGCGACGGCGCGCTTCGCCTCGTCCTGGCCGATGATAAAGCGGTCAAGCTCCCGGACGATTTCGCGCGGGGTAAGCTGAATCATGGTTGTCTCCTTTCGGTCAGACCGTTTCCACGATGATGTTGGAATTGGTGTACACGCAGATGTCCGAGGCGATTTTCAGCGCCTTGCCGGCGATTTCCTGCGCGGAGAGATCGGTGTTTTCATAGAGCGCCCGGGCGGCGGCAAGGGCGAAATTGCCGCCGCTGCCGATGGCGATCACGCCGCCGTCGGGCTCGATGACCTCGCCGGTGCCCGACACGAGCAGCAGATTGTCCCTGTCGGCGCACAGCAGCATCGCGTCCAGCTTCCGCGCCGCGCGATCCATGCGCCAGTCCTGCGCCAGCTCGATGGCCGCGCGGGGGAGATTGCCCGAGTACTGGGTCAGGCGGTTTTCCAGCTTTTCGGCCAGCGCGAAGGCGTCGGCCACCGAGCCGGCGAAGCCGATGACCACCCGGTCGTTGTAGATGCGGCGAATCTTGCGCGCCGTGCCCTTCATGATGGTGTGCTCGCCCATGGTCACCTGTCCGTCGCCGGCGATGGCGGTCACGCCGTCGCGCCTGACCGCGCAGATGGTCGTTCCGCGAAACGGGCTGGTGGGTTCGTGCTCATAGCTCATATTGACGTTTCACCTCGCTGAGTTCTTCGAGTGCGCGCTCGCTGAGCTTTTCATAGCGATTGCGCTTGCCCCGGACGCGGTTTTCCAGCGGGTCGAGAATGCCGTAGTTGGCGTTCATCGGCTGGAAATTGGCGCTGGGAGTGGAGACGTGGCGCGCCAGCGCGCCGAGAATGGTTCTGCCGGTGAAGTCCGGCTCCGGGCGGCCGCTCAGCGCGCAGGCCAGCCCCACGGCGGCCACCAGCCCCGAGGCGGTGGACTCCATATAGCCCTCCACGCCCGAGAGCTGTCCGGCAAAGCGGAGCAGCGGCCGGTTCTTCATGGCGTAGTTGGCCCCGAGCATGTCCGGACCGTTCAGGTAAGTATTGCGGTGCATCACGCCGTAGCGGGCGAATTCCGCGTGCTCCAGACCGGGAATCATGGAGAACACGCGCTTCTGCTCGCCCCACTTCAGGCGGGTCTGGAAGCCCACGAGGTTGTACATTGTGCCCGCCTCGTTCTCCTGCCGCAGCTGCACCACGGCGTAGGGCTCCTTTCCGGTGCGCGGATCGACGAGCCCCACCGGCTTCAGCGGGCCGAAGGCCAGCGTCTGACGGCCGCGCGAGGCGAGAATCTCCACTGCGAGGCAGCCCTCGAACACCAGCTTCTTCTCAAAATCGTGCAGCTCGGCCAGCTCCGCGCCCATCAGCGCGTCGTAAAACGCGTTGTACTCGTCCTCGGTCATGGGGCAGTTCAGATAGTCCGAGCCGCGGTCGTAGCGCGACGCGCGGAACACCTTGTCCATGTCCAGCGAATCCGCCGTGACGATGGGCGCGGCCGCGTCGAAGAAGTGCAGCGATTTCGCGCCGGGCAGCCGCTCGATGGCCTCGGTGAGCGCCGGATCGGTCAGCGGGCCGGTGGCGACGATGCACGGATCGTCGGGAATTTCCGTCACCAGCGCGCTTTCGCAGCTCACCAGCGGGTTCTCGCGCAGCGTCTGCGTGATCTTCTCGGAGAACAGATCGCGATCCACGGCCAGCGCGCCGCCGGCGGGAACGCGGCAGGCCTCCGCCGCCGACAGAATCAGCGAATCCATCTGGCGCATCTCGGCCTTGAGCAGACCCGAGGCGTTGGTCAGCTGCTCGGCCTTGAGGGAATTGGAGCAGACCAGCTCCGCGAAGCCGTCGCGCCTGTGGGCGGGGCTGAACTTCTTGGGCTTCATTTCCACGAGCCGAACCGGGAAGCCGCGCTTGGCCAGCTGCCACGCGGCCTCACATCCGGCCAGCCCCGCGCCGACAATGGTGACGGTGGGATTATTCTGCGTCATCCTGACCTCCTGTTTCCACCTGCACGCGATGGCGGCAGGTCTCGTTCACGCAGACGTGATACAGCGTGTCCTTCGCGCCGCGCTTCTGCACCATGCGCCCGCCGCAGACGGGGCACTTCTCCTTCACAGGGAGATCCCAGGAGACGAAATCGCACTCGGGATAGCGCTCGCAGCCGTAGAACTTGCGGCCCTTGCGGCTCACGCGCTCCAGCAGCTCCGCGCCGCACTGGGGGCACGGCACGTTGATGTTCTTCGGCAGCGCCAGCGTGTGACGGCAGTTGGGGAAGTTGGGGCAGGCGAGGAACTTGCCGTAGCGGCTCATCTTGTAGACCATCATCGCGCCGCACTTTTCACAGGCGATGTCGGAAATCTGATCCTCGATGGACACCTTCTCGATGCTCTGCTCGGCCTTCTCCAGCGTCTTTTCAAAGGGGCCGTAGAAGTCGGCGATGACCTTGTGCCATTCCAGATCGCCGGCCTCCACCTCGTCCAGCTGCTCCTCCATGCCGGCGGTGAACGTGATGTCCACGATGTCGGGGAAGTGCCTGCACATGGTGTCGTTGACGATCTTGCCCAGCTCCGTGGGAATCAGCCGCTTGTTTTCCCGGGCGACGTAGCCGCGGTTGATGATGGTGGAGATGGTGGGCGAATAGGTCGACGGGCGGCCGATGCCCTTTTCCTCCATCATCTTGACCAGACTCGCCTCGGTGAACCTTGGCGGCGGCTGGGTGAAGTGCTGCTCCGAATCTGCGCCGTCCATTTTGGCGGGCATGCCCTCGGACAGATCGGGCAGCGTCTTGGTGTTGGCCTCCTCCTGCGCGTCGTCCTGACTCTCCTCGTAGACGGCCGTAAAGCCCGCGAAGCGCAGCTTCTGGGCATTGAAGTGGAAGCGCACGGCGATGTCGGAGTCGATGTCCACGCTGAGCGTGTCGTACACCGCGGGGGTCATCTGGCTGGAGACAAAGCGGTCGTAGATCAGCTTGTACAGCCGGAACTGATCCCGGGACAGGGAGGGCTTGATGGAATCCGGGCGGCGCAGAATATCAGTGGGGCGGATGGCCTCATGGGCGTCCTGCGCGCTCTTGCGGGTCTTGTAGACGTTGGGCTTTTCGGGCACGTAGTCCTCGCCGTAGAGATCCAGAATCATGCCGCGCGCGGCCTCCACCGCCTCGTCGGCGATGCGGGTGGAGTCGGTACGGATGTACGTCACCAGACCCTGAGAGCCTTCGCCGGCCAGCTCCACGCCCTCGTAGAGCTGCTGAGCAATCTGCATGGTTTTCTGGGTGGTGAAGCCCAGCTTGCGCGAGGCCTCCTGCTGGAGGTTGGACGTGGTGAAGGGCGGGGCGGGATACTTGCGGCGCTCGGAATGCCTGATGCCCGAGACGGCGAAGGCGGCGTTCTCGCAGCGTCTGAGCACCTCGTCCGCGTCGGCCTTGCAGGTCAGATCCTTCTTTTCGCCATCCATGCCGGTGAAGTGGGCGGTGATGGCGGCGTGTTCCAGCTTGAACCTCGCGTCGATGGTCCAGTACTCCTCGGGAACGAAGATCTCGATCTCGTTTTCCCGGTCGCAGATCATCTTGGCGGCGACGGACTGGACGCGGCCGGCGGACAGACCCTTCTTGATCTTCTGCCAAAGCAGCGGACTGATCTTGTAGCCGATGAGGCGATCCAGCACGCGGCGCGCCTGCTGCGCGTCCACCAGATTCATGTCGATGGTGCGCGGCGACTTTACCGCGGCCTTGATGGCCTTGGACGTGATTTCGTGGAATTCGATGCGGCAGGCGCTCTTCTCGTCGATGCCCAGTACGTTGGCCAGATGCCAGGAAATGGCCTCTCCTTCGCGGTCCGGGTCTGTCGCGAGATAGATCTTGCTGGCGGAGCGCGCTTCCTTGCGAATCCGGCTGAGGATTTCGCCGCGGCCGCGGATGGTGATGTATTTCGGTTCGAAGCCGTGCTCCACATCGACGCCGATCTGGGACTTGGGCATGTCGCGAACGTGTCCCTGAGAGGCCTCGACCTTGTAGCCGCGCCCGAGGAACTTGCCGATCGTTTTGGCCTTTGCCGGCGATTCGACGATGACGAGTTTATTTGCCATGGATACCTCCAAGTGTGTTTTCTATTCGGTCACGGGGGAGTCGAGATAGGCTCGATACATTCCGCCCGGAGCTTTTACTATTATTCCGCGAAGTTCCAGCATTGTCAAGTGGGAATTGAGCTTTGCCGGAGAAATTTGTGTTTCCTGAAGCAGCTCTTCAAAGGAGAGCTCCTGCTCTGTCAGCGGAAGAACGATGCGCTTTTCCGTGTCGTCCAGCTCGATTTCCCGCCTGGGACCAGGATTGGGCGCGGGCTTTTCCGCCCAGCGGTAGAAGTCCAGAATTTCCCACGCGCTGATCACGGGCTTTGCGCCGTCCACGATCAGCTGGTTGGGCATGGCGCTCAGCGGGGAGTAGATGCTGCCCGGCACGGCGAACACGTCCCGGCCCTGATCCAGCGCGAAGTTGACGGTAATCATCGCGCCGGAGCCCTTCGCGCCCTCCACCAGCAGCGTGCCCGGAGTCATGCCGCTGATGATGCGGTTCCTCGCGGGAAAGTTGCCGGCATGGGGCGGGGTTCCGGGCGGATACTCGCTCACCAGCGCGCCGCCGTTTTCGAGAATCTGAGAGGCCAGCCGGTCGTTTTCCGGCGGATAGATCACGTCCACGCCGCAGCCGAACACGGCGATGGTGCGGCCTGAGGCGGAGAGCGTGCCCTCGTGAGCGCAGGAATCCACGCCGCGCGCCATGCCGGAGACGACGATCACGTCCTCCCGGGCAAGATGGGCGGCGATGTCCCGCGCGGCGCGCTGACCGTCCCGGGTGCAGCGGCGCGAACCGACGATGGCGAACATCCGCTCCTCGTCCAGCGGGCATTCGCCGCGGACGTAGAGCGTGGCCGGCGGGTCGTAGATCTCGCTCAGCAGATGCGGATAGTCCGGGCTGATGCGCGGAATCGCCCGGCAGCCGGCGCGGTCGAGGGAATCGAAGAGCGTGTAGAAATAGCGCTCGTCCCGGGCGGCGCGAAGGCTGTGAAGCGTCTTTGCGCCTAAGAAGCTCAGCTCCGGCGCATGGATGTTGTCCCAGACGCTGCGCGCGTCCTCGAACAGGCTCAGCAGCTGGTAAAAGCGCTTCACGCCCACGCCCTCCACGCTGGAGAGCCAGATCCAGTATTGCTCCATTTCGCTGTAGGTCATGCTTCAACCCCAGTACTTTCGGTCGAGAGTGCGGTATTGGACGGCCTCGGAGACGTGCGCGTCGGAGATCTCGGACGCGCCCTCCAGATCGGCGATGGTGCGCGCTACCTTCAGGATTCGGGTGTAGGCGCGGTTGGACAGCTTCAGCCTTTCGCAGGAGAGCAGCAGCAGCTCCCGCGCGGCGGGGGACATGGGGCAGGCCTGGGCCAGCGTGCGCGCGTCCAGCTGAGCGTTGCAGCGGATCGCGCCCGCGTCCTCGCCATAGCGCCGATGCTGAAGCTCCCGGGCGGCGCAGACGCGCTCGCGGATGGCCGACGACGGCTCGGCCTCGGTCAGATCGGCCAGCCGGTCGGCGGGAATGGACTCCACCTCAATGTGCATGTCGATGCGATCCAGCAGCGGGCCGGAGATGCGGTTCAGATAGCGCCGAATCTCCGCGGGCGTGCAGCGGCACTGCTGCGTCCGGCTGCCCAGATGGCCGCAGGGACAGGGATTCATGGAGCAGATCAGCATAAAACGCGCCGGATAGGTGGCCTGCGCGTTGACGCGGGTGATGGTCACGAAGCCGTCCTCCAGCGGCTGGCGCAGCGCCTCCAGCACGTCCCGGCGATACTCCGGCAGCTCGTCCAGAAACAGCACGCCGTTGTGCGCCTTGCTGATCTCACCGGGCAGGGCGTTGTTGCCGCCGCCCAACAGCGAGGCGTGGGACGCGGTGTGGTGGGGCGAGCGAAAGGGCCGCTCGGCCAGCAGGCCGCTGGGCGGAACGCAGCCGGCCACGGAGTGGATGCGCGTGGTCTCCAGCGCCTCGGCGAAGGTCATGTCCGGCAGAATGGTGGGCATGCACCGCGCCATCAGCGTCTTGCCCGAGCCGGGCGGGCCGATGAGCAGCACGTTGTGCCCGCCGGCCGCGGCGATCTCCAGCGCGCGCTTGGCGCTGGTCTGGCCCTTGACGTGGCGAAAATCGGCGGCGGTTTCCCGATGTGCCACGATGGAAGCGTAGGGAACCGGCTCGGGCGGCACGATGGGCAGCTGGCCGGTGAGATGCCGCACGGCGGCGGTCAGGTTCTCCGCCGGATACAGCCTTGCGCCCTCGATGCAGCGCACCTCGTTGAGGTTGGCCGCGGGCAGCAGAATCTCCTTCACGCCGCGCTCCACCGCCGAGATGACCATCGGCAGCGCGCCGCGCACGGGACGGAGACTACCGTCCAGCGAGAGCTCGCCGAACACGCACATGCCCTCCAGCGCCTGCGCCGGGAACACGCCCATGCAGCACAGGATGCCCAGCGCCAGCGGCAGATCGAAGGCCGGGCCTTCCTTTTTCAGATCCGCCGGGGCGAGGTTGGCCGTCAGCCGTGCGGCGGGAAATTCGAACCCGGCGTTCTTAACGGCCGCCCGGACGCGCTCGCGGGACTCCTTCACCGCCGCGTCGGGCAGACCCACCACGTCGAACATGGGCATGCCGTTGGCGAGGTTCATCTCCACGATGACCTCGAAGCCGTCGATGCCCGTCAGGCCGCAGCTGAGCACGCTGGACAGCATGGGAAAAACCGCCTCCCGTCGTCAGAAGTTATACCATTTGAACCAGCGCAGCAGCATAGCGTAGGAACGCGCCGCGGGTGCGCCCGATTCCAGCGGATAGAATGCGATGAACAGCACCAGCGCCGCAGTGCACAGTGCGATGGACGCGGCGCGGAAGCCGTCCTCCGAGCGCCGGCGCACCTCCTTCAGCAGCAGCACCGACGCGAGAATGATGAACGGCACGCTGGCGAAATAGTGGTAGATGAACGTCGAGCGCGGCACCAGCACCCAGGGCAGGAACTGGGACGCGAAACCGATGAGCACCAGAATAAACGCCCTCGGCGCGCGGCGTCTCCACGCCGCCGCAATCAGCACGAACAGCAGCGCCGCAAGGCCGAACCACCACACCGCCGGGTTGCCCATGCAGGAGATGGACGAGATCACGCCGTCGGGCATGTAGGGCGTGCCGTTGTAGTACCACATGGGCCACCAGATGATGGGCCACTGATACCACGGCGAGCGGAAGTAGTGGGTGTCGCCGCTCAGGCCCGAGTGGTAGTTGAAGATGCGCGACTGGAGCTGAATCACGTTATCCACCATGGTTTTGGAGAACATGTCCTTCAGCGACTGCACGCCGTAGCTCTGCAGATGCCAGTAGTAGGAGAAATAGTAGATCAGCACCGGAATGATCACGAAGAACGCGACGCAGAAGGCGAGGGTGCCCAGCATCCGGCGCGTGAAGGCGCGGGAAAGCTCGCTGCCCTCGGCGGCGGCGCTCCGGGCCGCACGGCCGTGCCGCCACAGCGTCCAGAAGAACAGCACCGCCAGCCCCGCCGAGGCGTAGAAGCCGATCCACTTGGTGGCCCACGCCACGCCCATCGTCACGCCGCAGAGACCCAGCGTGACCAGCGAACGGCGGAAATCCCGCTTCGTCCGCCAGCTCATCTGGCAATAGCGGAACATGAAGAAGTACATCAGCATGATCCAGAACACGGCGTAGGAGTCAATGGTGGCGATGCGCGTCTGCGTGAAGTGCATGGAATCCACGCTCAGCAGGAACATGGCCGTGAACGACAGCTTCGTGGATTTCGTAAGCTGCTTGGTCAGCAGATACATCAGCGGCACCATCAGCACGCCCATCAGCGCGCCCATGAACCGCCAGCCGAAGGGCGTCATGCCGAAGAGCTGAATGCCGACCATCATCAGCACCTTGCCCAGCGGCGGATGCGTCCATTCGTAGGTGCTCAGCCCGTGCAGATGCTCGTAGGCCGTGCGCGCGTGGTAGATTTCGTCGAAGTAGGTGGAGTTGTAGTAGCTCGGACAGGCGGGAACCGTGTCCTGCTCGTCCAGCAGCAGCGCGCCGTCGTGGCCGGCCTGCGCGACAGTCGCGCTCTGCGGGTTGCCGTCCGCGTCGAGGAAGGCCACCTCGCCCAGCTTCAGGCCCGCCGCCGCGGAGGTCAGGCGCACGTACCGCGCCGTCTGGAAGGGGTATTCCTCGCCCTCGTAGCCCGCGAAGGCGACGTAGGCCGAGCCGTCCTCGGAGGGAACCGTCGCGGCGCGCGCCACGGAGCCGCTCGCGTCCTGGGGCGCGTACCAGATCCAGCGGAAGATCTCGCCCTGATCGTACTTGGCGTAGTAGGGCTCCGTCCAGTTCATGCCGTCGTTGGACAGCTCCACGGTGAAGTTGGAATCGCAGATGCCGCCGTAATAGGTCAGGCGGAAGCGCGCCGCGTCGCCCAGATCGAAGGTCACGCTGTCGCCCGCCGACTGGGACACCCACATGGTCTGAGGCGCCTTTGTGGAGCCGAGATTGGTAAACGCGGCAACGGCGTAGATCAGCGTGACCGCCGCCATCAGCAGCGCGTCCGCGCGCTTCAGGTGCAGCCGATGGTCCGGCGGATTGCGCAGATCCCGCGCGGCGGGGGACTCCGCCTCCACGGGGCATTCGCTCAGCGCGTGCACATGATTCAGCACGCATACGTCCAGCGCCGTCCAGCTCAGCAGCAGCGCGTTTACGACATTCAGCGCCGAGACGATGACGTTGATCCACGCTTCGGATGTTTGCAGATGGCCGTAATTTGCCGCGGTCATGCCGCCCTGCAGCACGAGGAACTCGTTCAGGAACAGCGTGGCCGATACCAGCGCCATGGAGATCAGCACGCGGCGGTCGCGGGCGTAAATATAGCCCAGCGGAAGCAGCAGCAGCGCGGGATACAGATAGCGCTCGTGGATCATCGGCCCGAAGGTGAAGATCAGCAGAATCAGAAGCCCGCCGATCAGCGGAAGGCGGCGGCGATCCCTGCTCAGAATGCACAGCGCGAAGCAGTAGACATAGCTCAGCGCGAACAGAATCCACGCGACGGTCGTGACCGTGGGATGCAGTTCGGTGGCCGCCCAGTTCAGGCCCGGCAGCTGATAGAGGTTCAGCGCGTTGACGGTGACGTAGGAATAACCGGTCATCGTGGAGCGATACAGCTCCCACAGCCAGCCGAAGGGCCGGACGAGGCCGCTGAGCACGCCGCCGGAGAAGTCGAAGCCGAAGATCAGTCCGGCCAGATACAGAAGGCCCACCGCGGCCAGCACGCCCTTGAGCATGCTCATGGAGGCGCGGGCGCTCTTTTCGCGAATGCAGAACACCACCACCGCCACCAGCCCCAGCGGGGCGAACAGCAGCGCCTGGGGCTTAATCAGCACTGCCAGCGCGAAGCTCGTCAGCGAGGGCACATATCGCCCGTCGGCGGCCTCCAGCGCGCACAGGGCGATCATCAGCGTGAACACCGAGTCGATCTGTCCCCATGCGGCGGAATCGGTGAACGCCGCCGGACTGAGGGCGAAGAACGCCGCCAGCATCAGCGCCGCGCGCGCGCCGAGGCGCTCCTTCCCGCGCCGCCAGAGCAGCCACGCGCCGGCCAGATCAAAGGCGATGGGCCACAGCTTCAGCAGGAACAGATACGCGCTCGACTGGGTGGAAAGGCCAAACAGCGACCGCAGGGCCGCCACAGGCCAGAGCATCAGCATATATCCCGGCGGATAATCGCACCACACGCCGGAATTGTAGAATTTCGCCGCGCCCACCGAGAAGATATGCTCCGACCAGGCGGTGAAGCAGTTCACGTCCGTGTAATAGCCGCGCAAGCGCACCGCCAGAATGGCGCGCAGCGCAAAGGCGACGGCCAGCAGCGCCGCCATGCAGCGGCCATAGAACGCGTTCTTCCGCTCGGGCGAGCGGCGAGTTTTGCGCACGACGGCCAGCACGGCCAGCAGATACAGCGCCGTCAGCAGCACGAAGGCCTCGGTATTGCGCTTGGGCTCCGCGTCGGTCTCCACCGCGCCGAAGGTCTTTTCCTCGTTGGAGCTGTTCTTGGAAACCACGTCGAAGCTCAGCACCTCCGCGCCGGCGGGCGCGTCGGTCACGGCCTCCATGGAAATGTCGTCGAACCACGCGCTGCCGGTGTTCAGCGAGCCGTAGCCGCCCACGCGGGCGTAGAGCGTCAGCTCCGTCTGATCCTCGCCGGTGCGGCCGTAGACCGTCAGCTTCTGCCACTGGCCGTCGGTGTCGTAGAGGGATTCGGAATAGGAGAAGGTGTCCTTCACGGACAGCGTCGCGCCGATTCCGTCCTCGGAGATGCCCTCCGCGCGGCACATGCAGGAGATGCGATAGAGCGTGTCCGGCTCCACGGACACCTTCTGCGCAAAGCGCGCGTCGTTGTCGCTGAGGTTGGACACGCGGATGCAGCGGCCGTCGCAGCCGCCGTCCTCCACATCGAGGACGCTTACGCCCTCGTCGGTGTACCACAGCTCCGTCGTCCAGCCGTCCGGGAATCTGCCCGAGCCGGCGCTGAAATCGCCGTTGGTCAGCAGATTTTCCTCCGCCAGCGCGGGAACGGTCAGCAGCGTCAGAATGGCGATAAAAATACAGAGAAACTTTCGCATGGATGCGCTCCTTCAAAAACAAATGGGTGTAATCCTATCATTTCCATGCGCACTGCGGAAATTCCTTCATTATCTGCGTCAAAATCGGCACTTTTTTCAAAAGAAATCCGCAAAACCATGAAAACCGCCCGGACAATGCCCGGGCGGCAGAAAATCAGAATTCCGAGACGTCCGTCGCGTCGAACGCCGCGCGGAGATGGCGAAGCTCGCCGGGCAGCACCTCGACGATGTCGAAGCGCACCGGCGCGTCGTCCAGACGGTTCTCGGCCAGATACAGCGCCGCCGTGCGCACGATGCGCCGGCGCTTGGCCTCGTTTACCGCCTCGGCGGGGCTTCCGTAGCGCGTGGACGAGCGCTTTTTCACCTCGACGAACACGACGGTTTTGCGGTCGCGGGCGACGACGTCGATCACGCCGGTGGGGCGGCGGAAATTGCGCGCGAGAATTTCGCAGCCCTCGCGCCGGAGCGCGTCGCAGGCCGCGTCCTCGCCCAGATTGCCCACCGCGCGCTTATTCATGGCCGTCTCCTACAAAATTTCGGATGAATGTGCGGCGATGTTCCGGGCACGGGCCGTACTTCTTCAGCGCCGCGATGTGCTCGGCAGTGCCGTAGCCCTTGTTGCGCGCGAAGCCGTACATGGGGTACTTTTCGTCCAGCTCGATCATATAATGATCCCTCGCCACCTTGGCCACGATGGAGGCCGCGCCGATCATGTAGCTCAGCGCGTCGCCGTGGATCAGCGGCCGCGCTTCGCCGGGCAGATGCAGTCCCTGCACCGCGTCCACGAGGAACACGCCGCGGAAATCGGCGGCGCAGGTCTCCATGGCGCGCTTCGTGGCGTTCAGAATGTTAATCTCGTCGATGATCGACGGCGGCAGAAAACAGGTCTCGGCGTAGTCCGCCGCGTCGAGCAGGAGAGGATAGAGGCTCTCGCGCTTCTTTTCGGACAGCTTCTTGGAATCGTCTACGCCGGGAACCAGACGGTCGCGGGGAATGGACACGCAGGCCGTGACCACCGGGCCGGCCAGCGGGCCGCGGCCCACCTCGTCGATGCCCGCCACGCGGAGCCCCTCGTTCCATAGCCCGGTCTCGATCTGCGTCAGCCGCAGCAGCTTCTGCTCCGCCGTCTCCCGGACGCGCTTGGCTTCGGCGGTCATTCGTCCGCCTCCCCGTCCGCGCGCCGGGCGTTCAGCGGCTGGATGGTGATCTTGCCCACCTTGCCGGCGCGGAACTCGTCCAGAATCAGCGCCGATGCGCGATCCATATCGTACCGTGCGCCGGACAGCAGCCAGCCGCGGCCGCGGCACGCCGCCTCCATCAGCTCGTGCGGCTCGGTTCCGGGCTCGCCGCCCAGCTTGTAGCGCGCCGCCGCGGCCGCCGGAGCAACCTCGTACAGGCGCTGCAGCAGCCCGCCGGCCAGCTCCTCCGTGTCCATGATCTGGTCGCGGATGGAGCCCAGATAGGCCAGCAGCTTCGCCGATTCCTGATCGTCCATGCGCGGCGGCAGCATGCCGGGCGTGTCCAGCACCTCCAGATACGGCCCGAGCTTGACCCAGGTATTGGCGCGGGTCACGCCGGGGCGGTCGGCGGCCTTGACCACCGCGCCGCCGTAGAGGCGGTTGATGAACGTGGATTTGCCCACGTTGGGAATGCCGATGACCATGGTTCGAATGGTCTTCTTCACGCCGCGGGCAGCGTAGCGTTCCACGGCGGGTCGGGTGGCCTGCTCGATCTTGCCGAGAATGTCCTTGATCTTGCCGCCGTTGGAATTAAAGCGCAGCGCCGTCAGGCCCTCGCGCCGGAAATGCTCCAGCCAGCGCGCGGTCTGCGCGTCGTCGGCCAGATCGGCCTTGTTCAGAATCAGAATGCGCGCCTTGCCCTGGGTCAGCCGCGCCAGATCGGGGTTGCGGGTGGCCAGCGGCGCGCGCGCGTCGCACAGCTCGATCACCGCGTCCACGGCGCGCAGCTGGTCTTGTAATAGCCGCCGCGTCTTGGCCATGTGCCCCGGATACCAGTTGATTTTCGGCATGAGATCGCTCCCTTCGGAAATCGTTGAAAAAAGAGGCTGTCGCACGAAGCGATAGCCCCTTCGGGGTCGGAAAATTACTTCTCCTTGACCTTGGCCGCTTTGCCGCTGAGTCCACGCAGATAGTAGAGCTTCGCACGGCGAACCTTACCGCGGCGGACGACGGTGATGCTGTCCACGCGGGGGCTGTGCAGCGGGAACGTGCGCTCGACGCCGATGCCGTAAGAGGTGCGGCGAACGGTGAAGGTTTCGCGGACAGAGCCGTTGCGGCGCGCGATGACGACGCCTTCAAAGGCCTGCAGACGCTCACGGGAGCCCTCGACGACCTTGACCTGAACGCGGACGGTGTCGCCGACGTGGAACTCGGGAACGTTGGTCTTCAGCTGAGCGCTTTCGATGGAACGGATGATCTCATTCATGGGATTTTCCTCCTCACAGGGACGTTCGTAACCGATCTTCGGCAGAGGACCGTCCGATTTCAACTTGTCCATTATACCATGTGCCGGCGTGAGATTCAAGACTTTTGTGTTAAATGTTGGACGAAAAGGCGAGGGAAACGGCGCTCCGAACGATTCCGAAGCGCCGCAAAGAAGCTATTCTTCCTTTCTCTGTTTCCGATTCACCCACGTCAGCCGTCTCTCCGCCCGTTTCCGGGCGTTGAGCATTCTGCCCCTGCGGGTCAGGCGGTTTATCGGAAACTCCTCCAGAAGCGTCAGCACCACATCGGCCAGCGTTTCAATGAGGTCGAACCAGAAGTCCATCCTTTACTCAGTCAAAGAACACGGGCTTGCCGGTTTTCTGGGATTCGTAGATGGCCTCCAGAATCTGGGTGACCACATAGGCCTGCTCGGGCTTGGTGATCAGCGGCTTGGAGTCGTCCTTCACGTGGTCGATCCACATGCGGGCCTCGATCTCCTCGGCCTTTCCGCCGGTCTCGCCGTCAAAGAACGCGGCGCCGCTGGCGGCCAGATTCGGAATGGTCTCGTACATCTTGGAGAAGCGCTCGCCGTTCAGGCGCAGGGAGGAGCCCTCCGGGCCCAGCATGTCCGCGCCGCCCTTGGTGCCGCACAGAATGGTCTTGGCCTCGCTGGTCAGCAGCGTGTTCAACGCCCAGCTGGACTCCAGCACAATGGTCGCGCCGTTCTTCATCTTGATGAAGCCGAAGGCGCTGTCCTCGACGGTGAACTTCTTGGGATCCCAGGAGCCCCAGGCGTTGGCGGCGTTTTCGGTGTCCGCCAGCTTGCGGAAGGTGCTGCCCACGACCATGGCGGGCTCGTAGTTGTCCATCTCCCACAGAGTCAGGTCGAGGGCGTGGGTGCCGATGTCGATCAGCGGGCCGCCGCCCTGATTTTCCGCATCCAGGAACACGCCCCACGTGGGCACGGCCC
>USDD01000075.1 GCA_900553265.1 uncultured Eubacteriales bacterium
GCTGCCGGCCCATGGGGCAGGTCACCGTGCCGTCATCGTGTCGGATGAAGCAGCTCAATTGCCCCAGCGACTGGATGCCCCAAACACGCTTTGACGATGAGAAGAAGGCGCAGCTTTTTATTGGCTACCTGCCCGATGGCGCGGAGGCGCTGGGACGAAGAAAATCCGCAGGGCGCCGATCGATGGAGGGACGGGCGTCCTGCGGATTTTTTGGAAAAAATGGCGGCGCGGATCAGGTGCAGATCACCTGCACGCCCAGGCTGGCGAACTTGGCGGCGTATTTGGCCGCGACGTCCGCTGTGGTGATGATCTTCCGGACGTCGTCGATCTGACAGAGCTGAACATGGGTGCATTTTTCGAATTTCGAGGCGTCGGCCAGACAGTAGAACTCGTGAGAATTGCGTAGCAGATGCTGAAACAGCGCCAGCTGAAGCTGCTTGCGGATGGAATAGCCGAAGGTGAAGTCGATTCCGTCCACGGTGACAAATACCTTGTCGAAGAAGAGTCGCTTGAGGAGCTGCAAGGAGTATTCGTCCAGCGTCTCCATATATCCCGGCTCGACGCGCACCTCGCCGCCCAGCAGCGAGAGCTTGGCGTTGGGAAGGCGCACGATGTCGTTTACGACGTCCAGATTGATGGTGACGATAGTCAGATTCCGCTTTCCCTTCAGGCAGCGCGCAAGGCATGTGCAGGTGGTTCCGGAGCCGAGGAAAATGACGTCGCCGTCCCGCACCTGATCGGCGGCGATTCGGGCGATGCGCATTTTTTCCTCAAACCGGGCGGGCGGGGCGGAGGCGGGCGCGTCCGCGAGCTGCGCATAGCCGTGGGAGCGATGAATCAGGCCCTTCCGCGCCATTTGGTTTAAATCCCGTCGCACGGTGGCGATGGAAGCGCCCGTAATTGATTGAATTTGAGCGGGTGAAGCGATCCGGACGGCGGAAAGAAACTCCAAAATGCGCGATTCGCGCTCGGCCTGATACATTTGCCACACCTCCTCAACGTCTCGAATACTGGAATTATACGACGGAACGATTGAATTGTCAAGGGAAATGATCGAAAATGATTGTTTGCTGCGCGCGGGGATTCGAAAAATTAAAAATACACACCCGTATAAATTTTTTGAACAGGGCACTATTGACAAATCACCGCGAATATGTATAATTGTTATTGTAAAAGCGGTGGAAATATTAACAATACAGAGGTGCTTATGGCAGCGTATTTTATGGGAATCGATCTGGGAACCTCAAGCGTTCGCGCATTTGTGATTGATTTCGATCAAAACCGCACGGCTGTGGCCGGCGAGGGATATGACGTTCAGATTCCGCAGCTGGGCTACGCGGAGCAGGATCCGCAGCTCTGGTACGAAAAGGCCACGGCCGTAATCCGCCGGGTGCTTTCGGAAAGCAGAATCGATCCCCGGGAGATCGTCGCCGTCAGCTTCTCCGGCCAGATGCACGGCCTGGTGGCGCTGGACGAAGCGGATCGGCCGGTGATGAACGTGCCGCTGTGGCTGGATCAGCGCTGCGCGGACGACCTGAAGGACATTTACGCGATTCTCGGCGAGGATTTCGCCCGGGAGAACCTCCAGAACCGCATCGGCACGGGCTTCCTGATGTCGTCGCTGTACTGGATGAAGGTTCATCAGCCGGCGCTGTACACGCGCACAGCCCGGGTGATGCTGCCCAAGGACTACATCAAATTCCGCCTGAGCGGACGGATCACGACGGATTTCTCCGACGCTTCGGGCAGCCTGGCCTTAGACAACGTGAGAATGTGCTGGTCGGAGAAGGTGCTGAACGCGCTGGGCCTGAACGAAGACATCTTCCCCCAGTGCCTGCCCTCCACGGCGGTGATCGGCACGATCTGCGCCGAGGCCGCGCGGGATACGGGTCTCTGGGAGGGCACGCTGGTGGTCAACGGCGGCGCGGATCAGTGTATGCAGGCCATCGGCAACGCGGCGGTGGGCGAGGGCGTGTTCGCGTCCAACATCGGCACCTCGTCGCTGATTACCACGGCGGCCCGCCAGCCGCTGTACGACCCCAGACTGCGCACCAACACGTTCGCCCATGCGCTGCCGGGATGCTGGAGCGTCATGGCCGCCTGTCTCAACGGCGGAAGCGTGCTGAAGTGGCTCAGCCGGAAGATCTTTGACGGGCTGGATTACGAGGAGATCAATCGCATGGTTGAGGCGCGGCCCTGCGGAGCAACCGGACTGTTTTTCCTCCCCTATATGGCGGGCGAGCGCACGCCACACATGGATCCCAAGGCCCGGGGCGTGTTCTTCGGGCTGACGTTGGATCACGGCCGGGGAGACATGGCCCGGGCGCTGATGGAGGGCATCGTCTACGGGCTGAAGGACGGCCTGGGCGTGCTGGAGGAAATCGGCATTCCCTGCCGGCGCATCGTCGCGGCGGGAGGCGGAGCGAGGAGCGACGTGTGGCTTCAGATGCAGGCGGACATCTTTGAAAAGGACGTCTACCGCAGCGCATCCAAGGAACAGGCCTGTCTGGGCGCGGCCATCACCGCGGCGGTGGGCGCGGGCGTTTTCAGGAATTTCGACGAGGCCTGCGACCGGTGCGTGGAGCCCGCCGCCGGCGTCTTCCATCCCAAGGAGGAAAATGTGCGGCTCTATCGTGAGCTCTATCCCATCTTCCGCAGCCTCTACACGGCCAACCGGACGAACTTTGAATCCATCAGCCGGGTTTATCAGGTGGAGTGATCGCGGTTGAAGGAGCGCGCTGATGGCGCGACTCTTCTCAATAAATAAAAAGGAGGACTTATCCAATGAAGAAGATTCTGGCACTCGTACTGGCTCTGATGATGGCGCTGTCTCTGTGCGCCGTCGCGTCCGCGGAGGCGACCTGGCATCTGGGCATCCTGGTTCACGGACTGGAGAACGAATTCTGGGCGCAGGAAGCCAACGGCGCGATTCTGTTCGCGGACAGCCACGACGACGTCGACTATCAGGTCATGGTGACCGACGGCGACGACAACAAGGAAAACCAGGCCATCCGCGACTTCATCGCGCAGTATGGCGACAAGGCCATCTTCGTGTCCGACGTGGCGTCCACTGCCAACAGCATCAACGCCGTTGAGATCTGTGAGGAAGCCGGCTGCTACATCACCGTGCTCTGGCAGCACGCCGAAGGCCTTGAGGTTCAGGATTTCGAGCATTTCGCCGCGTTCCTGACCGCCGATGACTACAACTCCGGCTACACCACCGCCAAGTACCTCTTCGACAAGATGGGCGGCGAGGGCAAGGTCTGCGCGCTGTACGGCGTTCAGGGCGAAGACTCCGCGGCCAACCGCTATCGCGGCTTCCAGGCGGCTCTGGAAGAGTATCCGAACATCGAGATGCTCGACATGCAGGTGGCTTCCTGGAGCCAGGATCAGGCCATGAGCATCACTCAGACCTGGCTGTCCACCTATGACGATATCGGTGCCGTCTGGTCCGCCAACGACACCATGGGTCTGGGCGCCATCGAGGCCCTGAAGCTGGAAGGCAAGAACGGCAAGGTTCTGGTCAACGGCATCGACGGCATCGCCGCGGCGTATGACGCGGTTCTGGCCGGCGACATGACTTGCTTCATCGCCAACAACGGCTACATGCTCATGGGCTACGGTGCCGCCTATGCTTACGAAGCGGCTGTCAACGGCCACAAGGTCGAGCGCCCCATCATCCAGATCAACACTCCCCTCATCACCGGCGACAATGTCGAAGAGATGAAGGCTACCTTCATCGACGGCAAGCCCGAGTACGACTTCAACAATCTGGACTTCTGCGTGATGGCCGACTATGCCACCTTTGAGGAGCTTGCCGCGAAGTAATTTTTCGACAGGCTGTTGAAAGTAACAGGCGTGTGCAGTTCATCCTCCTTCGGGATGAACTGCACTTTATCAAAGACGGCCGAAGGCGTTTCACAGAGGGTGTTTCCCTGCGCATCCATCGCGTCGGACCAGCAGCTATGCCTGTAGGCTGTAATCTTTTATCAGGAGGAAGAGATCCATGAACCTTTTCAAGAAAAGGGAGCCGAGTTCGATGACGGTTGCGGAGCAGTTTGTCGCCAAGGTCGAAAAGGAATCCCGCCGCAGTCTGATTCGCGTCTATGCGCCGATGATATTGCTGGTCGTCATGACCGTTTTCTTCTCTTTTTACGACAGTCACTTTTTCTCGATGAAGAACATTCTGAACATCCTGCAGCAGATGTCCGTGCCGCTGATTCTGGCCACCGGACTGACCTTCGTGCTGCTGGTGGGCAGAATTGACCTCTCCGTGGAGGGTCTGATGGGATTCGTGGGATCCTGCATTGCGCTGCTGATTCTCAACGACCGAAATCCCAACAACTGGGGCGTCTGGGGCGTGGTGGTTCCCATCGCCATCGCCATCGCCTATGGATTCATCATCGGTTTCCTGCACGTCAAGCTGCGCATCGCGTCGTTCATCATCACCTACGCGACGGGCACCATCATCAAGGGCGTCGCGGTTCTGCTCTACGACAGCCGCGCGGCGCGCGTACAGGCTCAGTGGATGAGCGACTGGTCTATGGCCAGCTTTCTGGGCGTCCCGCTGATTACGTGGATCGCCTTTGCGTTCTTCTTCATCTGCTGCATCATTTTGAATTACACCGCATTCGGACGCGCGGTTTACGCCATCGGCGACAACGAGGCCGCGGCCCGCGCATCCGGCATCAATGTGGATAGAATTGTCATCAAGGTCTTCGGCCTGAGCAGCATCGCGGCCAGCCTCGCCGGCTTTGTCGCGCTGATCCGCCTGAAATTCGGACAGGCCTCTCTGGGCGACGACCAGATGTTCCCCTGCATCACGGCGCTGGTGGTGGGCGGCACCTCCCTCAGCGGCGGCAAGGGCGGAATGCTGCAAACCATGGTCGGCATTCTGATTTACATGGAGCTGCTGAACTTCCTGACGATCATCGGCGTGGACGCCAACTACAAAAAGGCGCTGCAGGGCATCATCATCATCGTTGCCGTGGCGCTGACCCTGACGCGCGATCGCAAGACCATCGCGAAGTAAACGAGGGGGGAGCAAACGCATGGAAAAAGAGATTCTTTTCAAGACGCACGACGTAGGCAAGGACTACGGCAGCAATACGGTGCTTCAGGGCATCAATGTTGAGATCAGCCGCGGCGAAATCATCGGACTGATCGGCGAAAACGGCGCGGGCAAGTCCACTCTTCTGAAGATCATCGCCGGCGTGGAGCGCCCCTCCATGGGCACCATGGAGATGAACGGAAAGCCCTTCCACGCGTCGTCCATGATGGACGCCAACCGCCAGGGCATCGGCATGGTGTTTCAGGAGCAGTCGCTCATCAGCAATCTGACCGTGGCGCAGAACATCTATTTGGGCCGTGAAAAGGACTTTTCCAGGGGCAACATCGTCAACTGGGGCGCCATGAACCGGGCCGCGCGCAAGGCGCTGGACACCATGTGTCTGGAGAACATCTCCGCCAAGGCCAAGGTTCGCGACATCTCCTTCGCCATGCGCCAGATGGTGGAGATCACCAAGGTGTTCGACATCGTCTCCGAGACGGCCAACAACCGCGCGCTGATTCTGCTGGACGAGCCCACGACGGTTCTGTCGGACGCGGAGATGAAGGTGCTGTTCGACAAGGTGCGCCAGATGAAGGAACGGGGCAACTCCGTCATCTTCATTTCCCATCGCCTTCAGGAGGTGCTGGAGATCACCGACCGCATCTACGTCTTCAAGGACGGCCGCCAGACCGCGGAGGTTCAGACCGCCGACGCCCATGAGGCGCTGCTGTATGAGAAGATGGTCGGCCGGGAGACCAACGGCGAGTACTACGTCTCGGCCCGCCAGACCGTTCCCACGGACGAGGTGGTGCTGGAGGCGGAAAATCTGAGCATGTTCGGCGCGTTCAAGAACGTCTCCTTCAAGCTGCACAAGGGCGAAGTCCTGGGGCTGTGCGGCGTGGAGGGCTCCGGCAAGGAGGACGTCTGCGCGGTGCTCAGCGGCGACGAGGCCAAGACCGGCGGCACGCTCCGGGTCAAAGGCAAAGAGGTCAATTTCGCATCGCCCAGCGCGGCCCGGGCTGAGGGCATCCTGTCCGTTCCCCGGGATCGCCGGGAGGAGGGCATGATCGGCATCCTCTCACTGTGCGAGAACATTTCAGTGTCCAACTATCAGCGCAACGCGAAGTTCCGCCTGATCTCCAACCGAAGGCAGGGCGAAAATGCGAAAAAGTGGATTCGCGAGCTGGGCATCCGCTGCTCCAGCGTCGATCAGAGAATCAACAACCTCTCCGGCGGCAATGCGCAGAAGGTCATTTTCGCCCGGGTTCTGGACAGCGAGTGCTCGATCCTCATACTGGATCACCCCACCCGCGGCGTGGACATCGGCGCGAAGGGCGACATTTACGGCCTTGTCCGCTCAATTACCGAGAAGGGATGCTCCGTGCTGCTGATGGGCGATACGCTGGATGAATGCGTGGGTCTCTCCAGCCGCATCATCGTCATGAAGGACGGCCTGATCTCCGGCGAGTTCGACTGTCCGGTGGACAACAAGCCCGATCAGGTGGACGTAGTCAAAGTGATGCTCTAAGGGAGGCGAATGAATATGGAAAACACAAAGACCCGCAAATTCTCCCCGAGAGAATTTCTCCAGCAGAACAGCTACATCTTCAGCGCGGTGCTGGTCATCGTGGCGTTCTACCTGATTAACCACAGCTTCCTGACGCTGTATTCCCTGCAGAACATGTCGCTGGAAATCGCGCCGCTGCTCCCCATGGCCTGCGGCATCGGCTTCGTGCTGTACACGGGCTGCATCGATCTGTCCATCGGCGCGGTGGCCTCCGCCGCCTGCGTCATCACCGGCACCTATGTGACCCAAACGGGCCACTGGATGATCCCCCTGATGCTGATCTTCGGCGCGGCGGTGGGCCTTATCAACGGCACGCTGGTTTCCCGCATGAAGATTCCGTCCTTCATCGTCACGCTGTGCGCCCAGAGCGTCTATCGGGCCATGGCCATCATCATCTCCAACGGATGCTCCAACACCATTCCCATCAAGCAGCGCTACATCGTCAACTGGGCCACCCAGAAGGCGCTGGGCTTCCCGATGATCCTGTGGATTTCCGTGGCGCTGATGATCGGCTGCGTCATAATCGAGCGCAAGACCGAGCTGGGCAAGTCCATCTTTGCCATCGGAGCCAACGAGCGCGCCGCGCGCCTGGCGGGCGTGAACACCGCGCGCATCAAGACGCTGGCCTTCGTGCTGTGCAGCGTGGGCGCGGCCATCGGCGGCGTGATGTACGCCTACAAGCTCAAGAGCAGCGTTCCCACCATCGGCGACAACCTCTACATGATGGCGATTTCGTCCGTGGCGCTGGGCGGCACGCTGTTCTCCGGCGGCAGGGGAAGCGCGCTGCGCACCCTGATCGGCGTCGTCACCGTCATCTCCATCTCCTCTGGCATGAACATGGCCGGCGTGGATCCCCTCTGGAAGGAAGTCGTGTTCGGCGTGGTACTCATTGTGGCCGTGGCCATCAACAGCGAAAAGGGCGTCCGCGATCTGATTATCAAGTGAGGAGGACAGCACGATGAGCGGCATCTACGGCATCCATCACCTGTGCGTCAACACCCGGAATATGGACGAGAGCCTGGCGTTTTATCAGGATCTGATGGGCTTTTCGCTGCTGGGGCGCGAGCGCTGCGCCTTCGGCGAATACGCCATGCTGCGGCTGGGCGAATCCCGGCTGGAGCTGATTCAGCCGAAGGATCCGGACGAAAACAGCTTCGGCAACCGCGGCTCCCTGACGCATTTCGGGCTGGCGGTGCGGAATATCGACGAAACCGTCGCCGGCCTTCGGGCAAAGGGCGTGAAGTTCCTGTCCGAAGAAATTGTGGATTGCGACGAGCCCATGGGCGGGCTCCGGGCAATCTCCCTTCTTGGCCCCAGTCAGGAAGCCATCAACCTCTACGAGTTCAAACGAGAATTTTGAAGGAGAGAAAGAGATCATGAAAGCAAGCGAACTGGCAAAATACATTGACCATACCCTGCTCAAGCCCGACGCCACCGCGGCGCAGATTCGCAAGCTCTGCGACGAGGCGAAGACCTACCGCTTCGCGTCCGTGTGCGTCAATCCCTGCCGAATCGCGCTGGCGGCCCAGGAACTGGCCGGCACCGACGTCGCGCCCTGCTGCGTGGTGGGCTTTCCCCTCGGCGCGATTCCCACGGAGAGCAAGGCGGCGGAAACCCGCGTGGCCGTGAAGAATGGCGCCCGGGAGGTGGACATGGTCATCAACATCGGCCAGGCCAAGGACGGCCAGTGGGACGAGGTGGAGAAGGACATCGCGGCGGTCAAGGAGGCCTGCGGCGACGCGAAGCTCAAGGTCATCATCGAGACCTGCCTGCTGACGGACGACGAGAAGGTTCAGGCCTGTCTGGCGGCGAAGCGCGCCAACGCGGATTTCGTCAAGACCTCAACCGGCTTTTCCAAGGGCGGCGCCACGGTGGCGGACGTGCGCCTGATGCGCAAAACCGTCGGCCCGGACATGGGCGTCAAGGCGGCGGGCGGCGTGCACAACCGCGCCGAGGCCGAGGCCATGATCCAGGCGGGCGCGACCCGCATCGGCGCCAGCAGCGGCATCGCCATCGTCACGGAATAAGAACGTTCAGCCGCGCGGGGAGGCGGACGGCCCGAGGCCGGGCGCGGCCCCGCGCAAAATAAACCGGCGGATTCCCCACCCGCGAGGCGCGCCGCGCTTCGCAGTGGGGTTTCTTGCGGAGCGAGGAGCACTGGGAGGAAGCACAATGGCAAAGCAGATTTTTATCGATCCGGCGGAGCGCCGCAAACCGTCCTTTGAGCGCTTCGAGGACGTTCCGGTCAATCAGTACCAGAAGCGCATGGCGGATGTGCGGGATTCCTTCACCGATCAGGAGCTGAAGGAGATCTTTCACGACATGCTGGCCATCCGCACCTTTGAGACCATGTTGCAGGATCTGCGCCTGACGGGCAAGTACAGCGGCGTGGAATACACCTATTCCGGCCCGGCGCACCTGTGCATCGGTCAGGAATGCGCCGCCGTGGGTCAGGCGTTTGCGCTGAATGAAAACGACTTCATCTTCGGCACCCATCGCGGACATGGCGAGCTGATTGCCAAGGGCCTGCGCACCATTCGCCTGCTCAATGACGGGCAGCTCGAGGCCATCATGGAGCAGTCCTGCGCGGGCGCGCAGCTGGAGGTGGTGCGCAAGGGCTTCAGCGGCGGCGTGAAGGAACTGGCGCAGCGCTTCTTCCTGTACGGCGTCATGGCGGAAATCTTTGGCCGCAAGACGGGCTTTGCGGAGGGTCTGGGCAATTCCATGCACGCCTTCTTCATTCCCTTCGGCATCTATCCCAACAACGCCATCGTCGGCGGCTCTGCGCCCATCGCCACGGGGGCTGCGCTGTTCAAGAAGGTGGCGAAGCAGCCGGGCATCTGCGTGGCCAACGCCGGCGACGGCTCCGTGGGCTGCGGCCCGGTCTGGGAATCCATGAACTTTGCGTCCATGGATCAGCTGCACACGCTGTGGGACGACAAGGGCGGACTGCCGGTGCTGTTCAATTTCGTCAACAACGGCTACGGCATGGGCGGTCAGACCTGCGGCGAGACCATGGCGTTCAACGTGCTGGCCCGCATCGGCGCGGGCATCAATCCCGACCAGATGCACGCCGAGCGCGTGGACGGCTTCAATGTCTTCGCGGTGATCGACGGCGTGCGCCGCAAGAAGGAGCTGCTGCTCAGGGGCGAGGGCCCGGCGCTGCTGGACGTGGTGACCTATCGCTTCTGCGGCCACTCCACCTCCGACGCCAATCCCAACCGCACCCGGGAGGAGATCGACGCGTGGACGGCGCAGGATGCGCTGGCGGATTATCAGCGCCAGATGCTGGAGAACGGCGTGATGACGGCCGCAGAGATCGAGGGCATGAAGGAGGAAGTCGCCCAGCTGAACTTCGCCATGTTCCAGCTGGCGGTGGATCCCGGGCTTTCGCCGAGAATGGATCTCCGCGCGCATCCGGAAGAGATCGAAAAGCACATGTTCTCCAACCAGCGCGTTCCGGCGCTCTCCGGCGGCGCGCCCCGGGTCTGGGGAGCGCTGGAGGACAATCCCCGCTGGAAGCAGGTGCGCAGGCGCGGCCGCTTCGGCGTGGAGAACGGCGTGGAGCTCTCTCCCGGCGCGGTCTATCAGATTCGCGACGCGATCTTCGAGGCGATGCTGGAGGCCTTCTACCGCGACCCCACGCTGGTTTCCTTCGGCGAGGATCTGCGCGACTGGGGCAGCGCTTACGGCGCGTACAAGGGACTGGAAAAGTCCGTTCCCTATGAGCGGCTGTTCAACGCGCCCATCTCCGAATCGGCCATCATCTCCGCCTCCGTGGGCTACGCCATGCTGGGCGGACGCGCGGCGCCGGAGCTGATGTACTGCGACTTCCTCGGCCGCGCAGGCGACGAGGTGCTCAATCAGCTGGCCAAGTGGCAGGGCATGACCGCCGGACAGCTGAAGATGCCGGTGCTGGTGCGCATGGGCGTGGGTTCCAAGTACGGCGCGCAGCATTCTCAGGACTGGTCGTCCCTGTGCGCCCATGTGCCGGGCCTGAAGGTGATCTATCCCGTCACGCCCTACGACATGAAGGGCCTGCTCAACTCCGCGCTGACCGGAACCGATCCGGTGATGTGCCTGGAGTGCCAGTCGCTGTACGGTAAGGGCGAGTTCTTCCACGAGGGCGGCGTGCCGACGGATTACTACGAGATTCCCATCGGCGAACCCGACGTCAAGCGCCGGGGCAGGGATCTGACCATTCTGACCATCGGCCCGACGCTCTACCGCGCGCTGGACGCGGCGAAGCGCTTCCAGTCCGAATTCGGCATAGAGTGCGAGGTCATCGACGCCCGCAGCATCGTGCCGTTCAACTACGCGCCGGTGCTGGAGTCCGTCCGGAAGACCGGCCGCATCATCATCGCCAGCGATGCGTGCCAGCGCGGCTCCATCATCAACGATTTTGCGGAGAATATCTCCCAGATGGCCTTTGACGATCTGGACGCGCCGGTGACGGTGCTGGGCGCGCGCAATTGGATCACGCCGGTCTACGAGCTGGAGAAGGACTTCTTCCCCCAAGCGGACTGGTTCCTGGATGCGTACCATCAGCGCATCTGCCCGCTGCCCAATTACACGCCCACCCATGGGTTCACGGCCGCGGAGGATCTGCGCCGCGGACAGCTGGGCGTCTGAGGCGAAAAAAAGCCCGTGGAAAGGCCGTTTGGCGATCCACGGGCTTTTCCATGCCCATCTGCGGACTCAGAGCTCCCTTTGGAGGGCGTCCATGACATCGGAAAGGGGGATTCCCCGCTGCCGGGCGATGGCGTCGTCGTCATCGTATTCGGGCTTGCTCCGGCTCAGGCCAAAGCCCTCGGCGCGCTTCACGCGCACGTCGCCCATGGAGGTGGCGACGGTCTCCACCCGGGGATCGAGGGCATAGCGCTCCTGAACGGATTTGCGCACGCCCAGCGTGGTGGTGTGCATGAGCATCAGCCGGACGAACTTTTCCGCGTCCGCTTCGGGGCACAGGTAAGTCAGCATCGTCGCCGAGCGATTCCTTTTCATGAAAATTGGCTTGGCGAAGACGTCCAGCGCCCCCCCGTGTCCAGCAGCGCGCCCATGGCGAAGCCCATGGTCTCCGGGGTCATGTCGTCCAGATTGCACCTCAGCTCCGCGATGCGCGGCAGCCGGCGCGGGGCGTCGCCCCAAAACGCCCGCAGACAGTTGGCCGCCGGGAAATCCTTTTTGCCCATGCCGTAGCCGGTGCGGTCGGCGCTCAGCGTCGGCAGGGATCCGAATTCGTCGGCGAATGGCCTGCCGGCCTCAGGCTGTCAAAAAAAGGTCGCCAAAGGCGGCCTTTTCTGATATAATAGCGGCGGTAATGAAAAAAACAAAGCAGCGGCAGGCAATCGAGATGCTATGTGTGGACATGTTGGTGCCGCAGGAGCATCTGCTGCGGAAGATCGACGCAGCGGTGGATTTTACGCACATCTATGAGCTTGTGGAGGATTTATACTGCGAGGACAACGGCCGGCCAGGCTGCGACCCGGTGGTATTGTTCAAGCTGGTGCTGATCCAGCATCTGTTCGGGATCCGTTCGCTGCGTCAGACCATGCGGGACGCAGAAGTGAACGTGGCGTATCGCTGGTTTCTGGGGTATACGCAGAGCCGATAATCCGTAAGCCAATAGGCCGCACGGGTTATCGGCTCTCTTTTTGTTTCCCTTTGACGTGTCATTTCAGCTTGTCCGCGCTCATGCACAGGTCTATGTAGCGTATATAAACTGATCATCCCCAACCGCGAGGTGCAGGAAGTTTTCATCTTCCAGATTCAGGAATGGTTCAAGGAAACGGTTGTCCAAGACGAAAAGCCCATGCAGGCGTTCTGTCAGGCGTTTCTGGATGGAAACGCGGAGGAAATCCAGAAGCGATTAACGGTAATCCTCGGAAAAATGATCAGCATACTGGACACAAAAGCGAAGGACGACCAGAAGGAAAACTTCTATCACGGACTGCTGCTGGGGCTCCTGCGGAGCGAACCAAACTGGCTGATTCTGTCCAATGCGGAATCAGGCGATGGATTCAGCGATATCCTTATCGAGCCGGAGGATCCGGATGCGGGTATCGTGATTGAGGTAAAATACTCACCGACGCTGGCAGGGATGGAAAGCGTGTGCGTAACAGCGCTGGAGCAGATTAAGAGCAAGCGCTACGACGAGCGATTGCGCAACGAAGGTCGGGAGAATGTCACAGCGTTTGGTATCGCTTTCTGCAAGAAGCGCTGCAGGGTAGTTTTTGAGAAGCTATAAAGGGTGTGCAAGGGGTGCGCAAAAGGGGTGCAAACTGCACTCCCTGCATCCCCTTATTCTATTTCGTAACTTGTATCATTATATAGGTGGAGACACATAAAAGGACTGAAACTTTGATACAAGGTTTCAGTCTTTTTCTTTATGTTCTTGCAGAATCCTAATGCGAAACGTTGAATGCACCCGGGAATATGCAGTTTTGCCCTTCCGATAAGGTACAATAAGTTGCGCAAATTCCAGAACAGGAGGATTGAAAACAGTCCCCAAAACAAGGGACAAGGTCAGCGTCATCTGGTAGAATGAAGT
>USDD01000076.1 GCA_900553265.1 uncultured Eubacteriales bacterium
CTCTTTTGCCAAGATTTATTCCACCTCGGGCAGGTCGCCTTCGATGGCGAACTCATCCTCGGGGACGCTGTCCAGCGCTTCGTCCTCGAGAACCTCGCGGATGGACAGGCTGATGCGCTTGGCTTCGGTGTTGACGTCCAGCACCTTCACGCGCACGATGTCGCCGACGTTGACCGCGTCCTCGACCTTCGCGATGCGGGTCAGCGCGCACTGGGAGATGTGCACCAGGCCGTCCAGGCCGGGCTCCAGCTCGACGAACGCGCCGAAGGTGGTGATGCGCACGACCTTGCCCTCCACCACGGAGCCGACGGGGTACTTGTCGGCCGCCACGGTCCACGGACGGGGCTGGGTCTGCTTATAGCTCAGGGAGATGCGCTCGCGCTCGGGATCCACGTTCAGGATCTTCACGTCGATCTCCTGGCCCACGGACACCACGTCGGAGGGATGCTTCACGCGGCCCCAGGACAGGTCGGTCACATGAACGAGGCCGTCCACGCCGCCGATGTCCACGAACGCGCCGAAGTCCGCCAGACGGCGAACGGTGCCCTTGACGATGGAGCCCACTTCGAGGGTCTCCCAGATGTGCTTCTTCTTCTCGGCCTCTTCCGCCATCAGCACGGCCTTGCGGGACGCGACGATGCGCTTCTTGGCCTTGTCGATCTCGATGATCTTCAGCTTCATGGGCTGGCCCACGAACTCGTCGATCTTCTCGACATAACGCAGAGACAGCTGGGAAGCGGGAATGAAGGTGCGCACGCCTTCGACGTCCGCCAGCAGGCCGCCCTTAACGGCTTCCTTGCCAATGCCTTCGACGAATTCGCCGGCTTCTTCCTTCGCGCAGATGTCTTCCCAGGCCTTGCGGTTGATGATGTTCTTCTGGGAAAGAAGGACGTTGCCCTCGCCGTCATTCACCTTGACGACTTCGACTTCGATTTCGTCGCCGATCTTGACATCGGTAGAGGAAAGGTCGGACTTTTTGACCAGACCGTCTGCCTTATAGCCGACGTTGACGCAAACCTCGTCGTCGGAGATCTGAACCACCTGACCGGTGACAATCTGGCCGGGGCGCAGCTGGACGAGGGTCTTATCCACGTCTTCCATGGACATAACGGAGGGATCCTGGGTTTCTTCGATGGGGGCTTTCTTCTCGATGTCGTTCATTCTTGCAACAACCTCCTTAATTATACAATCCGGCGTAGAGGCGCCGGCTGTAATCCCGATGACGTCCGACGGCGCCGCGCGGACGCCGGACAGCTCCGCCGCGGACTCGATGAAGAACGTCCTCGGACAGAACCGCGCCGCGAGTCGGTACAGCTTGCGGCTGTTGGAGCTTTCGCGCCCGCCGATGACGATCATCACGTCGGCCTTTCGCGCGATTTCGACGCACTCGTTCTGCCGGTCGCGGGTGGCGGGGCAGATGGTGGCACGCACGTCCGGGCGGTCGATTTTCCCGGCCAGCGCGGAGCAGAGCTCGCAAAATTTCTCCTCGACCATGGTGGTCTGGCTGACCACCAGCGCCTTGGACAGATGGGGAAGCCTTTCAACATCCTCCCGGCTGAGCACGGCGTATTTCTCGCCGTCCGTCCAGCCGAGGATGCCCCGCACCTCCGGGTGCTCCGCCTCGCCCACTACGACGAGGGGAATTCCCGCGCGGCTGGCCTCCCGGGCCATGTCGTGAATGCGGGCGACGAAGGGGCAGGTCGCGTCCACGACCTCGCAGCCCTTCCGGGCAAGCGCGTCATAGGTGGCGCGGTCCACGCCGTGAGAGCGGATCACCGCACGAACGCCGTCGGGAATTTCTTCCAGCGCGTCCACGGGCACGATGCCCATCCTCCGCAGGCGCTCCACGACCTGCGGGCTGTGGATAATCGGCCCCAGGGTGACGGCGGGCGCGGCCTTTTCGGCGGTTCCCACCGCGCGCCGGACGCCGAAGCAGAAGCCCGCGTGCGACGCCAAGACCACTTTGATGGCGATTCACTCCTTACGCGTTCGAAGGGGTATTCGGGCAAAACCCTATACCTGTCGAAATTTCGCTATTCCTATATTTTCGCGCCCCTTCGGGAAATTCCTGCAACGAGCATGCGATTTAATGTATATTTAACTATACAAAAGAGGAAGCAAAAAGAGGAAGGAACCGCGTCCTTCCTCCACGGCTGTGCGATTTTACTCCTCACTGGAATTCTCCGCTTCCGGGGAGCCTTCGGCGGCCGCGCTCTCGGCGCTCTGACGCTCTTCGTCCTCCTTGAGAAGGGCCATGAACTCGTCGCCGGTAATGTTTTCGTTCTCCAGCAGATACTGGCTCAGGCGGTTCAGCGTGGCGGCGTTGTCCCGGAGGATCTGGGTGGCGCGCTCGTAGGCGGACTGGATCAGCTTGCGCATCTCCTTTTCCACCTTGGCCGCGGCCTCGGGGGAGGCGTTGGACTTCAGCTCCGCGTCCAGATAGGGGTTGACCACCGTGTCCAGCGCCATCAGGCCGATCTCGTCGTTCATGCCGAAGCGGGTAATCATGTTCCGGGCCAGCGCGGTGGCGCGCTCGATGTCGTTGGACGCGCCGGAGGTGCAGGTGCCGAAGATGAGCTCCTCGGCGGCGCGGCCCGCGGTGAGCACCTCGATCTGCTGAATCAGATCCTCCTTCTTCATCAGCACGTGCTCCTCCTCGTCGGCCTGCATGGTGAAGCCCAGCGCGCCGGAGGTTCGGGGGATAATGGTGATCTTGCGGATGGGCACCGCGTTCTTCTGCTTGGCCGCCACCAGCGCGTGGCCGATTTCGTGATAGGCGATGATGCGCTTTTCGTCGGGCGAGATGACCATGCTCTTCTTCTCGCTGCCGGCGATGACGTACTCGGTGGCGCGATCCAGGTCGGCCTGAGTGATGGCGCTGCGGTTGTCGCGCACCGCGCCGAGAGCCGCCTCGTTGAGAATGTTGGCCAGCTCCGCGCCGGAAGCGCCGGGGGTCGCGTCGGCCACGCGCTTGAGATCGGCGTTTTTGTCCAGCGTCTTTTTCCGGGCGTGCACCTGAAGGATCTCCAGACGGCCCTTCATGTCGGGCAGCTCCACGGGGATGCGCCGGTCGAAGCGGCCGGGGCGCAGCAGCGCCTTGTCCAGAATCTCCGGGCGGTTGGTGGCGCCCAGCACCATGATGCCCTTTTCGGGGTCGAAGCCGTCCATCTCGGCCAGCAGCTGGTTCAGCGTCTGCTCGCGCTCGTCGTTGCCGCCGATGCCGATGGAGTCGCGCTTCTTGCCGATGGCGTCAATTTCGTCGATGAACACGATGCACGGGGCCTTGGCCGCCGCCTGCTTGAACAGATCGCGCACGCGCGCCGCGCCGGTGCCCACGAACATCTCCACAAAGGCCGAGCCGCTGACGAAGAAGAAGGGGCAGCCCGCCTCGCCCGCCACGGCCTTGGCCAGAAGCGTCTTGCCGGTTCCGGGAGGGCCCACCAGCAGCGCGCCCTTGGGAATCTCCGCGCCCACGGAGGTGTAGCGGCCGGGGTTTTTCAGAATGTCCACGATCTCCATCAGCGATTCCTTGGCCTCGGTCTGGCCGGCCACGTCGCTGAAGTGGGTGTCGCAGTTCTGCATGTCGTACTGCTTCGCGCCGCTCTTGGCGAAGCCGAACACGCCGCCGCCGCCCTCGCCGCCCTTTTTCATGTTGCGCAGCAGCTGGATGATCCAGAAGGCCATCAGCACGAACAGGGCGATGGGGATGACGTAGACGATGAGCACGTCGAAGAAGGAAATGGGCTGAGAGGCCTCCACCGCGCCGAATTCCACGCCCGCGTCGATCAGCTCGCTCACCAGCGCGCTGTCGGAGATGATGCGGGTGGTGTAGTACAGCGGCGCGGAGAGGTTGTTGGAGCCCTTGGGCTGAATGGTCAGCTTGTCGCCCGAGACCTCCACCGCCTGCACCTGATTATCGCGCAGCATGGTCAGAAATTCGGAATAGGGAATCTCCTTGGTCACGGCGGTGCGCTGCTGGCCGAAGAAGCTCAGCAGCAGCACCAGCACCGCGAACAGCAGCGGATATATCCACGGCGAGCGCAGGAATCTGCGGAATTTATCGTTCGGGTTCTGCGGGGACGGAGTGCCCGGATTCGTTTTGTTGTTCAAGGCGGTGTCTCCTTTCGGTTTCTGTGCCTATTATAGAGGTTGAACATCAACGTACCATCAACGGATTGTGAATTAAATATGAATAATCCGCGGAAAAACGTCGGTTTCCCGTATGTTTTTGGCGAAGAACCGGGAAGAGGTTGACAAAACCGTCGATTTACATTATTATAAAGAAGCGCACAGTTCTCCCACGGAGGTGTTGTCCATGCGCCGCGTCGCGCAGTTCTTCTTCGTCAGCTCCGCGCAGCTTCAGGCCGACTGGCCCGAGGCGCTGGGCCCGTGCCCGGACGCGTCCGAACTGCGCCTGCCCCGCCGCGCCACGGCCGGCTCCGCGGGCTACGACTTCTTTTCGCCCTGCGATTTTGTTCTCGCGCCCGGACAGACCGTACTGCTGCCCACCGGCGTGCGCGCGCGCATGGACGAGGGATGGGTGCTCAAGCTCTATCCCCGCAGCGGGCTGGGCTTCAAGTATCGGCTTCAGCTGAACAACACCGTGGGAATCATCGACTCGGACTACTTCGGCGCAAAGAACGAGGGTCACATCCAGCTCAAGCTGACCAACGCCTCCAACGAGGGCCGCACGCTGACCGTGCGCGTCGGCGAGGCGGTGGCGCAGGGCGTGTTTGTGGAATACGGAATCACCGTGGACGACGACGCGTCGGCTCTGCGCGAGGGCGGCTTCGGCAGCACGGGAAGATAATTTCCTCCCGCGGGCGAACCTTTTTCGCGCCGCGGAAGTCTAATTTACAGAATCATCATCGCCGCGCCCGGGGAAGCGCGCGGTCCGGAAGCAATGGAGGCATTGAACCATGAAGAAAGCGACGCTGGTCGTCATGGCCGCGGGCATGGCCTCGCGCTACGGCGGCAACAAACAGATCGAGGGCATGGGCCCCAACGGCGAAATTCTGCTGGAGTACTCCATTCACGACGCCGTGCGCGCGGGTTTTTCCAAGGTGGTGCTCATCATCAAGCCCGAGATGCGCGAGACGATGAACCGGCTGATGGCCGTGCGCAGCGCGGGCCGGGTGGAGATCGAGTACGCCTATCAGGATTTTGCCAGCCTGCCGGCGTTTTATACCGTGCCCGAGAACCGGGTCAAGCCCTTCGGCACCGTGCACGCGGCGCTCTGCGCCCGTCCCTTCGTCCATGAGCCCTTCGCCATCATCAACGCCGACGACTACTACGGCGTGGAGCCCTTCCAGCAGATGTACGAATTCCTCACCGGCGAATGCGCCCCCGGCCATGCGGCTATGATGGGCTATCGCCTGAAGAACACCGTCAGCCGCCACGGCACCGTCACCCGCGGCCTGTGCCGCATGGAAAGCGGCCTGCTCACCGGCGTGCGCGAGGTCAGGGGCATCCGCCAGTGCGAGGACGGGAGCATCGTCGAGGCCTCCGCGCCCGACCGCATGGAGCCGCTGGATCCCGAGGCGCTGGTGTCCATGAACTTCTGGGGCTTCCCGGCGGAAATCTTCGAGCCCATGCAGGAGTACTTCGAGGAATTCCTGCGCCGCAGCGCGCCGGACGATCTGCTGGGCGAGTGCCTGCTGCCGGTGATGGTCGACCGGATGATCCGCGAGGGCGCGCTGGACGTGCGCGTGCTGGACACTCCGGCAGCGTGGTTCGGCGTGACCTACAAGGAGGATCGCCCCAACGTCGTGCGCGCGCTGAAAAAGCTGCATGAGCAGGGCGTGTACTGAGAAAAAACATCGCCGGTTTGGACGGCGGTCGATCTGAGCGCGCGGAGCGAAGGCCCCGCGCGCTTTCTGTCGGTCGGAATGCCGCGCATAAGTTCAAAATCGGCGGGAGAGCGCCGCGGCCGGTTCCAAAGAAGAATCGCCGCCGGGAACCCGCGTTCCCGGCGGCACCCGGCTTTACTCGAACAGCACCACGGCCATTTCCCACGGCTGCATCCCGGGGACGCGGGCATAGACGAACTCGCCGTCGCGGCGGGTTTCCAGCGCCATGTCCGCGCGGTTCAGGCCCATGGACACGGCCTTCGCCGCCGCGCCGCGGAACATCACCTCGAAGGGGCGGGCGGGGCCGGTCTCGGCGTTGATGAGCAGCACGGCGGCGCGGTTTTCGTCGCCGCGCACCCAGACGCTCACCCGCGGCGGGTCGTACTCGTCGGAGGGATGGAGCAGCACGGGTGCGCCCAGCGCCTTCTGAACCTCGCGCATCATGTGCAGCCGTCCCGGCGTGCCGGTGAATCGATAGGGCGCGTAGCCCAGCGCCACCACGTTATGGTACTTCGCGGCGCAGATCTCGTCGGGAATGCCGTAGGGGCGCGCGCGCAGGCTCAGCGTTTCCACCTCGTCGCTGAGCGGCTCCAGATTGTAGTAGGGGCCGAAGATGCCGCCGCGCTCCGCGCCGGCAAAGCCGCCGTCGTAGGCCGAGGGCGCGAGCTTCTCCGAGCCGCTGTGGGAGACCTCTTTAATGCGCACGCCGCACCTCTCGCCGAAGCCGCGCTCCCAGAGCACCTGAAGCGCCAGCCCGTCCACGAACAGGGGCTTTCTGAGCATCTCGTCCAGCTCCTCGTCGGAGAACAGCTCCGCCGTGCGCCCCTGAAGCAGCGCGGCGTAAGCGCCCCTCGGGTCGGCGGTGATGGGAAGGCCGAAATTCGGCCACTCGGCGACGCAGCGGTTGGCGCTGTAGTCGGGATCGTCCTCGTGGAACCAGCCCCTCTCGCCCACCTTCATGTCGGCGGCGGCCCATTCGCTGAAGGCCGCCCACACGCCGCGCTGGGGAAGGCCCTCCGCGAAGGTCAGATAGCGGTCGAAGAAGTCCCGGTTGGCCTTCAGCTGAGCAGCCTCGTACTTCAGGAAGTCGAAGGGATGCCCGCCGCCGGCGGAAACCAGATGGTTCATGGCCACGCCGGTGCAGCCGCCCCAGACGGACAGCGCCATCTCCATCAGGCGCGTGTCCGCCGCCTTGTTCAGCAGCGTGCCCGGGCAGCTCTCCTCCTCGTAATGGACGTGGGAGAGGACGCTTTCGGGCATGCGGCTGATCTGCCGGGACATGTCCATGGCCTTTTCGAACATGCCCATGGGCGCGTCGTCCCAGTAGAAGCCGTGGCCCGGGCGGGCGGCCTTCGCGCGCAGCGCCTCCATGCACCTTTCGATGTAGTCGCCGGAGAAGGTGGTGTGGGAGAAGCCCACGGACATGAACGGCGTGTCGATGGACGGATCCACCTCGTCCACCGCCTCGCGCACGGCGCGGCAGTAGGTGGCCAGACGCTCCGCGCCGTAGGCCGACCATTTGCGGCGCAGCGCGCGGTTCTCCGGCCGGTTCAGCGCGGCCACGAGGGTCTCGCGGTCGGCAAAGCGGCCGCCGTCGAAATGGCGCACGCAGTTCGGACAGAAGCAGGGGTAGCTGGTGCCGCCCAGATGGGTCAGGCGGCAGTCGTCGTCCACCCAGACAAAGGACGCGCCTGTCTGAGCAAAGAGTTTATAGCGCGCCCTGGTGTAGGCCAGAAATTCCGGCGACACGGGGCAGGCGGTGCCGATGGACTTCACGCCGTCGCAGCCCACCATGGACTGAAACGGCATGGGCGGGCGGCCGTTGTCGGCGTAGTAGGGCTCGTCGGTGCCGAAGGTGGGCCAGGGATTGATGCCCACGCGGACGCCCCGGGCGCGGGCCGCGGCGGCGGGAATCCTGAAGCGCTCGCACTTTTCGGCGATGCTCTCCAGCGGCTCGTAGCAGTAGCTCGTCGGCTCGCTGAGGATGATCCACAGCTCGTCGGCCACGCTCGTTTCGTCGGTCAGACGGTCGAGAAGCTCCTCGAAAACTTTGGGGTCGTCGGCGGCGTCCAGCGCCATGCGCCAGGAAATAGTATAGCGTTTCATGGGGTGGTTCCTTCCTTTATGTTATGAATGTGCGAAAATCATAACACAGCCCGGGGCGAATGTAAACCCCTCAAAACCCTTTTTGTCCGGCGCGGTGCGCTTTTTTCCCTTGACATTGCCCCGCACCGGGCATTATAATAGAGAAAAGAAACGACGATGACGAAGAGAGTACCGCGTCTGCGCCGCTCCCAAGAGAGCCGGGGAAGCTGAAAACCGGCGGGCGGGCGCGCGGGAACATGGCTTCCGAGTTCTCCGGGCAAGGGCGCGCGCCTGAACCCGGGGCGGCTTTCCGTTCCGTTACCGACGGCCAAGGCCCGCGCATGCGGGTGAACAGGGTTGGTACCGCGTTTGTCCCACAAACGCCCCTTTGAACGAGGGGCGTTTTTCATTTCAACCATTCTCAATCAATGGACAGGAGGGGTTTTCCATGGCTGACAGGCCGAAATTCTACATCACCACGCCCATCTACTATCCCTCGGGCAACATGCACATCGGCCACACCTACACCACCGTGGCCGCCGACACCATGACCCGCTTCAAGAAGATGCTGGGCTACGACACCTTCTTCCTCACCGGCACCGACGAGCACGGCCAGAAGATCGAGCGCAAGGCCGAGGCCGCCGGCGTGACGCCCCAGCAGTTCGTGGACAAAATCGTCGCCGAGACCAAGGATCTGTGGAAGCTGATGAACATCGAATACGACGACTTCATCCGCACCACCGACGAGCGCCACGTGAAGATCGTGCAGAAGATCTTCCGGCAGTTCTACGATCAGGGCGACATCTACAAGAGCGAATACGAGGGCCAGTACTGCGCCGAGTGCGAGGCGTTCTGGACGCCCTCTCAGCTCAAGGAGGGCAATCTCTGCCCCGACTGCGGCCGCCCCTGCGAGACCGCCCATGAGGAGAGCTATTTCTTCCGCATGAGCAAGTATCAGGACTGGATCATCGACTACATCGAGAGCCATCCGGACTTCATCCAGCCGCCGTCCCGCGCCAACGAGATGCTCAACAACTTCCTGCGCCCGGGCCTTCAGGATCTGTGCGTGTCCCGCACGTCCTTCAAGTGGGGCATTCCCGTGGACTTCGACCCCAAGCACGTGGTCTACGTCTGGATCGACGCGCTGACCAACTACATCACCGCCCTGGGCTACGGCACCGACCACGACGAGCTGTTCAAAAAATACTGGCCCGCGGACATCCATCTGGTGGGCAAGGAGATCGTGCGCTTCCACACCATCTACTGGCCCATCATGCTCCACGCGCTGGGACTTCCGCTGCCCAAGCGCGTGTTCGGCCACGGCTGGCTGCTCTTCGGCAACGACAAGATGTCCAAGTCCAAGGGCAACGTGGTCTATCCCGGCCCCATCGTCGAGCGCTACGGCGTGGACGCGCTGCGCTATTATCTCATGCGCGAGATGCCCTTCGGCGCGGACGGCAACTACACCAACGAGGCGCTGCTGACCCGCATGAACGCCGATCTGGTCAACGACCTGGGCAACCTCGTGTCCCGCACCGTAGCCATGATCGAGAAGTACTTCGGCGGAATCGTGCCCGAGCCGGGCGCGGAGGAGGAGGCCGACCGCGCGCTGCGCGAGCGCTTCGAGGCGCTGCCCGCCATCTTTGAAAAGCAGATGGACGACCTGCAGTTCTCCGTGGCGCTGGCCGAGGTGTGGAAGCTCATCGGCGACTGCAACCGCTACATCGACCTGACCCAGCCCTGGGTGCTGTGCAAGAGCGAGGAAACCCTGCCGCGGCTGAAGACCGTTCTGTACAACCTCGCCGAGTGCATCCGCGCCGTGGCGGTGTACATCCGCCCCGCCATGCCTTCCACCCCCGCGCGCATCTACGAGCAGCTGGGCGTGACCGACGAGAGCCTTCAGACCTGGGAATCCATCCAGAAGTTCGGCGGCCTGAAGCCCGGCACCAAGGTGCAGAAGGGCGCGGCGCTGTTCCCCCGCGTGGACGTGAAGAAGGAGCTGGAGGCCCTCTCCGGCGGAAAGGAAGAAGCGCCTGAGAAGGAAGAAAAGAAGCCCGAGAAGAAGGCCGAGGCCCCCAAGGCGGAGGAAGCCAAAGCGGAAATCGCCACCTTCGACGACTTCATGAAGATCAGGCTCATCGCCGCGAAGGTCATTGCCTGCGAAAGGGTGGCCAAGTCCGATAAGCTCCTCAAGGAGACGCTGGACGTGGGCGGCGGCGTGACCAAGACCGTCTGCTCCGGCATCGCCAAATACTACACGCCCGAGGAGATGGTGGGCAAGACCGTGGTCATGGTCAACAACTTCGCCCCGCGCAAGATGGCGGGACAGGTCTCCGAGGGCATGCTGCTGTGCGCCGAGGATCCCGACGGCAGGGTGCGCCTGCTGACCGTGGACGGCGACGTGGCTCCCGGCAGCGAGATCGGCTGATAAGAACGACGCGCCCTCCGAGACAATCGGAGGGCGCTTTGTCAAAGGAGGAGGGAACGTGCAGTTTCAGAAAAACGTCACGCTGAGGGACGGCCGGGCGTGCGTCGTGCGCGCCGCGACGGCGGCGGACGGCCCGGCGGTGCTGGAAAACTTCAACCTCACCCATGGAGAGACGGACTTTCTGCTGACCTATCCCGAGGAGAACCTCTTCGACGCGGCGGCGGAGAGCCAGTATCTTCAGAAGATGGCCGACAGCGAGCGGGAAATCGAAATCGTCGCCGAGGTGGACGGCAAAATCGTCGGAACCGCGGGCGTGGAAAGTCTGGGCAATAAGCTCAAGCTGCGCCATCGCGCCGAGTTCGGCGTCAGCGTCGCCCGGGCGTTCTGGGGTCTCGGCGTCGGCCGGGCGCTGCTGGAGGCCTGCGTCGAATGCGCCCGCCGGGCGGGCTACACCCAGCTGGAGCTGACCGCCGTGGCCGAAAACGAGCGCGCGCTGAGCATGTACCGCCGGGCGGGCTTTGTGGAATTCGGCCGAAACCCGAGGGGCTTCCGCAAAAGCGACGGCGGATACCAGACCCTCGTCTCCATGCGGATGGAGCTGTAGGCGGTGGGCGAACAGGAACGGACGGAAGGGAACGGGGAGCAAGCTCCCCCGCCACTGCCACCTTAGTACCCAGATATTGATACAATATCTGGGTACTTCATTTTTGCATATTTGGGCGATGCGCGACGCATAAGTGGAGATAATAGAAAGGGGCAGAGCTTACTTTCCTCTGAAAATGACATTTGAACGGAGTGGAGATTCAAAACGAACCGTATCGTTCATTTTGAACATCCCTATGGAACGACCGATTTTCAGCTTAGCCTACTCATATTACTGCTTTAGGAGGCAAATTTGCACCCCCTCTTATGCTTGATATATTGAATTCATGAAAGAGCGAATGTGCATTACTGCCTTATCACGAATAACGTTCATGGTTAAAATATACTATAAAACGACACGGTATTCTCAGAAACAGATACACTATTTTGGGATGAAAATAGACTACTCACACGCCTTGATAAAGTGAGTAGTCTATTCCGCCTTCAGTCTGGTTGCTGTTCAACCGATATCGAACCATCCTCGCTGATCTTCAGCTTTGCCCTGTATTGCGTCTTCTTGCGATGCACACTATTTGACGTTTACAAATGCACGCTATTTGACGTTTACAAAAGGCCTTTTCTTTTAACTTTGAATGTGCTATAATGCGCGCAGATTATCCTGTGTGTTATTTAACATCGAAGGAGAGAGAAAAATGAGCAAGCTGAGGTTCAATTATGGTTTTCGTGCACACGAGGTGCTGCATCATCCTGAAGCGCCACAGCGCATTCGGTGGCTAAAGGAATGCGGTGTGGAGACGATCTGGCTGGACGGCTATTTTTATGGACATTACGAGGCCGATGACGAGACGATGCTCGCGGCGAAGCGACGGCTGGAGGACGAGGGTTTCGATGTGAACGCCATCAGCGTGCCGGTGGGCCATCCCGGCAATTCGCTGAACCCGGAGGACGATACGCTGGAGCTGGAAATTCCCAAGACGTGGCGCTATCGCATGGAGCCCGACTGCAAGCCGCACTTTTTCTGTGCCTGCATCGAGGACGTGATGGTTGAGGACAACGGCCGGGCGGCGGAAAAGTATGCACAGATGGGCTTTCGGAAGCTGTTTTTCGACGACGATCTTCGAATGGGCGAGTGCGGAAGGGAGATCGGCGGCTGTTTCTGTCCGGCGTGCATGAAGGAGTTTAACCAAAGAACCGGCCTTGCGCTGCAGCCGAAGGCGCTGGACGCGATGCTCAGGAAGGACGAGGCGGATTGCTCGGACGAGGAAAAGGGCGTTCGCGCCGAGTGGATTCGCTATAACTGCGAAAAGGTGACGCGCCTGCTAAAGCGCTGCGACGTGCCGGGATTGCAGATCGGCACGATGCTGATGTACAAGGGCGACCGGCGGCACGGCCTGGACGTGGAAATGATGAAGGCGGCGGTGCCGAACTGCATGTTCCGCGTGGGTGAGTTGCACTTTTCGGACGCGGATTATCTCGCACCCGGTGGACGGGAGGCCCTTTCGGAGAGCGTGCGCGGCCATATGAGCCGCATCGGAGCCAACGACACATACAGCGAGAGTACCGTGTTCCCGCCGCGGGCAATGAGTCCCGAGACGCTGATGGACAAGCTGCGGCTAGAGGTTCAGCTGGGACTGCGCAACATTTTCCTAATGAGCGGCACGTGGTTCCTGACGGAACCCTACTGGAAGGCGCTGGCAGCGGAGCGGCCGAATCTGGAGGCACTGGCAGAGAAACTGAACAGTGCGAAATTTTACAATTCAAAATGACGCATACTTCATTCTGAACGATCAGCTTGTCAAAAAGGTCGCAAAAGCGGCCTTTTTTAATATAATAGAGCTGGTGATGATAATGTATGCTCCCCATGCCACTGCCTGAAGGCGCGTCGGCGGCGATTGGAAGGAGGCTGCGGAGTTTTGACAGAGCCAAATCAACATATTCGCATGAGAACGCCATCCGTAGACCTTCTGATGAAAAGTGGAGCGCTTTATAAATATGTATAAACAGGATCGGTAGCGGTTGCGCCGGGGATTGCTGAGCAGGCAGGTACTTTTGCATACCATGTTCTCGATGAAAAGACACAAAACGGCGACGGGTACTTTGGGGCTGTCTCTTATACACATCTGA
>USDD01000077.1 GCA_900553265.1 uncultured Eubacteriales bacterium
GGTGAGCTCCGCGGCAACGGCATGCCGGAATTCTATCCGCTGAGCCCGTTCCAGACGGATATTGTCACGCTGAACGGCGAAGCGATTACCTATTCGCCCATGTTTACCTATCATGGCTTCCATTTCATCGAGATCACCGGTCTGGAGGAAGCGGATGTGTCCATGGTGGAGGGCGTGTTCGTCCATCTGGACGTTCCGAGGCTGACGGAGTTTGAGTGCTCCAATTCGGATCTGAACGATCTGTTCCGCATTGGCGTCATGGCGTGCTATTCCAATATGCACTATCTGCTGACCGACTGCCCGACCCGGGAAAAGTACGGCTGGCTGAACGACGCGCGCGCCTCGGCGGAGCATCTGCTGATGGATTTCGACATCGCGCCCTTCTTTCACAAGTGGTTCCGGGACATCACCGATTCCGTTCGCGGCGACGGCGCAGTTCCGGGCATTGCGCCGACCTCCGGCTGCGAGTTCGACTCCTTCACCGGGCCGATCTGCTCCTGCGTCATTCACGAAACCGCCTATAAGACCTATCTTTACACCGGCGACGATTCACTGCTGATCCGGGGACTTCCGGCCATGCTGAAGCATCTGGAATACCTGAAGGGCAAGGAGGAAGAGGATGGGCTGATCGCCTATGGGCTTTACGATTGGGCGGGCCCGTTCGGCGAGGACTACAACACGTGCGCGCCCACGCCGCTGAAGTTTACCGACAGTGCCCTGTACATCGAATTCATGCAGCGCACGATTCTCGCGGCGCAGCATGCGGGCGATGCGGAGGCAGAGGCCCGCGTGCGCGGTGAGCTGGAGCGCGTAACCCGGGCGTTCAAGCGCGTCTATCTGAAGCCGGATGGACGCTGCACCGTTCATGAGCAGACCGCCTGCGCCATGCTGATAGGGCTGAAGCTGTACGATGATTTCGATGCGATTCGCCAGCAGCTCAAGGAGTGCGTGGAGGAGCATGATTTCCACATGCACACAGGTATGCTGGGCGTGCGGTTCCTGTACGATGCGCTGAACGACTGCGGGCTTGCGGAGTATGCCTACAGAATCATTGCGGCTGAGGGCTTCCCGTCCTTTACCCAGTGGCTGCGCCAGGGCGCGACCACCCTTTGGGAGACCTTCTATCCGGGCGCGTCCAAGAACCACCACATGTACTCTTGCTTTATGCTGTTCCTGATGGATACGCTTGCGGGCATCCGCCCGGATCCCGAGCGGCCCGGCATGCGGCACGTGCTGCTGAAGCCCGTGTTCGTTCCGCAGCTGAGCTGGTGCCGCGGCGTGCGGCACATGCCCTACGGGGATCTGCGCGTGGAATGGCGCAGGGAAGGCGGCGAGGTGCGCCTGAGCGTAGAGGTTCCGGAGGGAATAACGGTGTGCTACGAAGGTCGAACGCTGCCCTGCGGAAGCCATGTGATTCCTGTCAGACAGAATTAAGGCTCTGCCGAAATAATGCAGGAAGAGAAAAACCGCGCCGTTCGCTCTCCATAGGAGAGAACGAACGGCGCGGCCTTTCTTGTGGGAAATCAGGGAACCATCGCGTCGATTTCCTTTAGCCAGAGCGTTGCGCAGGCGTCGGAGGGCATGCGCCAGTCGCCGCGGGGCGAGAGCGTCGCCGTGCCGACCTTCGGGCCGTCGGGCAGGCAGGAGCGCTTGAACTGCTGCGTGAAGAAGCGGCGGAAGAAGGTGCGCAGCCACTTGAGGATGACCTCTCCGGAGTACTCGCCGCCGAAGGCATGGCGCGCCAGCCGGTAGATCTTGGCAGGGCGGAAGCCGAAGCGCAGCGTGTAATACAGGAAGAAGTCGTGCAGCTCGTAGGGGCCGACCAGATCCTCGGTTTTCTGCTGAATTTCGCCCTCGGAGGTGGCGGGCAGCAGCTCCGGGGAGACGGGCGTGTCCAGAATGTCGCGGAGCACGTCGGCCAGCGCGGGCGCGGAGCGATCGGCTTCGTAGCGGACGATGTAGCGCACCAGCGTCTTCGGCACACCGGCATTCACGCCGTACATGGACATGTGGTCGCCGTTGTAGGTCGCCCATCCCAGCGCCAGCTCGGACAGATCTCCGGTGCCCACCACGAGACCGCCCAGCTTGTTGGCCACGTTCATCAGCACCTGAGTGCGCTCGCGGGCCTGGCCGTTTTCGTAGGTCACGTCGTGCACCGATTCGTCGTGGCCGATGTCGGCGAAGTGCTGGCGGACGGACGCGGAGACGTCGATCTCCCGGAAGGTCACGCCCAGCTGTTCGCAGAGCTTTTCAGCGTTGGAGCGGGTGCGGCGGGTGGTTCCGAAGCAGGGCATGGAGACGGCGACGATCTCCCGGCGGTCGCGCCCGAGCAGATCCATCGTGCGCGCCATCACCAGCAGCGCAAGACAGCTGTCCAGTCCGCCGGAAACGCCTACGACGATGGTTTTCACATGGGTGTGCTCCACGCGCTTCTTCAGGCCGTAGCTCTGAATGCGCAGAATTTCCTCCGCGCGCTCGGCAATCTGAGAATCCGACGCGGGTACGAAGGGCGTGCGCGGATAGACGCGGGTGAGCGCGGTCTCGCGCGGAGACTGATGGAAGAAAATCGTCCGGAATTCCTCCGCCGATTTCTCCAGCGGCGCAAAGCTGCTGGAGCGATGCCGGTCGGTGGTCAGCCGCTGCACGTCCAGCTCGGTCAGAATCAGATCGTCCTCGCCGAAGGGCGGGTTCTCGGCCAGAATGGTTCCGCTCTCGCAGATGAGGTTGTGGCGTGAAAAGACCATGTCCTGCGTGGATTCGCCGCTGTCGGCGTTGACGTAGACATAGCCCGCCAGCAGGCGCGCGGACGTGGACTGAACCAGCATGCGCCGGTATTCGCGCTTGCCGACGACCTCGTCCGAGGCAGAGGGGTTGGCGATGACCGTCGCGCCGTGCTGGGCCAGCCTCCTCGACGGCGGGTCGGGCGACCAGAGATCCTCGCAGAGCTCCACGCCCAGCGCAAATTCCGGCAGCTCCTCGCACTGAAAGATCAGCCGCGCGTCGAAGGCTGCCCCCTCGCCATTCAGGTGAAGCAAATCCGGACGGGTGGGGCAGGCGGCGGAGGTGAACTGGCGCTTTTCGTAGAATTCGGAACCGTTGGGCAGATAGCTCTTGGGCACGACGCCCAGAATCTGTCCGTCGTGCAGCACGGCGGCGCAGTTGTAGAGCTTGCCATTCGCCATCAGCGGAACGCCCAGCACCACTAGCGGCGCTTTGCCGCGCGTGAAATCGGCGATGCTGCACAGCGCGTCCCTCGCCGCCTCCAGCAGCAGCTCGGAATAGAACAGATCGCCGCAGGTATAGCCGGTCAGACACAGTTCGGGCAGCACCAGCAGATTGGCCGCCGCCGCGTCCGCGCGCTGGATGAGCGCCCGGATCTGCGCGGCGTTGGCCTCCACGTCGGCGACGGCGATTCTCGGCGAACCGGCCGCGACCTTGATAAAGCCGTTTTTCAAGGGAAATCGTCCTCCTTGCGGCGGGATTTGTCAGGCCTTTTTGACCAGCGGGCCCTTGGGGGTGTCCTCGATGACGTAGCCCTTTTCCAGAACCTCGGCGCGGATGCGGTCGGCCTCGGCAAAGTTTTTGGCCTTCTTGGCCTCGACGCGCGCCTGAACCAGCGCCTTGATCTCCTCGGGCGTGGTGTCCGCGTCCTTCATCAGAAGGCCCAGAATGTCGTGGGCCATGATCTTCAGCGCGCTGAGTGCCTCCTCGATGACGGCTTTGCAGGGATTGTTGGCGTCGGCCAGCACGGTGTTCATGTCGCGAATGTACTCGAACAGCACGCCCAGCGCGCCGGAGGTGTTCAGATCGTCGCACATCGCGTCGTCGAAGCGATCCATGGCTTCCTTCGCGCGCTCGACAAAGGCCTTCTCCGCGTCGTTCATCTCCCGCTCGGGCGCGTGCTCCAGCGCGAAGGCGGCATTGTCGCGGGCGGTGTACAGGCGATCCAGCGCGCTCTTTGCCTGCAGAATCAGGTCGCGGCTGAAGTTGATGGGGCTGCGATAGTGGGCGGAGAGCATGAACATGCGCACGACCTCGGGGGAGAACTCCCTGGCGATGTCGCGCACGGTGAAGAAGTTGCCGGCGGACTTGGACATCTTCTTGTTGTCCACGTTGATGTGGCCGTTGTGCATCCAGTAATGGGCGAAGGGCTTGCCCGTCGCGCCCTCGGACTGGGCGATTTCGTTCTCGTGGTGGGGGAAGATCAGATCCACGCCGCCGCAGTGAATGTCGAAGGTCTCGCCCAGATACTTCATGGACATGGCCGAGCACTCGATGTGCCAGCCGGGACGGCCGTCGCCCCAGGGGCTCTTCCACGCCGGCTCGCCGGGCTTCTGGGCCTTCCAGAGGGCGAAGTCCATGGGATGGCGCTTCAGATCGCCCACTTCGATGCGCGCGCCGGACTCCAGATCGTCCAGATCCTGTCCGATCAGGCGGCCGTAGTTGCTGCGCCATGCCTGAGTGTCGAAATACACGTCGCCGTTCTCGGCGCGATAGGCCAGACCGTTTTTCTCCAGACGCTTGATCAGCGCGATGATCTCGCCGATGTGCTTGGTGGCGCGGGGATGCACGTCGGCGCGCTGCACGCCCAGCGCGTCCGCGTCCTTGAAATACTCGGCGATGTAGCGCTCGGCGATGGCGTCCACGGTGGTGTTCTCCTCGTGAGCGCGCTTGATCATCTTGTCGTCGATGTCGGTGAAGTTCTGCACGAAGGTCACGTCGTATCCCAGATGGGTCAGAAAGCGGCGCAGCGTGTCAAAGATGATGAACGGGCGGGCGTTGCCGATGTGAAAATAGTTGTATACCGTCGGGCCGCAGGAGTAGATGCCGACCTTGCCCTCGTGAACGGGTACAAACGGCTCCTTTTTGCGGCTGAGCGTGTTGTAAATCATCATCTGTTTCATAACCATGCTCCTTTCCAAAATCAAACGGCCGCGCCCCATACAGAGGCGTGGCCGCGGTTCCACTCTGCTTATTTGCTCAAAGGCGATAACGGCGCTGACCGTCCGGGCCTACTGAATTTCGGCGCGGAAGCTCCCGGGCGCACGGTTCGACGTGGTTCGCTCCGGCGGCTCGCAGCCGTGACCGCCGATCTCTGAAAGCGAAGGGAAGCGTCTACTCCTCCCGATCCAAGCTTTGGTTCCATTATATGCCGACATCCCCGTTTCGTCAAGCCCGGATGTGTTATTTCTTGGCCGGAAGGCACGGCAAATTACGCCGTTGCCAGATACAGTGCGTCATTGTCAAACAGAATGCCGGTTGTCTGATTGCTGATGATGTCAACATTTCGTATGCTGTCGATAAAGATTTCACTGCCGATCTTTTCTTCACATGTAAACACGGACATCGTCCGGGTGGTCTTCTCATCGTTGCCCAGAAGCAATTTCTCACCACTGTTCTGCAGCCACTCAGCCACAGAATCCTTGGCTCGCACGGGCGTGGATGCGATCAGCTTGCTCAGCGCTTTGCTGGCGTTGCCAATTCCCTCCAGCATCTTTGTTTCCAACGAATCGGCGGAGAACTGTTTCATCATATCATGGCATTTTGAAAATTGGATTTGGTAGTGTTCGCTATACTGCTGAACCTTAGATGCTATCTGCTCCAGATACTCCTGGCGGAAATTGCCCAGAAGCATGACCTCCAGGAAGGAAGAAAAAGAGAAAAGATACAGCGCTATCCTGTAATTACGGAACTGCTTACTCAGATCCGCAGCCGCGGTTTTCACTGCCTGATCCAGATGAATTGCAGGCAGCTTTTGAATGGCCGAAGCGATCTGTTCCTGATAGAAGATGATATTTTTCTCCGAAGCCTGCTTAATATCCAGAACCTTCATGTGATGATTCTGCAGGTACTGCTCATTGTCCCAGTTGTACTTATAGTTCTGCAGGATGTCGGTTAACACATTCAAATTGCCTTGCTGCTCGGCCTGCTTGTCCTGCTCCAGAAAGGATAAGATCCTTGTCTGCGTCTCATGGATCGCATCCAGCTTTTTCTCGATGTTGGCAAGCATGGCGGTCATCATGATCATCGCGGGATTGATCGGCGTCACCGCACGGCTCATATCGATTTTCGCCCATTTGGTCATCACAGATTTGCCTGCGGGTGTGACATGCGCGCCGTAGTAGAGTCCCTTGCTCGCGGTTTTCAGCACATCTCCAGCAGCCATATTTACCGGAAGGTAGCCGACGCCTTTTACGGTAATTGTTCGAAGCGCAGGGATCAGCTGCGAGAACGCAGTTCCCAAGACAGTGACGTCTTTAAAAGAAACCTTCAGACATTGATCGAGACGGATGCTGTTCTTACGTTCAGCGATGGCTTTCTCAATGCTGGATTGGTCATAGAGAGCCGCTGCCTGATTGGCTTTGTCCGCCTCAGCAGACATCGCACGAACTTCGGTACTCTTACGGCCAAGCAATTTGTCAAACAGCCTCATCCCGTTATCCTCCCGCGTTTTTCGTTATCCGTCAGTTCACGCCTGCTCTATTTCTGATTCTCCATTCCTGGAATACAGAGGCACTATCTGTGACCGCCATGTTTCTGTCAAAACTGTCGAATATGGATTGAGCCGCTGTCTTATTTCTTTCTTTGTTTGCAATTATACCACTTTTACCCGATAAAGACAAGTTCTGAACCATAGTCTCCCATGGCCGCAATGCCGAAGTGTAAGAGTATCAATTTGCGTTGGCTGTGAGAAAATCAAGGTCGCAGGCGTAGATTATTCTTTTGCATTAATCGAGATTTCCGTGGACTAGGGGATCTGTGTTTAAGGCAGAAAGTGCGAAATGCTGAACAACGGCAGTATTTGCAATGCTTATTGAATTCGACGTTGTGGCTGCGTGCGTTATTTCTTGGATGGAAAACGCGGCAAAAAAGGGGAGCCCGCGCGCCATGGAATGACGGCAGACTCCCGCTCCGACGAATAAAGTCAGATTTCCAGCTCGCCGGTGTAGACCAGCTCGGCGCTGCCGTGGAGCGTCACGCCGTTTTCGCGCACGCGGACGATGAGCGTTCCGCCGGGCACCTGAATGGTCAGGTCGCTGTCCCGGGCGCACAGGCCGTTCTCCACGGCGGCGGCCGCCGCCGCGCACGCGCCGCTGCCGCAGGCCATGGTCTCGCCGCTGCCGCGCTCGTAGCAGCGCATGCGCAGCGTCGTGCGGTTGACCACGCGGACGAACTCGGTATTCACGCGTTCGGGGAACACGGGCGCGTTTTCAAACCGCGGGCCGATCTCGCTCAGGTCGAGGGTGTCCACCTTGTCGGTGAACACCACGCAGTGGGGATTGCCCAGCGACATGCAGGTGATGTTGTACAGCCTTCCGCCGATGCGCGCGGGATAGCGCACGGCGCGCTCCACGGGCAGCGTGCAGGGCAGGCTGGCGGTGCGCAGATCCGGAACGCCCATGTCCACGGACACGGAGGAGACGCGGCCGTTGCGTGTGTAGACCTTCAGAGCTTTCACGCCGCTGGCGGTTTCGATGGTCAGGCTGTCGCTCTGAACGATGCCATTGTCGTAGAGGTACTTCGCCACGCAGCGGATGCAGTTGCCGGCCATGCGGCCCTCGGAGCCGTCGCTGTTGAACATGGTCATCTTCGCGTCGGCCGCGTCCGAGCGCTCGATGAGCGCGATGCCGTCCGCGCCCACGCCGTAGTGGGGGCGGCAGAGCCTGACGCACAGGGACTCGGGATAGACCAGCGCGCCGGAGCGGTTGTCGATGACGATGTAGTCGTTGCCGGTGGACTGCATCTTGGCAAAGCGCAGCCGGCCGCGCTCGCGGCGCATGTGGTTGATGTCCACCAGCTCGGTGTTCATCTGGTTGTAGCGGCTGGCGATGATGTCGGCCAGCGCGTTGGCCGTATCCAGCGAGGTCAGGCACGCGATGTTCAGCAGCAGCGCCTTGCGGTGCAGCGCGATGTAGTCGTCCAGCGTGGAGTCCAGCAGCGCGCCGGTGTAGACGATGTAGTGGATCGCGCCGCTCTCCAGCAGCGCGGCGGTGGCGCTCATCTCGTGAATGTCCTCCACCGTCTGCACGGGAATGCCCAGCGTGGAGATGGCCGCCGCCGTGCCCGACGTGGCGTACAGCCGGCAGCCCAGGTCGCTGAACTTCCGGGCCAGAGCGAGCACCTCGAAGTAGTCGTATTCGTCCACGCTCAGCAGCACGCCCGTCTCCTCGCCGGGATGGGGCAGGCGGATGCCCGAGCTGACCAGTCCCTTGAACAGCGCCTCGGCCATGTCCTTGCCGATGCCCAGCACCTCGCCGGTGGACTTCATCTCCGGGCTGAGGTAGCTGTTCGCGTCGGTGAGCTTCTCGAAGGAGAAGACGGGAACCTTCACCGCGCAGTAGGGCGGCGTCTTGTAAAGGCCGGTGCCGTAGCCCAGCTCCTTCAGCTTCTGGCCGATCATGACCCGGGAGGCCAGATCCACCATGGGCACGCCCGTGACCTTGCTGATGTAGGGAATGGTTCGGGACGCGCGGGGGTTGACCTCGATGACGTACAGCTCGCCGCCGTAGATCAGGTACTGGATGTTCACCAGACCCTTCGTGCCCAGCGCCAGCGCCAGTCTGGTGGAGCTTTCGACGATAATCTTCAGCATGCGGTCGTTGATGTTGTAGGGCGGATAGACGGCGATGGAGTCGCCGGAGTGCACGCCCGCGCGCTCAATGTGCTCCATTACGCCGGGAATCAGCACGTCCGTGCCATCGGAGATCACGTCCACCTCCAGCTCCACGCCGGGCATGTACTTGTCCACCAGCACCGGGTTGTCGATGCCGCCGGCCAGAATGCGCGCCATGTAGCGCTTGACGTCGTAGGGCTGATGAGCGATGGTCATGTTCTGACCGCCGATGACGTAGCTGGGGCGCAGCAGCACCGGATAGCCCAGCGTCTCGGCGGCGGAGAGCGCCTCCTCCAGCGTGCGCACGCCCGCGCCCTTGGGGCGGCGGATGGAGAATTTCTCCAGCAGCTCGTCGAAGCGCTCGCGGTCCTCTGCGATGTCGATGCCCTCGGCGGAGGTGCCCAGAATGGGAATGCCCGCCCGGTCCAGCGTCTGGGTCAGGCGAATGGCCGTCTGACCGCCGAAGGCCACCACCACGCCCACGGGCTTCTCCACGTCGATGATGCGCAGCACGTCCTCGTCGGTCAGCGGCTCGAAGTAGAGCCGGTCGGCGGTGTCGTAGTCGGTGGAGACGGTCTCGGGGTTGTTGTTGATGATGACCACGTCGTAGCCGAGCTTTTTGAGCGTCCAGACGCAGTGGACGGAGGAATAGTCGAACTCGATGCCCTGGCCGATGCGGATGGGGCCGGAGCCGAGCACGATGATGACCGGCTTGCCCGAGCGGGGGAACGCGCGGGACTCGCACTCCGCGTCGAAGGTGGAGTAGAAGTAGGGCGTCTCCGCGTCGAATTCCGCGCCGCAGGTGTCCACCATCTTGAACGCGGACTGCACCTCGGGCAGCGTCTTCGCGCCGGAGAGCCGCTTCAGCGCCGCGTCGGTGTAGCCGAGCTTTTTGCCGGCGAGATACTGCGCGTCCGTCAGACCATGGGCAATGCTCGCCTCGTAATCCGCCAGCTTCTGGAGCTTGCTCAGGAACCAGCGGTCGATCTTCGTGATCTCGTGGATGTGCTCTACGGAAATGCCGCGCTTGAGCGCCTCGAACACGGTGAACAGCCGATGGTCGTCCACCCGGTGGAGCCGCTCTTCGATGTCTACGCCGCTGTCGTCCGCACGGTTGAGCGTGTCCAGCTTGATCTCCGCGCCGCGCACGGCCTTCATCAGCGCCATTTCGAAGCTGTTGGCGATGGACATGACCTCGCCGGTGGCCTTCATCTGAGTGCCCAGCGTGCGGCTCGCGCCCGCAAACTTGTCGAAGGGCCACTTGGGGAATTTGACCACCACGTAGTCTAGCGTCGGCTCAAAGCAGGCGCAGGTCTTGCCCGTGACCTCGTTTTTGATCTCGTCCAGCGTGTAGCCCAGCGCGATCTTGGTGGTGACCTTGGCGATGGGATAGCCGGTGGCCTTGCTGGCCAGCGCCGACGAGCGGGACACGCGGGGGTTGACCTCGATGACGGCGTATTCGAAGCTGTCGGGATTCAGCGCGAACTGGCAGTTGCAGCCGCCCACGATGCCCAGCGCCGAGATGATGTTCAGCGCCGCGCTGCGCAGCATCTGATATTCCTTGTCCGAGAGGGTCAGCGCCGGGGCGACGACGATGGAGTCGCCGGTGTGCACGCCCACTGGGTCGAAGTTCTCCATGGAGCACACGGCGATGGCGTTGCCCGCGGAATCGCGCATGACCTCGAACTCGATTTCCTTCCAGCCCGCCACGGAACGCTCGATGAGCACCTGGGTGATGGGCGACATGTCCAGACCCGTGCGGGCGATCTGGCTCAGCTCCTCGGCGCTGGCCGCCGCGCCGCCGCCCGCGCCGCCCAGAGTGAAGGCCGGGCGCACGATGACGGGATAGCCGATCTTCTCCGCCACGGCCAGCGCCTGAGAGACGTCGTTGGCGATGCCCGAGGGAATGGTCGGCTCGCCGATTTCGGCCATCGCGTCCTTGAACAGCTGGCGATCCTCCGCCTTGTCGATGGCGTCCACGTTCACGCCGATCAGCTCTACGCCCCGGCTTTCGAGGAAGCCCTCTTTGGAAAGCTGCATGGCCAGCGTCAGGCCCGTCTGCCCGCCCAGACCCGCCAGCATGCTGTCGGGCTTTTCGTGGTCGATGATGCGTCTGAGCGTGGGCACGGTCAGCGGCTCCAGGTAGATTTCGTCCGCCAGCGCGCTGTCGGTCATGATGGTCGCGGGGTTGGAATTGACCAGCACCACGTTCACGCCCGCTTCCTTCAGCACGCGGCAGGCCTGCGCGCCGGCGTAGTCGAACTCGGCGGCCTGGCCGATGACGATGGGGCCGGAGCCGATCATCAGCACCTTTTTGATCTTCGGATTCAGCGGCATGACGATTCGCCTCCCATCATGGACATAAAGCGGTCGAACAGGAACGAGGTGTCCTTCGGGCCGGAGCAGGCCTCGGGATGGAACTGCACGGTGAAGGCGTTCCATTCGGGATAGTCGACGCCCTCGCAGGTGCCGTCGTTGGCGTTGACGAAGCGAATCTGCCCGGCCTTCACCGAGTCGGACACGACGGCGTAGCCGTGGTTCTGGCTGGTGATGTAGGTGCGGCTTCCGCCGATCTCGCGCACGGGCTGGTTTGCGCCGCGATGGCCGTACTTCATCTTCTCCGTGCGCCCGCCGGCGGCCAGCGCCGTCAGCTGATGGCCCAGACAGATGCCGAACAGGGGAACCCTGCCCAGCAGCTTCGCGATCTGCGCGATGCAGAAGGTGTTCTCGCCGGGATCGCCCGGGCCGTTGGAGAGCATCACGCCGTCGGGATGTGCGGCGAGAATCTCCTCGGCGGCGGTGGCGGCGGGGAATACCGTCACCTCGCAGCCGCGCTTCTGCAGCTCGCGGATGATGTTGCGCTTCGCGCCGTAGTCGATCAGCGCGACTCTGCGCACCGTCTCGCCCTGAGCGGGATGGACGGCGGGGGCCCTGCAGGTGACTTCGCTGACCACGCCGGTTACGGCGTAGCGCTGAATCTCGCCCAGATCCTCCGGGATTTCCGAGGTAATCATGGCGTTCATCACGCCGCTTTCGCGAATTTTGCGGGTGATGGCGCGGGTGTCCACACCGCAGATGCCCGGAACGCCGCGCTCCTTCAGGAAGCGATCCAGATCGTATTCGCAGCGGAAATTGGACGGCGCGTCGCACCATTCGCGCACGACGTAGCCCCGCGCGGCGACTTCGCCCTCGAAATCCGCCTCGATTACGCCGTAGTTGCCGATGAGCGGAAAGGTCTGAAGCACGATCTGTCCGGCATAGCTCGGGTCGGTCAGGGTTTCCAGATAGCCGACCATGCCGGTGGTGAACACCAGCTCGCCCACCGCCGGCGCGTCCGCGCCGAAGGCCGAGCCTTGATAGACGGTTCCGTCCGAGAGAACCAGATAAGCCTTTTTCATAGGAAAGCCTCTTTATTATTCGCTCAGCGTGCTGTACAGCACGGCCTTGATGGTGTGCATGCGGTTCTCCGCCTCGTCGAAGACGATGGACTGCGGGCTCTCGAAGACCTCGTCCGTGACCTCCATGTCCTTCCGGCCGAAGGCCTCGCCCATCTCCTTGCCGATGGTGGTGTTGAGGTCGTGGAAGGAGGGCAGGCAGTGCATGAAGACGGCCTGGGAACCGGCCTTGGCCATCAGGGCGGAATTCACCTGATAGGGGGCCAGGTCCGCGATGCGCTCCGCCCAGGTCTCCATGGGCTCACCCATAGAGACCCACACGTCGGTATAGAGGACGTCCGCGCCCTGGACGGCGGTCTCCGGATCCTCGCAGAACTCCAGCACCGCCCCGGTCTCCTGGGCCACGGCCTGGCACTGGGCCACCAGCTCCGGCTTGGGGAAATACTTCTTGGGGGCGCAGGCCACGAAGTGCATGCCCATCTTGGCGCAGCCCACCATCAGCGAATTGCCCATGTTGTAGCGGGCGTCCCCCAGGTACA
>USDD01000078.1 GCA_900553265.1 uncultured Eubacteriales bacterium
TTTCGTCAGATGCAAATGCAGATTCCGAAGGTTTACTGGAGGTAAATCGAGGAATCTGCATGCCGCAGATGGTGGAAAAGACAGAACCCGACACGCCGCCGAATTGTGCGGTGGTGCCTTAAGGAAGCGCCGCCGAATTGCGCGGCGTCGCCTGAAACGGAATTACTTCACGACGCCCTTCTGCAAAATGACGTTGGCGTAGAGCGCCGTCTCGCCGGTGGAGATGACGGCGTAGCACTTCTTCGCCTCGTCGTAGAAGCTGAAACGCTCCACGTGGCGAATCTTCGTGCCGGGCTGATGCTTTTCGATGATCTTCGCGAATTCGTCCCAGATGGGCGTCTCCACGTTGTCGCCGGGTACGACCTCCATCAGCGACACGGGCGCGTCCACATAGGTGTCCAGCGGGAAGAGCGTCAGAATCGCGTCCAGCACCTCGGCGCAGCCGTGGCCGTCCAGACGGATCAGCGGGCTGTCGCCCGCGATGGACGCGTGGGGGAAGTTGCCGTCGCCGATGACCAGCGTGTCGCCGTGACCCATCTCCATCAGGACCTTCAGAAGCTCCGGAGAGAGCAGACTGGGAATGCCTTTGAGCATGGAAATTCATCCTTTCTAAAATTCAATTCGGATGATTCTATTATACCGAAACGGGGCGATTTGTCAACTTTTGGAAAAGCCTGCGGAATTTGCGGAACCTTTGTCCGGGCGCTCGCGTCTATTGAATTGAGGTGAAAGCATTGGATCTGAGATTGTTTTATCGAATTCTGGGGGCGGCGTGTCTGGCCTATTTTCTGCTGTTCTCCGTCTGCTCCCGCTTCGGCCTGAGCCTGAGCTGGCTCTGGATCGTGCTGGGCGGCATACTGCTGGCGGCGGGCGCGCTGACGGGACGCGTACCGAGAGGTGTCGCCATCGCCTTTCGCGCGGTAATGCTCACGGGTCTTGCGGCGCTGCTGGCGCTTCAGGGGCTTGTCGTCAGCGGCATGACCTCCCGGACGCCGCCGGGACTGGACTACCTCATCGTGCTGGGCGCGCGGGTGGACGCGGACGGCCCCAGCCGTTCGCTGCGCTGGCGCATCAACGCCGCCGCGGAATACCTCAGGGAGAATCCCGATACGCTGGTCATCGCCTCGGGCGGCAAGGGCTCGGACGAGCACATCAGCGAGGCCGAGTGCATCCAAAACGAGCTGATCGCCGCGGGCATTGCCGAAAGCCGCATTCTCATGGAGGACAAATCCACCTCCACCGCCGAGAACATGGCCTTCTCCAAGGCGCTGCTGCCCTCCACGGACGTCTCGGTGGGGCTGGTGACCAACAACTTCCATGTCTGTCGCGCCGTGAAGCTGGCCGAAAAGGCGGGCTACTCCAACGTCTGCGGCCTGGCCGCGCCCTACACCGGGCCGACGCTTCCCCACTACATGGTGCGCGAGGCCGTGTGCCTGGTCGTGGATTTTCTGCGGGGAAATCTCTGACAAGCCCATTTTTATAGAAAAGGATCGATCGAAAAAAGGTCGATCTTTTTTCATTGCGGAAATTTCGCCGAAGCGATAGTCAAAGGCGGAAAAGTATGCTATAATGAAATGTAAGCTGGTTTGTTCCGGCAAAAAATCTCGCAACGACGAGAGGGAGGTTTCCGCCCGATGGCTGACCCGTTAGGTCCGAGTATTCTATCCGCACTGTTTCTCCTGTTCTCCGCGTTCGTCTGCGCGCTGAACGACGCGCTGCCCTCCATGGACGCTTCCGAGCTGAACAAAAAGGCCGAGCAGGATGCGTCCGCCCAGCGCATGCTGAGGCTGCTGAACCGCTATGACAATGGCTTCGGTGAAATCCGAATGACCTACGCCGCGCTGATCGCCGCGTCCTTTGCGTCGCTGGCGGGGTCGGTCTGCCCCCGCGTGTGCGCCGCGCTGCATGTTTCCGCGGCGCTGTGCGCGCTGATTGCGCTGATTCCCTTCTGCATCGTCGCCTTCACGCTGACGGGCATTCTCCCCGGCGCGCTCGCCGCCCGCTGGCCGGAGCAGACGCTCGAGCGCATCGCCGCCCCGGCGGAATGGGCCGTATGGCTGCTCACGCCGGTGACGAAGGCCGCCTACTGGATCGGCCGCGCGCTGCTGAAGCCCTTTCACCTTCAGCCCGCCAACGCCTCGGAGAGCGTGACGGAAGAGGAAATCCGCATGATGGTGGACATCGGCGAGGAGAAGGGTGCGATCGAGTCCGACGAAAAGGAAATGATCGAAAACATCTTCGAGTTCAACAACATGAACGCCGAGGACTGCATGACTCATCGCAAGGACATCACCGCCATCGACGTGGAATCCACCGAGGACGAAATTTACGAAACCATCTCCGAAAGCGGCCTGTCCCGCTTCCCGGTCTACGAGGACACCATCGACAACGTCATCGGCCTGCTGACCGCCCGGGACTTTCTCATCAACCGCTGCTCCCCGCAGCCCAGGCCGTTCCGCGAGCTGATCCGCCCGGCGCATTTCGTGCCCGAATCCGTGCGCACGGACGTGCTCTTCCGGGAAATGCAGACCCGCAAGCAGCACATGTCCATCGTCATCGACGAATACGGCGGCACCAGCGGCTTAATCACGCTGGAGGATCTGCTGGAGGAGATCGTCGGCAATATCTACGACGAGTTCGACCCCAAGGAGGAGCAGGATATCACGCCCCTGAGCGACGGGCGCTACCGCGTGGCCGGCGGCGTGGATCTGGAGACGCTTTCTGAGGCGCTGGACATCGAGCTTCCGCTGGACGAGGAATACAGCACGCTGGGCGGTCTGGTGTTCAGCCATCTGACGCAGATTCCCGCCGACGGCGCGCGCCCGGTGGTGGAATGCTGCGGGCTGCGCATCAGCGTGACCGAAATCGCCGACCGCCGCGTGGAATGGGCCATCGTGGAAAAGCTCCCCAGAGAGACCAAAACCGAAGAGGAATAACCGCAAGACACGAAAGGAAGGAAATCTCGAAATGGAACGCTTGAAGCAGAAAATTCTCAGCGAAGGCAAGGCGCTCAGCGAGCACGTGCTGCTGGTGGACTCCTTTCTGAATCATCAGGTCGACCCCGAGCTGATGCAGGCCGTGGGCGAGGAATTCGCCGCGCGCTTCGCCGACGAGGCCGTCGACCGCGTCGTCACCATCGAATCCTCGGGCATTGCCCCGGCGGTCATGACCGCGCTGGCGATGAAAAAGCCCATGGTCATTCTGAAAAAGTCCAAATCGAGCATCCTTCAGGACGGCGTTCTCCAGACCGAGGTCTTTTCCTTCACCAAAAACGCGCCCTATCAGCTGACGCTGAAGACCCAGTTCGTCCATCCGGGCGAGCGCGTGCTGCTCATCGACGATTTCCTCGCCAACGGTGAGGCGGCGCTGGGCGGCATCCGTCTGCTGGAAAAGGCCGGCGCGAAGGTGGTCGGCGTGGGCGCGGTCATCGCCAAGACCTTCCAGCCCGGCATGGAGAAGCTGCGTGCGTCCGGCTATCGCGTGGAAGCTCTCGCCCCCGTCTGCCGCATGGCGGAAAACGTCATCGAGTTCGAGTGAGGAGGACAGACATGCAGCTTCAGGACGTCAGATGCTTCCTTCTGGACATGGACGGCACCTTCTATCTCGGCGGCCAGATCATCCCCGGCTCGCTGGAATTCATCGAGAAGGTGGTCTCTTCCGGCCGCGACTTCATGTTTCTGACCAACAACTCCTCCCACAACGCCAATTTCTACGTGCAGAAGCTGGCGAAAATGGGCCTTTCCATCGACCGCCGGCGGGTCATGACCTCCGGCGAGGCCACCTGCGAAAAGATCAGCGAGCTGTATCCAGGCAGGCGCGCCTTCGTGCTGGGCAACGAGTTCCTCCGGGAGGAATTCCGCGAGGCGGGCATCCCGCTGGACGACGAGCATCCCGACATCGTGGTCATCGGCTTCGACACCACGCTGACCTATCAGAAGATGTGGGACGTGTGCAATTTCGTGCGCGCGGGCCTTCCCTACATCGCCACCCATCCGGACTTCAACTGCCCCACCGAGACGGGCTTCATGCCCGACATCGGCGCGATCATGAGCTTCATCGAGGCCTCCACCGGCCGCCGCCCCGACCTGATCGTGGGCAAGCCCAACACGGGCATCGTCGAGGCCGTGCTGCGCCGCACGGGCCTGAAGGTGGATGAGCTGGCCATGGTGGGCGACCGCCTGTACACCGACATCGAAACCGGCCTGCGCAGCGGCATGCTGTCCATTCTGGTCATGAGCGGCGAAACCACTGAGGAAATGCTGGCCGCGTCGCCGAGCCAGCCCGACCTGAAGTTCGGACGGCTGTCCGATATGATCGACCTGTTATAAGCTCCGCGGAGAGGACGCGCCGTTCTCTCCGGCTTTTTGTATTTGAAATTCGCGAGGATGGAGAAAAAATGGACGATTTTCAGTTTGAGTGCAGGTTTTACGACGACGACGCGACCTCGCTGGAGTGCTGCAAGAAAGTCACCTGCGGCTTTATTCGGCACAATGCGATCTATGCATGCCCCGCTTACGCCGTCTGTGCCTTGATTCTGTGGCGATTCGGTTTCCCCATTCTCGCCAAGCTGATCGTCGCGCTCGTCGCTCTGATTCTGCTGGTTGCGTTCGGTTTTCCATACATCACCCTGAAGCAGGCGAAAAAGGAGACGCTCCGCCTGAACAACGGCGTTGTGCCCGAATGCGTCGTCCAGTTCGGCGAGCAGATCGTGCTGACCGAGGGCGCTGTGCGCATCACCACGGAATACGAACAGGTGACGGAGATTCGCCGATTGGAGCACTCCTGCGTGCTGATGACCGGTCGGGACACCGGGATTGTGTTCAAGCCCGATTCGTTTACCGTGGGAACCTATGAGGACTGCCTCGCGTTTCTGAAGGAGAAGTGCACCCATCTCGGCGAAGCCGCTGTCTATGCGAAGAAGCGCCGCAGGATCCGCAATATCGGCGGCGTAATGCTTGGCGTTCTGATCGGTCTTTTCCTCGGCCTGTCTAAAGCCGGCGTAATCGTCTCGCTCTCCCTTCTTCCGCTTTGGGTGTGGATTCTCGCCGTCCTCTGGCTGGCCGCGAGCGTATTTCTGCTCGCCGCCCCGAAGTCCGTATTCAAATGACTGGAGGAGCTTTATGAATCGCAGAATTTCTCTCTGGCCCGGCGAAGCGCCCTATTCTTCTGAATCGCCCGGGCAGGCGCAGCCCAGCGTGACGGAGTTTCGCGTTCCGGGCAGCCGCGGCGCGGTGATTGTCTGTCCCGGCGGCGGCTATGAGGTCAAGGCCGGGCACGAGGGCGCGCCCATCGCCGAAATGCTCAACGAGGCGGGCATATCCGCCTATGTGCTGGACTATCGCGTCGTGCCCTTCCATCCCCTCGCGCCGCTGAGCGACGCGCTGCGCGCCATCCGCGTGGTGCGCTCCATGGGCTATGAGAAGGTGGCCATTCTCGGCTTCTCCGCCGGAGGACACCTGTGCAGCAGCGCGGCGACGCTGTACAAGCCCGGCGACCCGGACAGCGACGACCCCGTGGAGCGCCTGTCCTCCCGGCCCGACGCGTTTATCCCCTGCTACGGAGAGGTCACGCTGAACGACTACACGCGCCCCGACTCGTGGATGGATTCCATGCGCCGGTATGTGGACGATCCGTATCAGCTGCCCAATTTCTACATCACCCCGAACGTCACGCCCGACACGCCCCCAGCCTTCATCTGGCACACCGCCGACGATCAGGTCGTGTCGGTGCAGGACAGTCTTGCGCTGGGCGCGGCGCTGGCAAAGAACGGCGTGCCATTTGAGATGCACGTCTTCCCCCACGGCCCGCATGGGCTGGGACTTGCGACCGAAATGCCCGACGTGGCCCAATGGACGGGCCTGTGCCGGCGCTGGCTGCGCGGTCTGGGCTATGCGCAGCAGCTTCAGACAAAATAATTCTATGGAGGGATTTATACCATGAACCGCAAGATCTTTCTCTGGCCCGGCGAGGCCCCTTACACCGCTGAATCGCCCGAACAGGCTCAGCCCAGCGTGACCGAATTCCGCGTTCCGGGCAGCCGCGGCGCAGTGGTGGTCTGCCCCGGCGGCGGCTATGAAATGAAGGCCGACCACGAGGGTGCGCCCATCGCCGAGATGCTCAATCAGGCGGGCATTTCCGCCTATGTGCTGGACTATCGCGTCGCGCCCTGCAATGAAAACGCGCCGCTGAGCGACGCCTCCCGCGCCATCCGTCTGGTGCGCTCGCTGGGCTATGAGAAGGTAGCCATCCTCGGCTTCTCCGCCGGCGGCAACCTCTGCTGCAGCGCGGCGACCCACTACGACCGCGGCAACGCGGACAGCGACGACCCCATCCAGCGCCTGTCCTCCCGCCCGGACGCGTTCATCCCCTGCTACGCCGTGGTCAGCCTGTTCATCTTCACCCATGGCGGCACGCGCCAGCATCTGCTGGGCAGCCATTCCGGAGATATGGAAAAAGTGCGCTACTTCTCCGCGGAGCAGAACGTCACGCCCGACACGCCCACGGCCTTTCTCTGGCATACGTCCGAGGATCAGGCCGTGCCGGTGGAGAACAGCCTGATGCTGGGCGCGGCGCTGGCGAAGAACGGCGTGCCCTTCGAAATGCACATCTTCCCCCACGGACAGCACGGCCTCGGTCTCGCGCCCGAAATGCCCGACGTGGCCCAGTGGGCGGGCCTGTGCCAGCGCTGGCTGCGCGGATTGGGCTACGCAGAATAACCGCCGCTACGGAAAACATTAACAAATAGGGCTTTTCAAATTCCGAATTCTGTCGTATAATAGTTAAGATGAATAAATACCACCGCTCTTTGCGGAATATACGGAGGGATCATCATGGCAATCATTGATAAGATTAAGGCAAAGGCCAAGTCCGACGTCAAGCACATCGTTCTTCCCGAGGGTGAAGAGACCCGCAACGCGCAGGCCGCCGCGATCATCGCGAAGGAAGGCCTCGCCAAACTGACCCTGCTGGGCAACCCCGAGAAGGTTCGTCAGGCCGCCAACGGCGCGTCTCTGGACGGCATCGAGATCATCGATCCCGCGGCCTCCGACAAGTGCGCGGAATACGCCAACATCCTCTACGAGCTGCGCAAGGCCAAGGGCATGACCCCCGAGAAGGCCGCCGAAATGGTCAAGGATCCCATGTACTACGGCATCCTGATGGTCAAGGCCGGCGACGCGGACGGACTGGTCTCCGGCGCGATCCATTCCACCGCCGACATGCTGCGCCCGGCGCTGCAGGTCATCAAGTCCAAGCCCGGCATCAAGACCGTGTCCTCCTGCTTCCTGATGGAGTGCCCGAACAAGGCCTACGGCGACGACGGCGTGATGATCTTCGCCGACTGCGCCGTGAACATCGATCCCGACGCGGAAGCGCTGGCCAACATCGCCATCGGCGCGGCGGAATCCGCCCGCTCTCTGGCCGGCATCGAGCCCCGCGTGGCCATGCTGAGCTTCTCCACCAAGGGCTCCGCCAAGCACGACAACGTGACCAAGGTTCAGGAAGCCACCCGCATCGCCCATGAGATGGCGCCCGATCTGGCGCTGGACGGCGAGCTGCAGCTGGACGCCGCGCTGGTCGAGAAGGTCGGTCAGCTGAAGGCTCCCGGCAGCAAGGTTGCGGGCCATGCCAACACCCTCGTGTTCCCGGATCTGGGCGCGGGCAACATCGGCTACAAGCTGGTGCAGCGTCTGGCGGGCGCGGAGGCCTACGGCCCCATCCTGCAGGGCATCGCCAAGCCGTGCAATGACCTCAGCCGCGGCTGCTCCGTCGAGGACATCGTCGCCACCGTCGCCATCACCGCCGCGCAGGCGCAGGGCTGATCACCCCGCCTCAACGACCATTGAAGGAGATTGCTTAAAATGAAAATTCTGGTTATCAACGCCGGTTCTTCCTCGCTGAAGTTCCAGCTGATCGACATGGAGAACGAGTCCGTCATCGCCAAGGGCCTGGTCGAGCGCATCGGCACCGTCGATCCCACCACCGACCTGACCTACAGCTGGAACGGCAAAAAGATCAAGGAAAAGCAGCTCAAGAAGTCCAAGACCCACTCCGAGGCCATGGAAATGGTTCTGGACGTGCTCGTGGGCAAGGATCGCACCGACCTTGAGGTCAGCGACGACGGCCAGCACCTGACCGGCACCGGCATCATCGCCGACCTGTCCGAGATCGGCGCGGTGGGCCATCGCGTGCTGCACGGCGGCGAGAAGTTCACCGCCTCCTGCCTGATCGACGACGCGTGCATCGAGGCCATCAAGGAGAACATTCCCCTGGGCCCGCTCCACAATCCCGCCAACCTGATGGGCATCGAGGCCTGCCAGAAGGTGCTGCCGAACGTTCCCCAGGTCGCCGTGTTCGACACCGCGTTCCATCAGACCATGCCGCCCAAGGCGTTCCGCTATGGCCTGCCGAACCACTACTACACCGACCTGCACATGCGCAAGTACGGCTTCCACGGCACGTCCCACCGCTTCATCGCGGGCCGCGCCACCGAGCTGTTCGGCGAGAACAAGAAGGTCATTATCTGCCATCTGGGCAACGGCTCTTCCCTGTCTGCCGTGGTTAACGGCAAGTGCGTGGACACCACCATGGGCATCACCCCGCTGGACGGTCTGCTGATGGGCACCCGCTGCGGCACGCTGGATCCCGCCTGCGTCGAGTTCATCGCCAACACCGAGGGCAAGTCCGTTTCCGACGTGCTGAACATGATGAACAAGAAGAGCGGCCTGCTGGGCCTGACCGGTTCCTCCGACATGCGCGACGTGACCAAGCGCATGGACGAGGGCGACGAGAACGCCAGGCTCGCCATCGAGATGTGGACCTACACGGTTCAGAAGTACATCGGCTCCTACATCGCCGCCATGAACGGCTGCGACGCGATCATCTTCACCGCCGGCATCGGCGAGAACCACATCCGCGCGCGCAAATGGGTCTGCGAGGGCCTGTCCTTCTTCGGCATCAAGATCGACGACGAGCGCAACAACGTGGCCGGCGAGGAGCGCAAAATCTCCGCCGACGACAGCAGGATTCAGGTTTGGGTCATTCCCACCAATGAAGAGCTTGCCATCGCCCGCGACACGCTGGAGATCGCTACGAAAAAATAACTTTACAAAATTGTCTTATCCATGTATAATGTCAAAGGTTAGGGGGAGAAAGGTTTGGCTTCGACGCTGAATGTGACCAGGGCGCTTCAGAATCCCGGTCAGGAATTTCCGTTTGAGGCGGATTGCCTGATTGACGAAATGGAAGTGCTGGGCGATCCGGTTCTGCTCACCGACGCGAAGGCCTCCGGGCTGATCGTGGGCGCGAATCAGAATCTCAGCGTGACCGGCGAGGCGACGGCCAACGTCGTCACGCGCTGTTCCCGGTGTCTGGAAGAGGTTCGCTTTCCCATTTCCGCGAAGCTCGACGCCGAGTTCACCCGCCAGCCCGATCCCGAAGACCCGGATCAGTACGTCTTTGAGGCTTCGTCCATTGACCTGACGGACGCCATCCGCGACGCGCTGACGCTGGAGCTGCCGCTTCGCGTGCTCTGCAAGGAGGACTGCAAGGGGCTGTGTCCGAAGTGCGGCGTCAATCTGAACACGGGTTCTTGTTCATGCCCGAAGGGAACGGGGAAACCCAATCCGTTCGAGGCGTTGAAGTCCATTGTTGAAAATCATGAGGAGGTGTAATCATGGCCACTCCCAAGGGAAAAGTATCGAAAGCGAGACGTAATTCTCGTCGCAGCGCTCACTGGAAGCTCTCCATGCCCGGCATCGTGAAGTGCCCCCGCTGCGCCAAGATGAAGCTCAGCCATCGCGTCTGCAAGTTCTGCGGCTACTACGATGGACAGGAAATCGTGAAGGTCGAAGCGGAAGCGAAGTAATCTCGCTCCATTTCGTGCGCCCGTGTCTTTCAAAGACGCGGGCGCATTTCCTTTGCCCACGCGATTTGCCCGATTTCTAAATTTCCTTGTCGAATCGCGATAGACCCCCGCGTGGAAATGTGCTATAATTCCAGATGAAAACACGGCCGCATCGCGGCAAATTCGCACGACTACCCTTCAGGAGGAAACGTTCCATGAAGCTCAATCAATTCGGAGAAACCGTCCGTCTGGGCATCCTCGGCCTCGGCTGCCGCGGCTATTCCCAGCTCAAGGTGCTGCTGGACATGCCCGACGTGGAAATCACCGCAGTGAGCGACGTATACGCCGACCGCGTGGAGCGCGCGCAGAAGGCCGTGGCCGACGCCCGCGGCAAGACCCCCTTCGGCACCACGAATCCCGACGAATGCATCAACCGCAGCGACGTGGACGCGGTGATCGTCATGACCGGCTGGGAGACCCACATCTCGCTGACCATTCAGGCCATCCGCGCCGGCAAGCGCGCGGCCATGGAGGTCGGCGGCGGCACGTCCATCGACGAGTGCTGGCAGCTGGTGCATGCCAGCGAGGAGACCGGCGTTCCCGTCATGCTGCTGGAGAACTGCTGCTACGGCGAGACCGAACTGACGCTGCTGAACATGATCCATCAGAACGTGTTCGGCACGGTGGTGCACTGCGCCGGCGCATATTCCCACGACCTTCGCGACGAGGTGGGCAACGGCGACATCAACCGCCACTATCGCCAGAACCACTTCCTCCATCGCAACGGCGAGCTGTATCCCACCCACGAGCTGGGCCCCATCGCCAACTACCTCAACGTCAACCGCGGCAACCGCATGATTGCCCTGACCAGCATGTCCAGCAAGGCCTGCGGCCTGCATGAGTGGCTGGTGGAGCATCGTCCGGATTCCCCGCTGGCGAACGCTCAGGTCAACGAGGGCGACGTCGTGACCACGATGATCAAGTGCGCCAACGGCGAAACCATCGTGCTGACCCACGACTGCACGCTCCCCCGCCCCTATTCCCGCGGCGGCGTGGTGCGCGGCACCAGGGGCATGTGGATGGAGGACGGCCGCTCGATCTATCTGGAGGGCCGCACGCCCGTGGACGAGCACGACTGGACGCACCGTGCCGAGAGCGACCAGAAGTACATGGACGAATATCGCCATCCCCTCTGGCGCGAATACCGCGAATTCGGCGTGCGCGGCAACCATGACGGCATGGATTACCTCGTGCTGCGCGCGTTCATCGAGAGCGTCCAGAAGCAGGCCGAGCCGCCCATCGACGTGTACGACGCGGCCAGCTGGCTGAGCATCACGTCTCTGAGCGAGCAGTCCATCGCCACCGGCAGCCAGCCCATCGCCATCCCGGACTTCACCAACGGCCGCTGGTGCTTGCCCCGCAAAAATCCCGCCCGCGAGGCGTTCGAGATCTGATTACAGGCGCAAAAATCCCCGCTTCCATTTCCGGAGGCGGGGATTTGCTTTGTTTTATTTGTCCAGCCAGATGGGATTCGTCCAGGCCTTGCGTCCCTGCGCGTCCACGACGCTGGCGCGGATGTAGGCGAAGTAATCCTTCAGCTCGTACTCGGCGCGGCTGATGCTTCCGCCGTCGCCGCGGCAGATCTTCGTGGGCAGAAAGCCGGAGTTGAAGCGGATGTGATCCACGTCCGAGCACTCCACCACCGCGCGGCCGTTCTCCACATAGAAATCGTAGATTTCCGGGCCGCAGGAGGCATAGAATTCGCCGTTCTTCAGCGCGGCGAGGATGCTGTCCACATTGGGCTCGGCGTTGACACGCACCCAGCCGCGGCAGTAGCCGTGGGGATAATGCACGTCGTCCGAGGCCACGCCGTAGATGCGATGCCCCTGCATGAGCAGCTCGTCCCAGTAGGCCGCGTCCATGTCGATCTCATACTCCACCGCTGACAGGGAATTCCAGATTTCCATGGCGAAATTGCCCTTCATCTGATTGAATTCGCAGGCCGGCGTGCGGCTCCACATGGGATGGCAGTAGATGGTCAGGTTGTTCTTTTCGTGAATTTCGTCCAGCAGCGGCTGAAACTCGGCCTGATCCGCCACGGTGCCCGCGGGATACAGCTCGTCCTGAGCGTAGCCGTTGCCCGCCTCGGAGCCGATGCACACGCAGTGGAAGCAGTGAATGCCCTTATCGCCGGTGATCTGGCGGTCGACCTCCATGCCCGGCACGACGAGGACGCCCGTCTCCGGGGCGAAATTCTTCAGATTGTAATTTCGATGGTCGGTGATGGCGACAAAATCATAGCCCGCGGCGCGGTATTTGCCCAGCAGCACCTCAGGCGCGTCGCATCCGTCCGAGCGCGTGGTGTGGGTGTGCAGCCCGCCCTTGAGCATCGCGTTTCCCTTGTTGACAAAAGCCTGCTGACGTATCATTTTTCCGATCGTCCTTTCATTTGCATGGTGCGTTCAACACCTCTAGAGCGGGTCTCAAAAAGGAAAATCCGCAAGTTCGAGTGGATTTTTCGTCAGTTCAAGAAAGAGATCCGAAGGCTTAGCAGCGCTAAGTTGAGGTTTGATGACGCAGAAATGGCG
>USDD01000079.1 GCA_900553265.1 uncultured Eubacteriales bacterium
TTTGCATCTGACGAAAAATCCATTTGCCGGCCAACCGCCTCATTTGTGCGGTGTTCCCCTCGGTTTCCGTCATGGCAAATTCCTCCCGTCTATTCGAACAGCGAGGCCATCTCCTCCCGGGAGATCAGCACCGCCCGGGGCTTCGCGCCGTCGGCCTCGGAGACGATGCCCCGCTGCTCCATTTCGTCGATGAGCCGCCCCGCGCGGGCGTAGCCCACGCGCATTCTCCGCTGGAGCATGGACACCGAGGCCTGTCCGGCCTCCACCACGATCTCCACCGCTTCGGGCAGGCGCGGGTCGTATTCCTCGGAGTATTCCTCCTTTTCCGCGTCGGTGCGGGCGGCGTTGTCCATCTGCTCCATCATGTCCGCGTCGTAGGCCGTGGCCGAGCGCTCCTTGATGTAGGACACCACGGCGTGCACCTCCTCGTCGCTGACCCACGCGCCCTGCACGCGCATGGGCTTGTTGATGCCCGAGGGCACGAACAGCATGTCGCCGTTGCCCAGCAGCTTCTCCGCGCCGCCGTGGTCGATCATGGTTCGGCTGTCGATCTGCGAGGCCACGGAGAAGGCGATTCTCGTGGGAATATTGGCCTTGATGATGCCCGTGATGACGTTCACCGACGGGCGCTGGGTGGCGATGACCAGATGCATGCCCGCCGCGCGCGCCAGCTGGGCCAGACGGCAGATGCTGTCCTCCACCTCGCCCGGCGCGACCATCATCAGGTCGGCCAGCTCGTCGATGATGATGACCATCTGGGGCATGGGCTTCTCGCCGTCGCGAAGCTCCTTGTTGTAGCCCTTGATGTCGCGCACGCCGCGCTCGGCGAAGCGCTTGTAGCGGCTGCCCATCTCCGCCACGGCCCAGTCCAGCGCGCCGGAGGCCTTCTTGCAGTCCGTCACCACCGGGCAGACCAGATGGGGAATGTCGTTGTAGATGGACAGCTCCACCACCTTGGGGTCGATCAGTATCAGCCGCACCTCGTCCGGCGTGGCGCGGAAGAGTATGGATGTGATGATGGAGTTGATGCACACGGATTTGCCGGAGCCCGTCTGTCCCGCGATGAGCACGTGGGGCATCTTGGCGATGTCGGCCACGATGTAGCGCCCGGAATTGTCCTTGCCCAGACCCACGGCCACCTTGCTGACGCTCTTTCGCGCCTCGGGGGACTCCAGCACGTCCCGCAGGCGCACCATCTCCACCTTTTCGTTGGGAATCTCCACGCCCACGGCGGCCTTGCCGGGAATGGGCGCCTCGATGCGCACGGACATGGCCGCCAGCCGCATGGCGATGTCGTCCGCCAGCGACGTGATGCGGCTGACCTTCACGCCCGGCGCGGGCTGAAGCTCGAACCGCGTGACCGCCGGGCCGTGGGCGATGCCGGTGAGCTTGGTTTCGATGCCGAACTGCTGCAGCGTCTGCACCAGCATGCCCGCCTTCTCCATGTCCCCGTCGTGATGGTTCTCCGCCGTGCGCTCGCCCTCGGCCAGCAGGTCGATGGGCGGATAGTAGTATTCGTCCTCGTCCGATTCCGCCGCCGGCACGGGCCGCTTCAGCTTGCCCAGCGGCTTCTTCGGCGCGGGCGCGCTGAAGGGCGCGTCGTCGCCGCTAAGCACGTCGGACTTCTCCGGCTCGATGGTCAGATCGTCGTCCATGCGCAGCTGCATGTCCTTCGCCTTCGCCCTTCGCAGCGCCTCCACCGATTCGGATGTATCGGGTTTGTAGCCGCGCGGGCTTTTATTGCGCGCAAGGCCCTCTCTGGAGCCCTCTGCGGCCCCGCAGAGCGCGTCGTCTGGGCCGGACGAGTTTCTCGTCGTTTTGGACTTCGGGGCGGTCTGAGGGGCTTTCCCGCGCTTTGTGCGGGAAATGGCCGAATCAAAGGGATCCTCCGGCTCGGGAAGGTCGAAATCGTCGTTATAGGTGTCGAAGTCGTCGTCCATGGCCGCCCTGCCCCGGCGGGGAAGCTCCTCGTCCTCCGGGCCGGATTTGCGGCGGGCAAAGGGGGAGCTTCCGCGGGAAGAACCTCTGCGGCGTTCGGAGGTCTCGCCGTCGAAAGCGTCGGCGGAGAAATCATCATCGCTTACGCCGCTCTTGCCGCACCGGGAGCGGCCGTCGGTCTCGTCGAAATCACCGCCCTCGCCGCGGTTTGCGGACGCAATGCCGTTGGAGAAATCATCCTCTTCGAAGGGCGCGCCGTCGTTCAGACCACCCTTGTTTCGGCGGGAGCTCTTGCCGGGTCGTGCGGACGCGCCGTCGGCGGAAAAGCCGCCGTCGGAGGGCGCATTCTCGCCCTTCCCGCGATTCGCGCCGCTCTCGTCGAAATCGGCTGCGCCCTTCCGGTTCCTGCCGCGGGCAGCCGGTTCAGTCTCGCGGCCCATGCTCAGGTCGTCTTCCATGCCACGGGCGGACTTGCCCCGGCGGGCGTCGCCGTTTGCGTCGAAGCGCTCGCTCTCCCGGCGCGCGCCGGCGGGAATGGCCCGGGGTTTCCGACCCTTGGCGAAGGGATCCTCCATGGCGGCGTAGGGCTCGTCCGAGCCGGAGCGGCGCGGACGTCTCTCCACGGCGCGGGGGAGAGGCGTCTCGTCAAATTCGAACATCTGTTCGTTCTCTCGCTCCGCGCGGCGCTGCTCCGAGCGATGACGCGCCCGGCTCGCGCCGTCGCGCAGCGCGCGCAGAATCTGCCCCGCGCGGCCCGTGGCCGTCAGGCACAGCAGCGCCAGCAGCAGCGTGGTCAGCAGCCCGCCCCATTTGCCCAGCGTCTGCGACAGCGGCCACGCCAGCAGTGCGCCCAGCGCGCCGCCGCCCTCGCCGAAGCCATAGGACTTGCTGACAAAGTTGGCGAAGCCCGAGATGGCCATGCCCGTCTCCCGAACCACGCGCTCCACGAAGAACAGCTGCACCGCCGCCAGCAGAAGCTCGAACAGCAGGCCGCTGACCGCGCTCTTCCAGATGGGCCGTCCCTTTCCGGCGGCGGACAGCGCCGTCAGCGTGGCGATCCACCCCAGAAACAGCGGAATCACCACCGCCATATGGCCGGCCAGCCCCGTCAGCACGCCGCGGATGGCGGCCATCGCCGTGCCCGACTGGGGCGGCGCAACGGCGATATACGCCAGCAGCAGGGCGATTCCATAGAGCGCCACGGCGCACAGCACCTTCGTCAGGCGGTTGGAGCCGGCGTTTTCCTCATAGACCGGCGGGTTCGCGTTTCGTTTGGCCATGTTTTCCTCCAAAAAGGGCATATATTTCCAGTATTTCTGATTATAGCCCGCCGCGGCCGCAAATTGCAACCGAAACCCCGACGGGCTCAATTTTGTCCAAATAAGATCGCGTTTTTGCCCAAAAGAAAAGGACGAAGCGATTGCTCCGTCCCATTCCGTAAAAATCAGTTACCCCACAAGGCTGTTGATCCACTGCGTCACGCTCAGCGGGTCGAACTGCCTGATCGCGCCGTACAGTCTCGACGTATCCACGAATTTGGCCGTCAGCGACGGATCCACCAGCGAGAGCGCCGAGGGCAGCACCGCCATCACCAGCACGGCCACCGCGCTGCCGCGCAGCAGGCCCAGCACGCCGCCCACCAGCCAGTCGAAGCCCCGCAGCACCGGGAAGGAAACCACGTGGTCCAGCAGGTTCACCAGCAGCGAAACCACGATGTAGATCAGCGCGAACGCGGCAATGAACGCCAACACGTTGAACACCGCCACCCACAGCGTCTGGTTCAGATAGTCCGACATGGACGAGATGCCCAGCTTCTCAAAGGCCTGCGTGCGGATGTTGGCGCTGAAGGACTGGGAGAGGAAGGAAAAGCGCGGGCCCACGGAGCTGACCGCCTGAGAAATGGCCGATTCGCCGCCGGCCACCACGTCGGAGACCGCCATGGTCGCCTCCGCGGCGCTGGAGAAGAACTCCTCCGGCTCGAGATACTGGTTCAGCACCGCCATCAGCGTCGTGTTGGACAGGGCGAAATTGGCGATGCGCGCGTAGAGTCTCTGCGCGCCGAACCACGAGGCCACAAAGCCCAGCGTGTTCAGACCCGACGTGATGGAGCCCTTGTGCATGCCCGAAAGCAGGCCGAAGCCGAGAATCGCGAGAATCAGATAGTCGACGATGTTCACTGTTCATCCCTCCAGACTGTTGCTTGGAAAGCGTTTTCCTCTTTCTTGAATTACTCTGTCCCGCTCCGGCCGCGCTTATGCGTCATCCCAGCGAAACAAAGTAGAACGTATTGCCGCTGCTGAGCATGGCGATGGAACCGTCGGCCACGCCGTAGACCTGATCGAAGGACGCGTTCAGGCGGTAGGCGTCCACCTTCTGCCGGTCGAGCCTGGCCACCATGACGTAGCCGTCGCCGGAGAAGCCGTAGACGCAGTCCTCGTTGGCCACGATGGACGCGCAGGCGTAGGGCATGCGCACCGTCCGGGAAGTCGAGCCGCGCACCATGCGCACGTCGCGCATCTCGCCGCTGGCGTCGTACTGTCCCGTGGGCACATAGGCCATCAGCGGGTCGTCGTTCATCGTCTCGTCCGCGTCGGCCAGCATCCAGCCGTACACCAGCCTGCGCAGGTCGGATTTCTCCTTGCCGTTGTAGTCGAACACCTTGACGAAGGTGTCGCCCACGCAGTAGATCTGCGACTGCCGGAACAGCGCCCGGTAGAGCGTCTGCTCGCTGTCGGTGATCTGGCCGACGATGCGCCGGCCGGGGCGATAGGTGGACACGGTGCAGCAGGGAACCGTGCCGTTGGTGTCCAGCGTCATCACCCAGAAGAGTTTGTCGTTATAAAAAAAACCGTAGTCAACCACGGTCTGATCGGCCAGCGTGATGCTGTCGACCCGTCGTCCGCCGCTCTCCATCAGGACGATCGTACTGTTGTGCTCCGGGCCGAGCAGCGCCGCGGTGTAGATCCGGCCCATCCGGGCCGAGAGCACCGTCTCGTCCATGCTGCCCGAATAGCTGGTCACGCCGCTGCTTCCGTCGATGAGCGTCAGCGTCCGGTCGTTCCAGGCCGCCACGCCCGCGTCCGAGGCGGAAAAATCCGCGCCCGCGCCCATGGCGTAGGACCAGCCGCCGAGGGACTGAGCGTTCACCTTGCGGATGGTGGTTCCGTCGTAGACCACCAGTCCGTCGCTCACCGCCTCGACCCTGCTCGCCGAGTCGATCTGAAGCGACCGCACCTTGGTGAACGAGGCGGAGTCCGCGGTTCTGGCGTATATCAGCGCGCCCGCGTAGGCGATGGCGCAGCTCAGCGCCACGATCAGCAGTACAATTCCCCATGGCAGGCGAGACCTTCGGCTTCGCTCCATGGATTTTCCTCCAAAACAGGATTCGCGGCGCAGACGAAAATCGACGCCTCCGCCCTTGTACGCCGCTACCATTCCTATTATAATAGATCAATGGGCGCGTTGCAACGCCGCTTTTGTGACAAAAGAGGGCAATATTGCAACTTTTCGCCGCCGTGCGAGCGGTTTTTCTTCATACTGTTCCAAAGAAGTCACATTTTTATGCACGTTCCACGTGAAACATTTATGGGAGGTTGTCTATGGCGAGGAAGGCGGCTCCGCCGAAGAAGCGGCGCAGGAGATGGGGCGCGTGGGCGGCGCTGGCGCTGGCCGCCGCGCTGGCCGCGTTCATTGGATGGACGGCGCTGTGCGCCCGGACGGTGCACGTGCGGCGCGCGGAGGTGGCGCTGAGCGACCTGCCCGCGTCCATGGACGGAACGACGCTGCTGTTTCTGTCCGACTTCAGCCTGTGCGGCACAAATACGCCCGCGCAGGCGGCAAAGCTGGTCCAGCGGCTTCAGTCCCTCCATCCCGACGCGCTGCTGCTCAACGGCGATTTCTCCGCGCCGTCACTGATGGACAGGCTGAACGGCCGCACCGGGGCGGACGAAACCAATCTCGGCCCGCTGACGGCCGCGCTGAAGGATTTTCCCGCGCCCATGGGCAAGTTCGCCGTGTCGGGCGAGCGCGACGGCGCGGCGGAATCGCTGGCGCTGCGGCTCTCGCCGGGCGGCGTGACGCTCATCGACGGCCAGATCGCCGTGCTGTCCAACGGAACCGACGCCGTCGGCCTGGCGGGAATCGGCGCGAACACGAGGAACGTGTCCGCGCTGGCGAAGCAGGTGCGGGGAGCGCAGTGCGTCATCGCGCTGATACACTCGCCGGGGCAGGCCGTGGACGTGCGCATCAGCGAGGCCGCCGACGGCGGGGCATGGGCGGATCTGATGCTGTCCGGCCACACGCTGGGCGGGCAGATCCGGCTGTTCGGCCGCACGCTGACCCCGCTGACCGACGCGGAGAAGAAGGCCGTCTCCGGCTGGCGCGCCGACGGCGGCGCGCCGCTGCTGACCTCTCAGGGCCTGGGCTGCGAGGGGCTGAACCTCCGCCTGGGCACGCAGGCCGAGGCGTGGCTGATTACGCTGCGCGTGAAAGCCGAGCCGACGGGCATGACCTTCGGCCCGGCCAACTGAGGATGTTCCACGTGGAACATGCCGGAAGAAATCTCCCGCGCATTTCACGTGAAACACATCAACGGTCAGATTCAGAAATGTTTCACGTGAAACCACACGCGGCGCATCGTATCATGTTTCACGTGAAACATGCCGAAGCGCGCCGCTCCGCGTCGAAATTCGCGTCGAGCGGGCGCGAAACCCTCTGTTTCACGTGAAACAGTTCAATTTTTCGGAGGATAACCATGGAATACATCTGCAACGACTGTCCCCGGCGGTGCGGCGCGCTGCGCAGCGACGCGCGCGGCGGGGGCTTTTGCAAAATGCCGGCGCAGCCAAAGCTGGCCCGGGCGGCGCTCCATTTCGACGAGGAGCCCGTCGTCAGCGGCACGCTCGGCTCGGGCGCGGTGTTTTTCTCGGGCTGTTCGCTGCGCTGCCGGTTCTGTCAGAATTTCGAGCTCTCCCATCACGGCTTCGGCAGGGAAATCACTGTCGCCCGCCTGCGGGAAATCTACTTCGAGCTGATTGCTCAGGGCGCGCACAACATCAATCTCGTCAACCCGACCCACTACGTCCGCGCCATCCTCGAATCCCTGTCCGAGCCGCTGCCCGTGCCCGTGGTGTGGAACAGCGGCGGCTACGAGCGCGCGAGCACTCTTCGCCGGCTGAAGGGGAAGGTGCAGGTCTATCTGCCCGACCTCAAGTACATCCGCGAGGATTCCGCCCGGCGCTATTCCGCCGCGCCGGACTACTTCCGCTTCGCCTCGGCGGCGCTGAAGGAGATGCTTCGACAGGTGGGCCCGGTGCAGCTGGACGAAGACGGCGTGATTCGCTCGGGTGTGATCGTGCGGCACCTGATTCTGCCCGGCAGAACCGACGAATCCATGGAAATTCTCGACTGGATCGCCGAAAATCTGCCCGGCGCGTGGGTCAGCCTGATGGCCCAGTACCTGCCCTTCGGGGATGTGGCGGGCGTGGACGAGCTGAACCGACGGCTGACGCAGGAGGAATACGACCGCGTCTGCGGTCATCTGGAGTCGCTCGGGCTGGAGGACGGCTACGTGCAGGAGCTGTCGTCGTCGGACGAGTGCTATATTCCCAAATTTGACCTCACCGGCGTGTGAAAAATACAAAAGCTACGGAGGAACATCATGGAGCTTCGCTTCTCGCCGCTGTTCAGCGGTTCGAGCGGAAACGCGGTCTATGTGGGCTGCGGTAACACCCATCTGCTGGTGGACGCGGGACTTTCCGGCGCGCGGGTCGCTCAGGCGCTCAGCGACGTGGGCGTGGATCCGCGCTCCCTTGCCGGAATTCTCGTCACCCACGAGCATTCCGATCACATTCGCGGCGTGGGCATTCTCTCGCGCAAATTCGATCTGCCCGTCTACGCCACGCCGGGCACCTGGCTGGGCATGGCGGCCAAGCTCGGCGCCATTTCCGAGAAAAACCGCCGCACCATCGAAACCGAGACCCATTTTTACTTAGGCGACGTGGATATCGTGGCCTTTTCCACGCCCCACGACGCGCTGGAGCCCTGCGGCTTCCGCTTCGAGAGCGGCGCGGCGCGGTTCGCGCTGGCCACGGACGTCGGCTGCGTGCGCGAGGGCTGGCTGAAGTACGTCGCCGGCTGCGACGCGGTGCTGCTGGAATCCAACTACGACCCCGACATGCTCAAGGCCGGGCCGTATCCCTACGATCTGAAGAAGCGCATCCTCTCCCGGCGCGGCCATCTCTCCAACGACGACGCGGGGGAGACCGCCGGCGCGCTGATCCGCGCAGGCACGCGCCAGATCATCCTCGGCCATCTGAGCAAGGAGAACAACTTTCCCGAGCTGGCGCTCCAGACGGCGCAGTGCCTGCTGCGCACAAACGGCATCGACCCGGAGGAGGACGTCGACCTCCGCGTGGCCAGACGCGACGCCATCACCGGTCTCTTCGTCGTAGGCGCGGCGATGGATTGAAAAAGGAAAGCCCGTCGCGCGCAGATGGGGCAATGGTTGCGCATTGCAGCCCGCCCCGCGCAATCGCGGCGATGGGCGCACGACGAAGCCCATCCCGCGCAATCGCGGCAGGGGGCGCAATGAATGGAGGGAATTTTCATGCGAAAACGCGTATTCGAGCCCGTGGGCATCGGCGTGGCGCTGGGCGCGCTGATCGCGGCGTTTCTGGGCCAGCGGCACAACGCCCTGCGGCTGATCTTCGCCCTGATCGTGATGGCCCCGTTCACGCTGGGCGCGCCGGAGACGCTGCGGCGCACGGCGGGTCGGCTGACCTCGCGCAGCGAGGTCGATTTCAATATAGCGACGAGTATACCCGTCACCATCCTCTTCGGTCATTTCATTCTTCCTTATTTTGCACCTTTACTGGTGCAGAATCTCGGACAGATTCAGCGCTTCTTTCCCGTCCATGATTTCACGGCGAACGAAATCCGGGATTGGCTGGATACGGCTGTTATGCTGACACTCACGCGCTGCGCCTGCGTGTACTTTTCCTCGAAGGGCGACCGGCTGAGCTTCTTCCTGACCGAGCTGCTCAGCGGCGGCGCGATTCTGACAGCCATGCTGCTGAGTCTGAACACGCCCGACGCGGCGAAGTACTGCGTTTACGCTTCGCTGATCCCATTAATTGCATCCTGTTTTGTCTTTCCCCACCGCTCCCCGTATTCCGACGAGAAAAAGGTTCCTCTGCGCCGCGCCTTCCAATGGCTGCGCGACGTGCCGATCGCCCTGCTGAGGCTGCTGCTGTTTCCGCTGCTGGCGGCGGCGGGCACATGGCTGTGCGGCCTCGTGCCCGCGAGCGCGTCCATTCCGCCCTTCTTTCCGGAGGGACTGTCGCTGCCGGTGCTGATCGGCTTTGCGCTGTGCGAGCTGCCGCGATCGCCCTTCCGCCGGGACGGCGAGGGCTTCGCGGGCTGGACGGCGCTGGCGGCGCTGATCGTGGCGCTGGCGGCGGCGGGCTATTCGCTCTTCGCCGCGCCTACGACCCACGCCGTGGTGGACGTGCCGCTGTATCAGAAGCTCGTCGTCGCCAAGGCGGAGCTGATGGTGCTGCTGGCCATGGCGGCGGGACTGATTCTCTACGCGAAACCGAACGTCCGTTCGATTCTGACCATCGCGCTGCTGCTCCTCGGAGCCTTCAGTTCCATCGCTTCGCCCATCCTCGCGGGCGCGCTGAACCATTCGACGCTCCTCTGGGGCGCGCTGGCGGCGCTGGCCGCGGCGCTGCTCTCCGCGTTGCTCTACATTCCCGAAGCTCAGCGCCAGCTCCGCCTCGCCCGCATCCGGAAAATGCGCCGCGCGGCGAGCCGGTAGACCGGCGAATCGCCGAACGCCCGACCGGCCGCCGCAGCGCTTCCGCAGGGCGTTCCGACGCGGCCTCCAATCCCGCCGCAGTCGGCGATTCTTCCTCATTCCGCGCAAAACGCCCCGCCGAGCCGCTTCCTTCCCGGAAGCCTCGCCCGGCGGGGCGTTTTTTCAAACCAACCCGCAGTTCAGCAGAAAACCGCTTCTCCCCGTTTCACCCGCTCGCGGGCATGCGCATTCTCCCCGCGCAAAGCGCCCCGCCGGAGCAAATCCCGTCCGGCGGGGCGCTTTTTCGAAAGCCGATTCTCAGTAAAACTTCAGCTCGTCGCCCGCGTAGAACATCTCGCTGAGGGAATCGTCCTCCATCACGCGCAGAAGCTGTTCAAAGTCGGGCACGGTGCGGCGGCCGGGAATTTCCGCGCGGTCGATCCAGAACACGGGGCCCTCCTCCGAATCGCGCAGCGCACCGGTGAAGCGGTCGGCGCGATAGAGCAGCACGATGTAGCGGCCGCTCTCGCCGTTGTCGAACTGCTTGATTCCGCACAGCCGCGGGTTTTCGAGGGTCAGGCCCGTCTCCTCTCGCACCTCGCGGATCACCGCGTCGCGGAAGGACTCGCCCTTTTCGACGTGGCCGCCGGGGAAGCAGAGCCCGCCCCAGCCGGGATCCAGCCGGTCCTCCACCAGCAGTCGGCCCTGCGCGTCGGTTACCATGCACAGGTTGGTCAGCTCGACCTTCTGCGTTCTGTCCATGCGCTTCCTCCTCACATGCCGAAGGCCTTTTCCTGAGTGGCCACGTCGGCCTTGCCGGTGACCTCGAGGCCGGCCTTTTTCTGGAATTTCTTCACGGCCTCCACGGTGCCCTTGCCGTAGATGCCGTCGGGTTCGTCCTTCGTGCAGCCCAGCGCCCTGAGCTTATCCTGAAGGCGATAGACGCGGTAGTCGTAGCTGCCCTTTTCCAGCGGGATCAGCGTGATCTGGTAGGGCTCGAGGGCGGGCGGCTGATGCTCCTCGATGGGCGTGGTCAGCGGCTCGGTCTCGTTGTCGGGATAGCCGAACATTTCGTTGAGCGTCACGAGGGTATAGCCCTGGCTGACGGCGTATGGGATGAAGCCGCAGAGCTTCTCGAAGTCGTTCTTGTCGGTGGTGTGGAACAGGTAGATATTGCCGGGCGCGAGGGTGGAGGCCAGCTTGGAGGGCGTGGAGCCGCTGCCGGAGATGGTCCAGTGGGCGATGCCGTAGTAGCCCATCTGCCGGGCGTAGGCGTGCATTCGCTCGTCGTTGCGCGCGTCGCCGCCCTTGGGCCGCAGGAAGTGGGCGTGATATTCCACGCCGAGGATCTTGCTCAGCGCGAGGTTCTGGTAGTAGATTTCCTTGGCCAGCAGCTCGTCCGAGGCGTTATACAGGCCGTTGTGGGTGAAGGTGTGGTTTTCCAGCTCCATGCCGTTGTCCCACGCCCATTTGAGGATTTCCGTCTGCTTTTCGCGCAGCGCCACCTCGCCGATGGGGAAGATGGTCAGCTTTGCGCCGTTGTCGATAGCGGTCTGGACGATGGTGCGCAGGTTGCCGGCCTGGAAGCAGTCGTCCACGGTGATGGCGATGATCTTCTCCTGGGTGTCTGCCTTGGAGAACACGGGCAGATTATTGCCCTTGGCCGCGGGCCGGGTCAGCGCGCGCGCCGCGGCGATGGCGTCGGAGGGGGCGCTGTCCAGGGTCGCCGCGGCCGGGGAGAGCGCGTTGGCGCCGTCCGCGGTCGTTCCGTCGGGCGTGGACACGTTCGCGCCGTCGGAGATTGTTTCGTCGGGCGCGGTTGTCGCGTCTGCGGGCACTGCGTCAGATGCGGGCGCGTTCATGCCGTCGGAGGTTGTTTCGTCAAGCGCGTTCACGCCGTCGTTCGTCGTTCCGTCCTCCGAGACCGCGATCTCGGGCGCGGCGGTCGCGTTCGCCGCCGTCTGGGTCATCGTCGTGCGGTCGGGTTTTCGCGTTCCGTTCACAATCAGAACCACGATCAGCGTCACCGCGATCAGCGCGGCCGCAGCCATCGCCGCCATTTTCATCTGCCGCTGCCGACGCGCCCGGGCGCGCCGGGAATAACGGGAATTCGCCATTTTTTTCACCTTCTTTTCCTCAGGCGCTCGTGTTTTTTCGATAAATTGCGGGCATATCTGCCACTGTCAATGATTTTACGTCGAAACTCCCGCCGCAGAAATCGCTCTGGAGTTAAACCTCGTCGGCATTTTTGTGACAGCGCGGGAAAATGCCTTTGTAAGGCGGAGAAAAGTCTGCCGGCAAGGGCGCTGTGACATTGCGTTTCTCTCAATGCGGCGGACTCTTTCCACGGCGCGGCGGCGCATTGAACGCCTGCCGAGCAGGAACGCCGCCATATCTTCCATCCTGTCTTACAACACCGTGAGGATAAATGTCGAAGTCAGCGTTCCGGCTGTTTTCACGGCGCGGCAAACGCCTGAGGGGGGAGCGCTGCCACGTCTTTCGTCCGAATACTGTGCGGCGTTTCAGTCAATGCCGCGGGGAAAAACGTTGAAGTTAGCATTCCGGACTCTTTCCATGGCGTGGCGGCTCGTTGTCCGCCTAC